>JAJPHS010000127.1 GCA_021325175.1 Terriglobia bacterium
ACCGGCCTTCAAAACCTGCATTCGATGCCCATTCTAGCAGGTATATTGAAAATGACATGCAAGCGCCCGCTCCCGGACTGGTGCTGTTCGATATCGACGGCACGCTGTTGCGCCGCGCCGGTCCGCATCATCGCGAGGCGCTGGTGAGCGCGGTGCGTTCTATCACCGGAATCGAAACCACGACGGAAAACGTGCCGGTGCAGGGCATGCTCGACCGGGATATCGTCGAGCAGATGCTGCGCAACGCGGGCGCTTCGCCGGCCTTGATTCGCCGCAGCATGCCGCTGGTGGTGGCGCGCGCGCAGCGGATTTACGCGCGCACCTGCCCCGACCTTCGCCGCCGCGTCTGCCCCGGCGCGCGCATGCTGCTCTATCGGCTTTGGCGGCGCGGCGTGCCCGCCGGGCTGGTCACCGGAAACCTGACACGCATCGGATGGAAGAAAATGGAACGCGCCGGGCTGCGTCCCTATCTGCGATTCGGCGCCTTCGCCGAACTGGCGAAGGATCGCGCGGGGCTGGTGCGAATCGCTCTGCGCTACGCGCGCGGGCAGGGCTGGATCGATGGCCAGACTCGGGTTGCGCTGGTTGGCGATCATCCTAACGATATAGGCGCGGCGCGAGCAAATCGGATTCGCGCCGTCGCCGTCGCCACTGGTCTGGCCGGCGCGGAAGAGTTGGCCGCGCACTCCCCGGATGTGCTGGTCCCGGACATGCGCGTCCTGACCATGGAGATGCTGCTGGGATTGTGACTCAGCCATTTTCGGTAAAACGCGCCCAGGTCGAGTTTCACAATTTCGCCTCGCTCGGCGAGCCGGAGCGGAACCTGCGCGTCTACGCCGAGGAAAACGAGCGCCGCGCCGGGATTTTGCGCAAATATCGCGAATTTTTCGGCCATCTTTCGCCTTTTCTCGAAATCGGCGCCAATGCCGGACATTCCAGCTACATGCTGTCGAATGAATTCGGCGCCTCCGGCTTCGCGCTCGATTTATCGGCCGATTCACTGCGCCACGGGCGCGCGCTGCAACAGGCCTGGAATCTGCCGCACGCGCCGGTTCGGATTGCTGGCGACGCGGCCGATCTTCCCTTCGCGGACGAATCGCTGCGAATGGTCTGCGCGTTTCAGATGCTCAGCCAGTTTCCGGATATCGACCGGGTATTCCGCGAAGTTCACCGGGTGCTCCAGCCCGGCGGGATTTTTTTCTTCGCCGAGGAACCGCTGCGGCGGCTGCTTTCCCTGCGCCTCTACCGTTGTCCCTATTACAACAACATGAAACCGTGGGAGCGATGGCTTTTCGATCGCGGCCTGCTCGGATTTCTGGTGCGCGACGTGATCGGGGCGCGGCAGGAAGAAAGCTTCGGCATCCGCCAGAATCACACCATGTCTCTGAAACGATGGCACGATCTGGTTCAAAAACATTTTTCGGAGCATCGCTATGAAATTTTTGTTCAGCAGCATGGCTGGGGCGAGCGTCTGGTGAAACGCGCTGCCGTTCGCCTGGACCCGCACCGCTCCGAGTGGCGGGCCGCGCGGCTGCTCGGCGGCACGCTCGCCGCGATTTCAAAAAAAGCCGGGGCGGCGCCGGAGGGAAGCGATATTCGGCCCTTCGAAGCTTTTCTCCGCTGCCCCGATTGCCGGTCGGCGATGGCGCTCAACGATGAGGTGCTGATCTGCCGGAGCTGCGATTATCGCGCCGCCAACGAAGACGGCGTCTACAATCTGCTGCCGTCGCGCGAGCGCGCCGAGCTTTATCCCGGCGAGCGCGACGACATTATCGATTTTTCGCGGCCCGGCCACGAGCGGCATCTGCTCGAAGGATGGTACGAACTGGAAGGCGTCTTCGGCAACAGATATCGCTGGATGGGCGCGCGCGCCGTGGCGCGGTTGCGAGCCGTCAAACCGGCTCCGCGGCGGCTCCGGATTCGCTGCCATGCATCCGCCAGGGGAGTTCCCGGCGAGGTTCGCGTGATCGTGAACGGAACGCCGGCGGGATTATGGAAGATCGATCGGACCGGTCTGTTTGTGTGCGAAACGGACGTGTCCGACGCGGAGGAGTACGTCATCGAGCTTCATGCGTCGCCGCTATGGCGCGTCGAAACGGACGATCGCGAGTTCACCATCAACGTAAGCATGATTCGCCTGATCGACCGCTAGCCGCCATGCGCCGCTTTGCAGGGCGGCGAACTTCTGATATGCACAGCGTATACTGTCGTCGAGATGAAGTGGATGGCGATTTTTACGGCGGCTGCCGCCTTCGGGCAAAGCTGGTCGCCGCAGCAAAGCACCACCACCGCGTCGCTGCGCGGGGTGATGGCGGTGAGCCCGGCGATTGTTTGGGCCAGCGGCGCGAAAGGAACGTTTCTTCGCACGCTCGACGGCGGGATTACCTGGAAAAGCGCGCAAGTGGCCGGCGCGGCGGATGCGGATTTTCGCGGGCTGTGGGCCTTCGATGAAAATTCGGCGGTGCTGCTCAGCGCCGGAGAGGGCGAAAAATCGCGGGTGTATAAAACGTCCGACGCCGGCGCGCATTGGGAATTGCTTTACACCAATCCCGACCCCGCCGGATTTTTCGACGCGATCGCGTTCTGGGACGAAGCGCATGGAATTCTCCTCGGCGATCCCGTCAAAGGGCGATTTCTCATCCTGACCACGTCGGACGGCGGGGTAAGCTGGAAGCGCCAGAAAGGTCCGCCGGCGCTGCCCAAGGAAGGAGCCTTCGCGGCCAGCAATTCCTGCCTGACGATTCGCGGCGCGCGCGAAGCCTGGTTTGGAACCGGCGCGGGCCGCGTGTGGCATTCGACCGATGGCGGCGAAACATGGTCGGCCGCGAAGACGCCCCTGAGCGGCGGCGCGACCGCCGGAATTTTTTCTCTCGCCTTCGCGGACGCGCTGCACGGGGTCGCCGTGGGCGGCGATTATCAAAAGCCCGCCGATTCAAGCGGAAACGCAGCGCTGACAGCCAACGGCGGCAAAAGCTGGAGCGCGCCCGCCGAGCCGCCACACGGGTATCGTTCCGCGGTCGCCTACTTCGCCGCGAAAAAAATGTGGATCGCGGCCGGAACATCCGGTTCCGATGTTTCAATTGACGGCGGTAACACATGGAAGCAATTCGACTCCGGCGGCTATAACGCGATCAGCTTTTTTGGCGATGCCGGTTGGGCGGTTGGACCCAAGGGCGCGATCGCGAAATTTCAGCCGTGAAAAATCGCGGGCGTTTTTGAAATCGCGAGACTTGCGGCAAAACGGCGCTAAAATGAGAACGACATGAGCCAAACTCTCGCCCAGCCGAAGCCGGCGAAAACTTTAAGCGGGCTGCCGCTCGCGCCCGTCTATGGTCCGGAAGATATTGCCGGGCTCGAACTCCCCGCCCCCGGCCAGTTCCCCTACACGCGCGGCATACATGAAACGATGTATCGCGGCAAGCTCTGGACCATGCGCCAGTTTGCGGGATTTGCGACCGCCGAAGAGACTAACGCGCGCTATCACTACCTGCTCTCGCAGGGCCAGATGGGGCTTTCGGTCGCCTTCGACCTGCCGACGCTGATGGGCGTCGATTCGGACGATCCCAGCTCACTCGGCGAAGTCGGAAAATGCGGCGTCGCCATTTCCTCGCTCGCCGATATGGAAATTCTGTTTCGCGGCATCCCGCTCGGCGACGTGACGGTTTCGATGACTATCAACTCGCCCGCCTCCATCATCTGGGCGATGTACCTGGTGGTTGCAGAACAGCAGGGCGTGCCTTGGGCCCGCGTCTCCGGCACCTTGCAGAACGACATTTTGAAGGAATACATCGCGCAGAAGGAATACATTTATCCGCCCCGCCCGTCGATGCGGCTGGTGACCGACTCGATCGAGTTCGCCTCCAGGTGCGTGCCGCGCTTCAATCCGATCTCGATTTCCGGCTATCACATCCGCGAAGCCGGATCCACCGCCGTGCAGGAGCTGGCCTTTACTCTGCGCGACGGCATGGAATACGTCGATTGGGCCCTGGAGCGCGGCCTGCCGGTGGATTCCTTCGCGCCGCGGCTGAGCTTCTTTTTCAACGCGCATAACGACTTTTTCGAGGAGATCGCCAAGTACCGCGCCGCGCGCAAAATCTGGGCGCTGGCGATGCGCGATCGTTATGGCGCGCGCGATGAACGCTCCTGGAAGCTGCGCTTCCACGCGCAGACCGCAGGATGCTCGCTTACCTGGCAACAGCCGCAGAACAATATCGTCCGCACCGCGATTCAGGCGCTCGCCGCCGTGCTCGGCGGATGCCAGTCGCTGCACACCAATTCGCTCGACGAAGCCTACGCGCTGCCCTCCGAACACGCCGTGACCATCGCGCTGCGCACCCAGCAGGTGATCGCCTACGAAAGCGGCGTCCCCAATGTCCCGGATCCGCTGGGCGGCAGTTATTTTCTCGAGAAGCTGACGCTGGACATGGAAAACGCCGCCAACGATTACATCCGCGCCATCGACGGCATGGGCGGGATGATCCAGGCGATCGAGCGCGGTTATCCGCAAACCGAAATCGCCAACGCGAGCTTCGAATTTCAGCAATCGGTGGAGCAGGGCGAAAGCGTCATCGTCGGCGTCAATAAGTTCGTCGAGCAGGACGAGAAGCCGATTGAGCTGTTACAGATCGACGAAACCGCGGAGCGCAAGCAGATCGAGCGCCTCCGCGAAGTGAAGGCTCGCCGCGACGCAGCGGCCGTCGAACGCGCGCTGAATGCGCTGCGCCGCGCCGCCGAAGGAAACGAAAACACGATGCCGTATATTCTGGACGCCGTCCGCGCCTACGCGACGGTCGGGGAAATGTGCGCCGCGCTCAAAGACGTCTTCGGCTCGTACACGGAAACCAGCGTTCTGTAATAACGGAGGAGCGGGATTTCAATCCCGCGCCGAGCTTCAACTCAGGCTATTCCGTTCGCAATGCTTGCAGCGGATCGATCGAGGTTGCGCGGCGGGCGGGGATCGCGCTGGCGATCAGCACCGCCGCGATCAGCACGATCGACACCCCGGCATAGGTCAGCGGATCGAGGGCGCTTACCCCGAACAGCAGCGAGGAGATGAAGCGGACCAGCAGGGACGCGATGACAAGGCCCGCGCCGGCTCCCGTGGCGGCCAGCAGAAGAGCATGCCGCAAAAACATCCCCGTCACGGCCCCGTGCTGCGCTCCGAGAGCGATGCGAATTCCGATTTCGCGCGTGCGCTGTGAGACCGAATAGGAAACCACGCCGTAAATTCCCACCAGTCCGATCAGCAGGGCCATGCCTCCGGCGATCGCCAGCATCACCAGAGTGAAGGAAGTTCGCGCCAGGGATTTTTCGTAAACCGCCTCCAGCGTACGCACCTGCGCGAGCGGCAGGTTGGGATTGACGCTCCACACCGCGGCCTGGATTTCCTTGAGGAAGCTTTGCGTGCCCGCGCGAGGACTGCGGATCACGTAGGTCAGCGTTCGCCGCAACGCAACGTCGTTTCCTTCAAAATGCGACGCCAGAATCGGCCAATAGGCGATCGTGGGCGCTTTTTGATCGACGCCGTCTTCCCGCTCGTCGCCGATCACGCCGACCACCTCTCGCCACGGGGAGTTGGTGAACTCGCGAACCTGCTTGCCAATCGCGTTGGCCGGATCGCCCCACAGCTCGCGCGCCAGATTTTCGGACAGCATCGCCACAGGGCGTTGCTCGTAAATGTCCGTCCAGGTGAATTCGCGGCCCGCGACCAGGCTGTAGCCCATGGCCTTCAGCAGCCCCGGTGAAATGAACTGATATCGCCTTAACGGCGGGATATGGTTCGCCGGATAGACGTGGCCTTCCGCGTAGATCGGATCGAGCCAGTTATTTCCGGTCATCGGAATCGATTTGATCCCGGCGGCGGCGAAGACGCCGGGGATGGCGTTAAGCTTGTCGAGGATCGCCTGCTCCATACGCACGGTCGCGACCGGATCGTGAACCTGCGATTCGGGAATGGTAATTTCCATGGTTTCGACCTGCGCCGGATCAGTGAAGCCGGGCTTAACCGTCTTGAGTGCCTGAAACGTGCGGATCATTAACCCGGAGCCGATCAGCAGCACCAGCGCCATGGCGACCTGCACGATCACCAGCGCATTGCGCGCGCGATGGCCCTCCCGGCTCTGGCTCATCGACCTCCCGCCGGCGCGCAGCGTGAGCGATACGCCACGTCCCGCCGCCTTGATCGCCGGGACCGCGCCGAACAGCAGGCCCGCCAGCACCGATACCGCCAGCGTGAACAGAACAACGTTGCCGTCGATCGAAATCTGATCGAGGCGCGGAAGATTGGCGGGAGCCATGGCGAGCAAAATTTTCAGCGCGCCATAAGCCAGGCCGACGCCGGCGATGCCCCCGAGCACCGCCAGCGTGACGCTTTCCATCAGCAATTCGCCGATAATCCGGTTCCATCCCGCGCCGAGCGCCGCGCGGATCGCCAGCTCATGACGGCGGCCCTCGGCGCGCACCAACAGCAAATTGGCGACGTTGGCGCAGGCGATCAGCAGCACGATGCCAATCGTGCTCATTAAAACCCACAGCGTTTTGCGAATATCGCCGACCAGATCGTCCTTGAGCGGGCGCGGAGTCGCCGTCAGCCGCGCATCCTCGAACATTTTGAGGTTAAATCCGGGGAACGGCGGAAAACTGCGCAGCGCGACCGGAATCAGGCGCGCCATATCGGCGCTCGCCTGGGTGATGGAGACTCCGGTCTTTAATCGCGCGATGCCGCGATAGTTGAAATTTCCAAGCAGCGTTTTGGCGCGGTCCAGACGCATAGGAACAAGAAGCGCCGGCTGGCGGTCGAGGAATCGGAAATTTTCCGGCATCACGCCGATAATTTCGTGCGCCTGGCCGTCGGCGACGATGCGCCGGCCGATCACCGAACGATCGCCGCCGAATCGGGTTTGCCAGTACGGATAAGTCAGGACGGCGGTGCGCGGCGCATCGGGTGAGTCGTCTTTTTCGGAAAACCATCGCCCCAGCACGGGCTGCACACCTAAAGCGGGCAGCAGATCGAAGGTGACATCGATCGCGTTCACCTGTTCCGGCTCGGCCAGGCCTGTGATGCTCAGCGAATCTGATGTCCAGATTCCGAAGTGCGCGAATGTGCGGCCTTGCTCCAGATACGTGAAATAAAGAAACGGCGCGATGCCGGTATCGGTGAAATTGATCCCCGGCGCCGAGTGGGTTATTACGATCAACTCATCGGGGCGAGGATAGGGCAGCGGCTTTAAGAGGATTCCGTTGATTACGCTGAAAATCGCGGTATTCGCGCCGATTCCGACGGCCAGCGTGGCGATTGTCAGTAGGGTAAATATCGGCGCGGCGGCCAGCCGGCGGAGAACGTACTTTAACCGCATGTTGTTTCATACGGCCGTTCGTCGGAAAAGTTTCGCAATTTCGGCGAAAATCTCTGAGAGGGGGCGATTCATCCGGCGAGCAGCAGCCAAAGCCCCGATTGCAGGCGGATGCGGCCCAAGCTTCCGGTTTCGGATACAATCGTAGATCGCCTGCATGAAAGTTTCGGTCATTCTGCCCGCCGCCGGTCTCGGAACGCGGATGGGCCGCGAAAAATCGGGGGTCAGCCGCAAGCAGTTCATGCTGCTTGAGGGCGCGCCAATCCTGATTCACACCATCCGCAAGTTTCTGCGATCCGCGTTGGTTTCCGAAATCGTGGTGGCGCTGCGGCAGGAGGATATCGATTGGGTTCGCGGGCTGATTCATCAGGAACATCCCACGCGTCCGGTCCGCCTTGTTCAGGGTGGCGAAAGCCGCCAGGAGTCGGTAGAAAACGCGCTGGCCGCGCTTTCTTTGGAAACGGATCTGGTCGCCGTCCACGACGCCGTCCGCCCGTTCATCGAACCGGATCTGATCGACCGGGTCATTCACGAAGCGGCACAGACGGGAGCCGCCATTATCGGGATTGTGCCGGTGGACACAGTGAAGCGGGTCCACAAAAACAAGATTCGCGCGACGCTTCCGCGCGAGCATTTGGTTCTGGCGCAGACGCCGCAAGTTTTTCGCTTTGATCTTCTGAAACGCGCCTTTGAGATGGCGAAACAGGACGGCTTTCTGGGCACCGACGAGGCCAGCCTGGTGGAGCGCCTGGAGCAGGTTGAAGTGAGCGTCGTGCAGGGCACCGATCGCAATATCAAAATTACCAAGCCGACCGATATGGATCTGGCCCGCCTGTTTTTGGCCGAGGAGCTGGCTGCTTCGTGATTCGGACCGGATTGGGCTGGGACGCGCATCGCCTCGCCTACGGCCGCCCGCTGATTCTGGGCGGTATTTCCATTCCTTGTTCGTTCGGGCTCGAAGGACACTCCGATGCCGACATTCTTTTGCATGCCATTACCGACGCGTTGCTCGGCGCGGCGGCGCTAGGGGACATCGGCATGCACTTTCCCGACAGCGATCCGCAATGGAAGGGCGCCGATAGCGCCGTTTTCCTGGCGCACGCGGCGAAGCTGGTGCGCGAGCGCGGCGATCGCATCGTCAACGTCGATAGCACGGTGATTCTGGAGCGTCCCAGGCTGAAGGATTTTCGCCAGGCGATTCGGGAATCGATCGCCCGCGCGCTCTCGATCGATCTCGATTGCGTATCGGTGAAGTTCAAGACGGCCGAGGGCGTCGGGCCCGTGGGCAAAGGCGAATCGGCCGAGGCTCAGGCCATCGTAACCATCGAACGGCCAGCCGCGGGCGGGCAATAGCGTTTCGCCCAATATGGGGTAGGAGCCCCCGCGAAGGCGGGCGCCGCGCTTTTTTCGTACTATGGGCCGCTAACGGATCTTTTGCCTTCCACCTTAGAGCTTCCCTAATTTCTAAATCCCCGATGTTGCCGCAACATTGTTCATGACCTTTCGCTTCGCGATGCCGCTGCTTGCGCTGGTGAGCGCGCCGGGGGCTCTTTTCGCCACGACTTCATATAGCTTCGGGAGCAACACCCAGATTGCCTTCGCTTCCGGCAGCCCGGCTTATACCGCCGGAGTCTGGACCGAAAACTATACCGGCGGAGGAGGCACCACCGAACAGATCGTCTGCGTGGTCGGGCTTCTCTCCGCCGATATTTCCAACACGTGCGGCAATCCCGGACCGGGCAGCTCGCAGCACGTCAGCATTCCCGCGCAGCCGGGAAACTCCGCAATCCTTCCTGGCGGGGTGACAAATTATGTCGAAGTGGACGGCGATCCAACCTGGGGCGCTCCCATTTCCGCCACGATGAGCGGCCTCACAATTGGCAACCAGTATCAGATCTCGTTTTATCAGGCCTCCAACGAAGAGGATGGCAACGATAAAGAGTACCTGGATAGCTGGAAGGTCTACCTGATTCCCGGCGCGGGCCAGGGCGCTTACACGCCTCCGGCAGGCGACCTTGTCTACACGACGGATAAAATGGACAATAAGGGCGCGCAAGCTACGCCCTGGGAGTTTGAATCGTTTACCTTTTTCGCCAGCGCGGTCAGCGAAACGCTGGAGTTCGTGGCTCATGTCGCCGCTCCTGCCGGCCAGAGCATCACGCCTTATCAACCGCCGTTTTTCGATCTCGCCGCCGTGCAATTGGATCCCGTACCTGAACCGGGGACCTGGGCGCTGGCTTTAAGCGGCGCGGCGCTGTTGTTTGCCGGTCACGCTCTGCGGCGCCGCGCGGCGAAGCGCGGATAAGGAAAGCGGGCCGCCCCGCCGATAGCAGTCTGATGGATTTTGCGCGCCATCTCACCTCATTACGCGGCCAGTTTGTGCAACTGGCCGTGTGGTTTGCGTTTCTGCTGATCGTGTTCGCGCCGCTTGAAAGAATTTTCGGGCGGCGCAAGCAGAGAATTTTCCGCCGTTTCTTCTTGGCCGACTTGGTTTATTACTTTCTAAACGGCATCGTGCCGCGGCTGCTCATGATTCTGCCGCTGACGGTTTTGTCGGCGGGATTGCATCGCCTCACTCCGCTGGCCTTTTACTCGTGTATGGCGGCGCTGCCTCTCTGGTTTCGCCTGGTCCTGGCGCTGCTGGCCAACGAAATCGGCGGCTACTGGGGGCACCGCTGGTCGCATGAAATTCCCTTTCTGTGGCGATTCCACGCGGTTCATCACAGCGCGGAGGAGCTCGACTGGCTGATCACCGCCAAGGCTCATCCCGTCGATATTTTCTTTACCCATTTTTGCGCGACCGTCCCTCTCTACATTTTTGGGCTGGCGCAGCCTTTCGCCACCCGCGTCGATTCGGTGCCAATGGCTGTTGCGATCCTGAGTACATATTGGGCCTATTTTGTTCACGCCTACGTTTCCTGGCGCTTCGGGGCGCTGGAACGGCTGGTCGCCACTCCGGCATTCCATCATTGGCATCACACCAACGACGGCCCCGAAGTGCTGAATAAAAATTTCTCAGCGATGTTTCCCTGGGTCGATCACTGTTTCGGAACGCTCTATCTTCCCGAAGCGTGGCCGGGAAAATACGGCTCGGACGCGGCGGTCGCTCCCGATCTCGCCGGACAACTTCTCGATCCGCTGACCCCGGCCGCCTCCCGCATCGAACCGCCTGCGCTCAATAACTCCGCTATCCGATAATGGACGCATGTTCCCGGGATTTCCCGCCGAGGCCCTGACATTTTTGCGCGGGCTTGCCCGCAACAATGATCGCGAGTGGTTCCAGCCGCGCAAGGAAATCTTCGAAACGAAGGTGAAGGCTCCCATGCTGGATCTGGTGGAGGCGATCAATGCCGATCTGGCGAAATTCGCGCCGGACTACGTAAGCGAGCCGAAAAAGGCCGTTTTCCGCATCTATCGCGACACGCGTTTCAGCGCCGACAAGTCTCCCTACAAGACGCACATTGCTGCCGTATTTCATCGGCGCGGCGGAGAAAAGGGCGGCGCGCCGGCGTTTTATTTCTCGATTTCCGCCAAGGAGATTGGCATCGCGGGCGGAGTTTACGATCCTGCGCCGCCGCAACTGCTCGCCATCCGCTCCTGGCTCGCCGAAAATCATAAGACTTTTCGCGCGATCGCGCGGCGGCCGGAAAAGTTGATGGGCAAATTGCACGGCGAATGCCTGACGCGAGTGCCGAAAGGTTTCCCGGCCGATCATCCCGCGGCGGACCTGATCAGGATGAAGCGCTGGGTTTATTATGCGACGCTCGATGCGAAGCTCGCGGTAACGCCGAAAATTTTGACGGAAATCGTAAAGCGTTTCAAAGCCGCCGCACCGGTGCTCGAAGAGCTGAGCAAAGCTTTGGCGAAGCCGCGTTCCCGATCCTTCGCCGCGGATCTGCTGATATAAGGTCTGTACGCATCGCCGCGGGGCGGGTTCGACGCGGGGTCTGGAAACTACTCTTTTCGCAGCTCGCGTTCGATGTCGTGCACCACCTGATCCGCGTTGGGGCCCGTCAAATCCTTCTGCAATCGCCGCAGTGCCACTCCGACCACGTCGCGATGGTGCAGCCGGGAACCGATCTCCTTCATATCGCTCAGCTTGAGCCACAGCTCGTGCAGCAGATCGACGTCTTCGGGCCACAATCGCGGCGGATGCGGCCCGAGGTTTACGTAGATCGACGGCCGGTCCGGGCTGATCACTTCCAGCGAAAACGGATGCCGCGGCTCCGGCAGCGCCTCCCATGCGAGTCCGATTCGCCGCGCCAGCTCTTCGGATTCCATTCGCGCGCTTACGCCGGTGACCAGCCGTGAGGCCCGCAGCGAATTGGCCGCGTGCGCCAGCGCGTCGAACGGATTCACCGCGGGCACCACCAGTAGTTCGACCGGCTTGCCTTCCTTTTCCGCCAGCTCCACCACATGGCTGAATAACTCTTTTTCGTAGTCGCTGAAGATCTGTTGCTCGGAGAGCTCGTATTCGCCCGCCCCGGTCGAGATCGGCCGCACCGTCATCACCACAATATCGTGGCGCTTCAGATTCGTCTTTTGCAGCACGCGCCTCAAATGCTCCATGCGGTGATAGTCGCGCACGGCGACCAGCACGCACCCCGGACGCGCGTGAAGACTGGTGGAAATTTCGGCCTGCGGGACCAGATTGAACTGCTCCAGCCCTTTTTTCTCCGCGCTCTTGCGCCTCAGGTTGATCCGCTCGGAAACGGTGAACAGCACAAACAAGACAATGGTGAAGGCGACGCCGTATTTCGTCGCAATCTGTTTTGTGAATAAATTCGCGATGGCGACCGCGCCCAGCACCAGGGTGATGAGTCCCAGGCCGACTGGAATTTCGCGCCGGCCGATATGGAAATTCAGCGGAACCTTATATTCCTGATCGGTTCGCTGGAACCGGAGCACCATCACGCCCAGCGCTTTCATGAAGAAGCTCCAGACCACGCCGAACGCGTACGCTTCGGCCAGGATGGTCATGTCGCCGCGGCTGCCGACAATGGTCGCGATTTGCAGAAGCGCGATCAGATTGATGATCCGGAATGTCGTGCCGAATTTGCGGTGGGGCTTGCGGAACCACGGCAATAGGACTCCATCTTCGGCAACGCGATTCAAAACGCCGTTGGCTCCGATGATCGACGTGTTCACCGCTCCGGAAAGAATCAATCCGCCGACCATCACCACAAAAATGTGGAAAAGCAGGCGCGCCAGGTACGGACCGCTCAGGCTCATCGCCAGCCCGCCGATCAGGTTGTCGAAATATTTTGGACGCTCGGAATCGGGAATGATCATTCCGGCGAACACGGTCACGACGCCGGTGCAGATCACCGCGTACCAGCACACCAGGTTGGCCGTGATTCGCAGATTCTTCAGCTTGGGATAAGCGATCTCGCGATAGACTTGCGCCAGCGTCTCGAATCCGCTCATCGACAGCAGCGAATGCCCGAAGGCGACGATGATCGCCACCGCCGGAATTTGCAGCCAGAACGTTCCTCTAAGCCATCCCTGGGCATCGGGAGCAAAGGTCAGATTTCGCGGCACCGGCGCCGGCGGCAGCTTCCAGCGATGGTCCAGCACGATGGTCAGCGGGCACCACACCAGCAGCACCGCGACCATCACGGTGGTAATCTGCATGATCCGCAGCGCTTTGCCGCTCGATTCGTGAACGCCCTTGATATTGGTCCACCAAAAATATAAGGTCACCAGCACGGCGACGCCCGCGGCGAACGTATTGGTGTTCACGTGAACATTTTCGTGCAGCAGATCGCTGATCTCGTTGAGCAGCGCTCCCAGATACTGCCCCGCGCTCACGACGCTGATCGGGCCGGTGAGGATGTAATCGAAAACCAGCGAGGAAACCGAGAATTTCGCGGCGATCGGTCCCATGCTGTCGTGGACCACCACGTACACGCCGCCGCGCACGAACATGGAGCAGCTTTCCATGTACACGCTGCGCACCGCGAAGCTGAACAACATGACTCCGAGGACGAACCACGGCGCCGATTTGCCAATCGCCTGCTCCGCCGCCCCGCCGGCGTAGAACATGGACGAAGCCAAATCGCTCAGAACGATCGCGGCGCCGCGCCAGAAGCTGATAAAGGAGAGCGCCACCGTCGTCGCCACCACAACTTTGGACATCGACGATGGCATTGAGCCGTCTTGTGAAGGCATCAGAACCTCTTATGGTACGACAGTGAAGAGCGGCAATTCCCATCTCCGTCTTCCGCCGTTCCTCAGCTTCGCTCCTCCGCCTGATAGAATCGTAACTTCCTTCATTTCAACCCAAGGAGAAAGCAATTGGCACAACTCGGATTTTTGGGGCTGGGAATCATGGGCTATCCAATGGCGCAGCACCTGGTCAAGAGCGGAAACCAGGTCGCGCTCTGGTCGCATAACGCGGGCAAGGCAAAGGAGCTTGCAAAGGACGGCAAAGCAACCGCCTGCGCCACGCCCAAACAAGTTGCCGAAAACGCCGATTTTATCTTCTATTGCGTCGGCGATAATGCGATGGCGCGGCAAGTGACGCTGGGCGCGGATGGTTTGATCGAAGGCGTGCGCCGCAACGCAGTGATCGCCGATTGCAGCACCATTGCGCCTTCGGTGAGCCGCGAAATCGGCGCCGCGTTCGCCCAAAAAGGCGCGCGATTCCTGGATACGCCTTGCACCGGTTCGAAACCCGGAGCAGAAGGCGCGACGCTTACGTTTATGATCGGCGGCGACAAGGCCGCTTACGACGCGATAAAGCCTTATCTCGATCTGATGGGCAAAATGTTTTATTACTGCGGCGGTCCCGGCCAGGGTCTGCAAGCCAAGCTGACCCAAAATCTGATCCTCGCCAATATCATGCAAGCGTTCGCCGAGGGCATGGTGCTCGCCACCAAGGGTGGTGTCGCGCCGGAGCTGATGCTCGAAATTCTGAACAATAGCGCGGCCAAAAGCGGGCTCATCTCCTATAAGGCGCCGTTTATCTTCAATCGCGATTTTCAAACCAATTTTGCCTTGAAATGGATGGCCAAGGATGTGGGGCTCGCGCTCGAAACGGGCAAGGCGATGAACGTCCCGCTGCCGGCGACCGCGCTTACCGAACAGATGATGCGCGCCGCCATGGCGTCGGGCTACGCGGAAGACGATTTTTGTTCCACGATCCGGGTTTTGGAAGATTGGACCGGGGTGACGGTGCAAAAGCAGGGCTAAGAGAATTCCCTGAGTGGTAAGAAAGCGGCTGTGGCGGTCCTAATTTCCTGTAAACAATGGCAGCTAATCGTGATTAAAAAATATTAGCCGACGTCTACAAAAAACTGTTGCAATCCCGATCTCTGTATATTAATATTGGAATTAAGCCGGGGAGGAAACTCCCACCAAAGCGAGACTAACCTCATTAAAGACCCCTGAAGCAAACCTCCCCGGCGCCCCTCTGGGGTACCCGTTTCTAAAGAGGTTCAGGCGGTTTGAGGTACCCGGAAACTGCTATTATCAGGCAAGTGGATCTGCTTACGCTTTTGGGTTCTACGGGTTCAATTGGGACCAGTACGTTGGATGTGGTCCGGCGCTGGCCGCACCGTTTTGGAGTTTACGCGCTGGCGGCCGGACGTAACGTTTCCCTTCTCGCCGATCAGATCGCAGAATTTCGACCCCAAGTCGCCGTTGTCGCCGATCCAGGCGCTCTCAACGAACTCGCCGCGATTCTAAAAGCCAGAAACATCAAAGCTCCCGAGCTGGCCTGCGGGCCCGAAGCGCGTGTCGCCGTAGCGGTTGCGCCGGAGGCTTCCATCGTCATGTCGGCGATCGTCGGCGTTGAGGGACTCGAAGCGACGTACGAAGCCGTTCGCCGCGCGAAACGTGTCGGGCTGGCAAACAAAGAGGTCCTGGTCGCGAGCGGGGCCTTGGTGATCGCCGCCGCGCGATCCTCCGGGGCGGAATTAATCCCGGTCGATAGCGAGCATAATGGGGCTCATCAGAGCTTGCGCGCCGGACAGAGGCGCGAAGTCGCAAAATTGATCCTGACGGCCTCCGGCGGACCATTTCGCGAGACTCCCGCGGCCGAGCTCGCCCGGGTGACGCCGGAGCAGGCTTTAAATCATCCAACATGGAGGATGGGAAAGCGAATCACCATCGATTCGGCGACATTGATGAATAAGGGTTTTGAAGTCATCGAAGCCTGCTGGCTTTTCGATCTTCAGCCGAAAGAAATCGAAGTGGTGATCCATCCCCAATCGAAGATTCACGCCATGGTGGAGTACGCCGATGGCAGCGTAATTGCCCAAATTTCAGCGACAGATATGCGGCTGCCCATCCAATACGCGCTGACGTATCCGGAAAGAGCCGATGCGCCTGTGCCGCGGCTCGATTGGAGGGAATCGGCGCGATGGACGTTCGATCCGCCGGATTGGAAGAAATTTCCGTTATTGAAGCTGGCCTACGAGGCTCAGGAAGCGGGCGGATCGTCCACGGCAACTTTGAATGCCGCTGACGAAATCGCGGTGGAGGCCTTTCTTTCGGGACAGATCCCGTTTCCGGCCATCGCGGCCACCGTGGCCGAAACATTGCAGCGTGTTCCGCGGCGCGAGCCCAAGTCGGTACAGGAAGTACTTGAATTGGATCGCCTTTCGCGGCAAAAGGCGCGTAACATTATAGAGACGAGGTGGGGTGTCAGGCTCCCGAACGAGGCTGCCGTCCGCGCGTAACCGACTATGGTCTTTTTGCAAAATGTCTGGTGGTTCCTGGTTCTGATCGGAGTGATGATCCTGCTCCATGAGCTAGGCCACTTTGTCGTTGCCAGGCTGTTCGACGTGAAAGTGGAAACTTTCAGTTTTGGCTTTGGCCCGCGGCTTTTCGGATTCAAACACGGCGAGACCGATTTCCGTTTTTCCGCGCTGCCGATTTTAGGCGGCTACGTCAAAATGGCGGGCGATCAACCCGGAGAAGAAGCCACCGATCCGCGCAGTCTCATCGCCAAGCCGCGATGGCAGCGGTTGCTGATCACGCTGGCCGGTCCCGCGGTGAACGTGATCCTCGCCGTGATTTTGCTCACCGGGCTGTTCATGGAGCATTACCCCAAAGTGCCGACGCCACCCGATCCCGCGGTGGGATATCTGGCTCCCGATGGCGCCGCGGCGAAAGCCGGGATTCATGAAGGCGACCGCGTAGTGCAAGTGGACAATGTCACCGATCCGAATTGGGAAGACATCGCCATGAAGGAGATGGCCAGCGCCGGACGTCCGATGCAGGTTTGGGTTTTGCGCGACGGGCAGCGGCTGCATTTCACAATCATCCCCACGCTCGATCAAAAGGACGGGATCGGCGTCGCCGGATGGGGCCAGCAAACCGAGGTTCAGGTGGGCAGCGTGGCGCCGGGGACGGAAGCGCAGCGGGTGGGACTTCAGCGCGGCGATGTTCTGTTGAGCGCCAACGGCGAGCCGCTGCGATCGGTCTCGCGGCTCTATGAAATCGAGAAGGCCACCGAAGGGAAGCCGATCCAGCTTGAATACTCCCGCAAGGGCCAAATCCACCGTGTGATGGTCACGCCGGTGAAGAGCGAAGTGGATGGCCAGCAGCGCTGGATGATCGGCCTGACCGTGGAGTCGCGGATCGAAATCACCAAGCTGCCGTTTCTCGCGGCCGTGAAGGAATCCTGGCGCTGGAATATGCAAAGCGCCAAGATGATTTTTCAGTTCCTTGAAGGCATGCTGGAGCGGCGCATGTCGCCGAAATCGCTGGTGGGCCCGGTGGGGATCGCCGCGATGTCGGGCGAAGCGGCTCGCGAAGGGGCGGCTTCCTACTTCAGCCTGATGGCGGCCGTGAGCCTGAATCTGGCCATCTTCAACCTGCTTCCCATTCCGATCCTCGACGGCGGCGTGATTATGATGCTGCTGGTGGAAATGCTCATGCGGCGCGAGCTCGATCTGAAGGTGAAGGAAGCGGTGGTGAAGGTCGGCTTCGTGTTTCTGATGATGGTCGTTGTATTCGTGATTTACAACGACATTTCGAAAATCTTGCCAGGCTGAGCAGCCGATCCGCAAAGAGCGGCGGCGGGGCGGGCCATTAACGCTGATTGGTCGCCGTTTCCTTCAGCTTCGCTCCCGCCAGATGCGCGATGGCGCCCAGCGTCGTCTGCGCCGCGTTCAATCCGAGCCGAAAATCTCCATCCGAATAGTGCGAATACACGTCGATCGGCTGATGATGCGTCGGGTCCCAGCCCGCGCCGATCTCGGGGCCGCGCTCGAGCTCGCGCAGGCTGATCGCCGCCGTCAGATCCATGAACGGCGTTGAATCCGTGTTGGTCATGTGATTGCCGACCTGCGCCGGGTAATCCGTCGCGTACTTTTCATTCGCGTCGCGAAACGCCCAGGCGAGCTCCTGCGCCTGCGCGGCGAACTTCGAGCGCGATTGAAACTCGATGTTGACGTCCGCCTCCGGACGCTGGTGATCGCTCACCGTGCCATCGCGGCGCGGCATGCCGTGATCGAACAGCATCATATCGTGCTGGATCATTCCCAGCCATTTCGGCTCCGGATATTTGCCCGAGCCCGGCGGATCTTCCTTGCCCTGCAAATCCTTTCGCTGCTCGACGTAAGCCCGCGCGCCGTTCAGTCCCGTCTCCTCGTTGTTCCACAGCGCAAATCGCACCGAGCGTTCGGTGGTCACATCGGGGCTGCTCAAAACGCGCGCGACCTCCATCACCAGCGCGGTACCCGAGCCGTCGTCGTTGGCCGCCTCGCCCCAACCGATGCCGTCGAAATGCGCGCCGACAATATACATCTCCTCGGGATGCGTGGAGCCGATCTTCGTGCAGAAAACTTCCTCGCGCGGGCCGGGTGTTGAAGGCTGCGCATTCAACTCGCGCAGGCGCTGGTCCGGCTGAAGATTGGGATCGTTGTTGACGCCCACCGGCCCGCGCTCGCCTTTGATCACCGCCCCGCCCGGCGCGCTGCCGCGGCCGCCTCTTCCGCCTCGCCCGCCGCGGCCGTTTTGCGCCGGCGGAGCGTAATTGTAATGGATGCGCTCGGCAGGCGCGCAGCCGTAGCTTTTAAGCTGCGCCTCGATCCAATCCAGCGCCGCGCGATTGCGATCCGTACCCTGCCGGCGATCGCCGAAGCGGGTTAATCCGCGAATCGTTTCCTTATAGCGCTGCAACTGTAGCCGCCCGACCAGCGCTTTGATGGTCTCATCGGGGGCGTCCTGCGCAACAATGACCGGCGCAATAAACAAGACTCCAGCGGCGGGAAGAAAAAATCGTGTCAGCATCGAATTTGTTTATTGTACGCCGGCGGCGAGCGGCCGTCACGCGCGCTGAATGTTCGCCCAAAAGCACCGATAGAGACATAAAGTCAGTTCATATACCGTAGGGAAACGGCTTTAGTTCCTCTCTACGGTACTTTTAGGTCGCGGATACTAGTATTTCCGCATCTGTTCGAAAGCTCCATTCTGTCGATACACTCATCGAGTGGAGAAACCGAAGGTCCATCGCGGCGCCCGAAGATCGCGGCAAAGGGGCAACACGCTGGTCGAATCGGCGCTTACGCTTATACCCACGCTGGTGATGTTTCTGGGCATCGCCGACGTCTCGCTGGTCATTTTTCTGCAAAGCACGCTGACCAACGCGACGCTTGAAGGTGTCCGCTGGGCGATCACGTTTCAATCGAGCTATAACGGCACGGATTGCTCATCCTCGCAGGCCTCCTGCATTACCAAAGTAGTTCAGGACAACTGCTACGGCTTCCTGAACAGCTACAGCAGCCTGGTCACCGTGAATTACTACACGGCGAACGATCTGAGCAACCCGGTGGAGACGTGCAACTCGGGTACCTGCACTCAAACCGGAACGCTGCCGCAGACGCTGAGCAACGGCACCGTGGTCAAATACGCGAATCAGCCGGGAAATATCGTGCAGGTCCAGGTCTCCAATTTCCCCTGGAACTGGCTGTTCCCCGTGGCGGCGACCGGCTATCACCTGACTGCAAAGAGCATCAATCTAAACGCGTCATCCATGGACGTTCTCGGCAGCCTGGCCGTCGGCGCAACCACACCGCCGAATCCTTAGGAGAATCCACGCGTGCCCATCCAAAAGAAAGAACGCGGCAACTCGGCGCTCGAATTCGCCATCGTCATGGGGATGCTGGTGCCGATGTTTGCCGGAGTAGTGACGCTCAGCCTGGCGCTGGCCCGCGACATTCAGGTGAGCAATGTGTGCCGCGACGCCGTAGTACTTATGGTGCGCGCCGTCACGGATCCCTCCTCCGGCCTGGATCTGTCACAGGCGCAGAATCAACGCATTATCGTGGCGGCGGCGAGCGGCTTGGGAATGAACTCGGACGCGCAGAATGACCCCAGCTCCACGGGCAGCGCCGTGGTCATCCTTTCGCAGGTGATTCTGGTGGGACCGCAGCAGTGCGACGTCGGCGTGGTGCCGAATCCGAGCGGCGTGCCCAATAATACTCCTCCCGATTACGGCTGGAACTCGAGCAACTGCCCCAACTACGGGCAGTACGTCTTCGCGTACCGCGTGGTGATCGGAAACGGGACGCGTTGGTCGAGCACGTTGGGCGCTCCGCCACCGGCCGACATTCAAAGCAATGGAACAATTTCCGCCGCCAACATCGCCAAGGACACTTCCAACCGGGCGAGCAACATGGGCTCGGGCGGAGTCATTTCGCTTGCGCCGGGCAGCTATGCGCTGATTTCCGAGATGTACGCGGACGTGAGTTTCCTGAATCTGTTTTCGATTTGGCATACGCCGGTTCTTTATGCGCGCAACGTTTCCTAGGCCTGAATTGCGCGCCGGGCGCGACTTTGGAAAAACGCAGGAGACCGAGAGATGAAAAACATCAACCGACAACGCCGCGGATTCACTTTGATTCTCTATGCGGTGATGCTGACGTTCATTGTGGCCTCCGCCGGCCTGGCGCTCGACGTTGGCACAATTTACATGATCCGCGCGCGGCTGTCATCGGCGGCCGACGCCGCCGCGCTGGCGGCCGGACGGAGCGTCAATTTGGCCAATACCGTTACTCAGGCGACTGCTGCCGCGCAAAGCACAGCCAATTCATTTTTCGCAGCCAATTTCCCGACAGGATACTTCAACACAGTGGGCACTCCCACGGTGACACCGACCTTTACGCAGGAGACCGACTCTTATGGAAATCCCACCGGGGTTCTCGATATCACGGTAACGGCAAGCGTTAAGGCGCCGACCTATTTCATGAACATTTTTCGCGTCTCCAATATCACCGTCAGCGCGTCCAGCACGGCGAGCCGGCGCGGCTTGGTGATGATGCTGGTGCTGGACGAATCGAGTTCGATGAATACGCCGAGCTCGCCTACGGCCTGCGCGGTGATGCGCCAGGCCGCGCAAAACTTCATTACATTGTTCAGCCCGTTCGATTATATCGGTCTGGTGGCGTTCGATTCTACAGCTCACCTTTCGTATCCGCCGAGCACCAGTTGGGGAGACGGAACCCTGAATACGGCTATCGGCAACATCATCTGCAAGAACAACACCAACACCATCTCTGCCCTATATCTGGCCTACCAGGAAATTAAGAGCGTGGGCCTGCCTCTGGCGGAAAATACCATCGTTTTGTTTACCGATGGTTCGCCCAACGGCGTTTCCGCAGTTTTCCCCCTGCGGACTCAAAGCGATACTCGATGGAGCGGTCTCTATTCGGGAGCCCAGCAAGCCGGAGGCGTCGGGGAGGCCGATACCAATCACTGGACCAGTCTGCCCAGCGGCTGCCAAGACCAGGGGCCGGTTGATCCGTATCTGAACAGTATCGGCTATAGCGTCAACGAAGAACAGCCCTGCACGCCTCCGGTAATTTGCACCAGCGGAACCATCAGCGGAACCATCACGCAATGGGGCGATCAGGACTCCTGGGGAGCGACCACGTGGGGCCTTGCCGCTCCCACGGATTCCGACACCGCCCCTTCCTGGCCGTCGACCTGCAATAAGGGCAATGTCAAATCCTCCAACCTTCCGTCTCCGGATCAGTACAACATGAGGCACATCATCGCCTATATCCCCGATACCGACAAATACGGCAATTCGTTGCATGGAATCGCCGTGCCGACGGGTACCTCCCCGGAAGGCACTGTGACTAACGCCGCCGACGGAACACGGCGCGACACCCGCGACTATTGGCTATTTCAGACAAATAGTTACTGCAACAGCAACGTCAGCCCGTCCTGTAAAAATGTCGGCGATCTTTGGTCCCATCACAGCAGCATCGGCTCCGGGTCGAACTTCTTTACCAGCGGCCCCTACGCGGGCCACTTTCGCCCCGACCAGCCTAATTCGATTGTAGCCGCCAGCATGAACGGCACCATGGATATGGCTAACACGATCCGCAGCGATACAACCTACCATCCGGTCATTCACGTGATTTACCTCACCGGCAATGGAACGGACTCGGTGGATCACGAATTTCTTCCGATCGTCGCCAATTTTCCGAACATCCCCGTCCTGCCCTACGACGCCGGTTACGTGGTCGGCGCCGATACGCAGCCGGTTCTCTACGCCAATCCCGCTTTCAACCCCGATCAGGAGTCGGGAAAATATTTTGTCACTGCGGACAAGAATCAGCTTACTTCGTTGTTCGCGCAGTTGGCGTCCGAAGTCCTGCGCCTCAGTAAATGACCGCGCCGCTCGTTTTTCTCCTGCTGCTTGGCTCGTCAGAGGCGGGCGTCCCGCTGCTGGCAGGATGCTCGGCCGGCGATGAACGGCTGGCGGTGATCGCCGTTGCCGACCGCGTCGAAGTGCGGCAGGCCATTTCGAGCAGCGACGGTACCTGCTACCGGCTGGACCTGATTCGCGCGGATAAGAAAATCTCCGGCTATGTGCTGGGCGAGTCCCTTCCCGCCGTCGCGGCGTTCGCCGCCGAGCGCGAAAGGATCGACAGCCAGAGGCTGCCGGCCTTGGTCCGCGGCGCCGCCGGCCCTTCCGAAGCCACCCCGCAGCCCTCCGGCTCCGGCCGCAACGACGCGAAGGCGGCGGAGCCCAATTTCGCGGTCCCGGAATATTTGAGCGACTTCGTCGCGCGCGACGTCGAGGGCCGGCCGCACCATCTCTCCTCACTTCCCGGGCGCCTCATCGTCGTGGCCTTCTGGTCGGGCCGATCCAAAGCCGCCCTGGGCGACCTGCAAGCGATCTACAACCAGTACAAGCACCGAGGCGTTTCCGTTGTAGGCATCAACATCGATGGAGCCCGCATGCTCGCCCGCGAAACCGAAGATGTCGATCTCGGCTTTCCCCAATGGGCCGATCCGGGCGGCATCGCTCAACATTACGGCGTCGGCCGGTCCGGAAAAGCTTTTGTGCTTGATCGCTCGCGGCGAGTTCTCGCCGCCGGCTCCAGCGCTGACGCCGCGCGGGCCGTGAAACAGTTGATGAGCGCGAAAACCCGAGTCCGATAAACAGACGTTACTCCAGCCGCAGGATTATTCCGGTATCCGTCGCGGCCCACTGATGTTCAGCGTCCGGACCCGCTAAAACCACCGACCGCGCACTCGCCTTGTAATCCACCGTCATCTCCGACCACTCCTTCATATCCGAGCTGGTCAGGATGCGAACTTTTCCCGGAATCGGCGAGATGTTCAGTTTTCCCGGGGGCTCGACTGCGGCGAGAAACGCGCGCGGTCCCGCAAACAGCGCCACGTCGGTTACGCGCCGGTCCTGCTGGCGAAAAACCTGCGTGCTCTGCCCCGCTTTCAGATCCAGCCGGAAAACCTCACTCGGATACTCGAACGCTTCGTTGAAGGAAAACGCCGCCAGCCCGATCGAACCGGACAGGCGCACGCTGATGATGGTCCCGTAGAAATCGGCTCCGGTCGCGCTCCAGGTTTTTCCGGCATCGTGCGTTTCGATCAGCATTGTTTCGCCTTTGGCGGGACGCCGCCGCACGGCGCGCTCCGGCTCCATCCACGACGGCAGATGCGGATCATCGCCGCGCGGCGTCACGGCTCCGCCCATGATCACGCCGTCGTTTCCTGTAAACGCAATCTGCGTATAAGCCGCGTGAGCGGGATCGCCGGCCGGTTTGGCGGCGGCCGCAATCGCCGTCCAGGTTTTGCCGCCATCCTTGGTTTCGAAAGCGCTTTTCTGATTGCCCGCCGCGAATCCGTGCTGCGCGTCCAGAAACCACAGGCGCGTGATCAGTCCGCCCGGCGGCGCCGGACCCAGCTTTTTTTCGGGCTTCTTCTGCTCGCCGATTCTTTTCCACGTCGCTCCGCTGTCCTCGGTAAACCAGATCGCGTTATCGCCGGCCATCCAACCGGTCGATTCGTTCAGAAAGAAAATCGAGCGCGGCGAATCGTGCAGCGGCTGCAAAGTCCAGTTCTCGCCGCCATCGGTGGTGAGAAGCTCCACGTCGCGGGGTTTATGCGCGCCCGTCTCATCGATGATCGCGCCGACCCCGACGCCGTGCCGCGCCGAAGGAAACGCCAGATCCTCGATCGCCAGCGTTTCATGCAGTTTGTCGTAAAAATATTGAATCTTCCACTGTGGATCGGCGCCTTGCGCGAATCCGGAGATCAGAAGAGCAAAAACCCAGGCATATTTCATCGTTCTACTCGCTGCGCGCCTGCGCCATCATCCAGTCGAGCGCCGAAGCTTTCGGGTCGGTCCGCGCCAGCGCGATCAAACAACCGATCTGCTCGCCGACCGTCGTCAGCATCTCCATTTCGCCGCCGCTGTGGAAGTGCGGCTCCCGGTGCTGCACATTGATCACGCCCGCCACGCGATTCCGCACCACCACTGGCGCCGAAAGGAACGCTTCGTAGGCGTCTTCCGGCAGGTCGGTGAAGTGCTTGAAGCGCGGATCGAGATACGCCTCGCGGGAGATCGAAACCAGCCGGCGCTCGCGGGCGACCCAACCGGTCAATCCTTCGCCCAGCCCCAGCCGTACCTTGCCGATCGTATCCGGCCGCGGATTATTCGATACGCCCAAAACCAGCTCGCGATCCTGTAGCAGATAAAGCAGGCAGGCATCGCATCCCATAAACTCGACCACCAGCGAAACGACTTGCTGAAGCGCATCGCCGAGATCCATCTCGCGCGACATCAGGCGGCTGATTTTCTGTAGAAGTCGAAGTTGCTGCTCGGTATTTTCGAGCGCAGTTTCCAGTTCTTTGACGCGGGACACCGGCTACATTATGCCAGAAGCAGAGCGGCGAGTGGGCGCACCGGTTATCCGGAGACGCGCGTCCTGGCCGGATGTTATTTTAAATCTTGACCGGGCGAAATCCTGAGCTATAATTAGGAGAATAAAAGGAGAATAAATGGACGAAAAAGAACGCAGCCGGGTGCTCGGCGCGACGCTGGGGCAGATCGAAAAGCAGTTCGGAAAAGGCTCGATAATCCGCCTCGGCGCGCAGGCCGTGCAGGCTGTGCCGGTCATTTCGACCGGGTCCATTTCGGTGGATTTCGCGCTCGGCGCCGGAGGGTTCCCGCGCGGGCGAATTTCCGAGATTTTCGGCCCGGAATCGTCGGGAAAAACAACCATCGCGCTCCAGGTTGTGGCGGAGGCGCAGCGCGTCGGCGGGATGGCGGCTTATATCGACGTGGAGCACGCGCTCGATCCGGCGTACGCCAGGAAATTGGGCGTGGATGTCGACAATTTGCTCGTTTCGCAGCCCGATTACGGCGAACAGGCGCTGGAAATTACCAACGCCCTGATCACGTCGGGATCGATCGATGTGCTGGTGGTCGACTCCGTCGCAGCGCTGGTGCCCAAGGCCGAACTCGACGGCGAAATGGGCGACAGCTTCATGGGCGTTCATGCGCGGCTGATGTCGCAGGCCATGCGCAAGCTTACCGGAATCGTTTCCAAATCCAATACCTGCCTTATTTTTATCAACCAGATCCGCGAGAAAATCGGCGTCATGTTCGGCAATCCGGAAACCACCACCGGCGGCCGCGCGCTGAAGTTTTATGCCAGCGTGCGAGCCGATATTCGCCGAATCGCGGCGATCAAGGACGGGGAGAACGTCGTCGGCAATCGCACCAAGATCAAGATTGTGAAGAACAAAATGGCTCCGCCGTTTCGCGAGGCCGAGTTCGACATAATTTACGGCGAGGGAATTTCGCGCGAAGGCGACCTGATCGACATGGCCGTCGCGCAGAATTTGATCGAGAAAAGCGGCGCCTGGTACAGCTTCAAAGGCGAGCGGATCGGGCAGGGCCGCGACAATGCGAAGCAATTTTTGAAGGATAATCCCGACGTGATGCGCAAGCTCGACACGGAAGTGCGCAAGGCGGTCGGGTTGTTGAAGGCGGAAGCCGCGCCGCCATCGGTTCCACCGCCGGCTACCCAGGCGCCGGCAGCAGCGGCTCGCGGGCGGAGTTCCTAGGCGGAACGCTTCCGTTGAAACCGCGCTTGCAAGAAAAGCGCTCAGGAGAGTTTCAACGATTCCGCCAGGCCCAATGCGTCCTCGATCGCCGCGCCGATACGCAGCAGGGTGTCTTCAGATCGCGCGGGGCCGAGGATCTGCATTCCGATCGGCAGGCGGCTCCTGGTGAATCCGCACGGCATCGCCAGCGATGGAACGCCTAACATGTTTACCGCCCGCATCAGCCGCGTCGAGATCATGCGCACATCGTCGCGTTTTCCCGCAATATCGACCGTCATTTCACCGATCTTGGGCGCCGCCGCCGGCGTGGCGGGCACGATGAGACAATCGGCCTTGCTCCACACCCTCGAAAATTCGCGGGCGTAGATCCGCCGCAGACGAAGCGCGTCGGCGTAATCGATTCCCAAAATCAACCGGCCCTGATCGAGCAGCGCCAGCACGTCCGCGCCAAAATCGCCGCGCCGGTTGAGATGGGGCCGCCAGTTGGCGGCCGCTTCCACCAGCAGCAGCACGCGTCCTGCGGCGTTGATCGCGTTGATATCGGGAACCGTCACCTCCACCACTCGCCCGCCGATGGCCGCCGCCGTCTGGATGGCGCCTCGCACGGCGGCGGCGACCTCCGCATCCAAGGAATCGAAATAGAAGTTTCGCGGCACGCCGATGCGCAGCCCGCCCAGCTCGGCTTGGCCGGCGGGAAC
Source organism: Terriglobia bacterium (assembly GCA_021325175.1). GTDB lineage: Bacteria > Acidobacteriota > Terriglobia > Bryobacterales > Bryobacteraceae > Palsa-187. The sequence goes on from JAJPHS010000127.1 coordinate 26,393, forward strand.
ATATCCGGACGCATTTTCCGCCATTGCCTGAAAGCAAATGGCCGTATCACGAACGGTTCTGGTCATCGGCCCGATGTGATCCATGGTCATCGACAGGGGAATCACGCCGCGGCGGCTCACGCGCTCATAGGTCGGCTTCAAACCGACCGTGCCGCAGAACGACGAAGGAATCCGGATGGACCCGCCGGTGTCCGTGCCCGTCGCCATGAAGACCAGATCCGCGGCGACGGCCGCGCCCGATCCGCCGCTCGATCCGCCGGGAATTCGCTCCGGGTCCCAGGGATTTCGAACCGCGCCGAAATGCGGGTTGGTGGAGGTGATGCCGTAAGCGAGCTCGTGCAGACCCGTTTTGCCGATCGAGATCGCGCCCGCCTCGCGCAGCCTGGCGGCGACCACGGCATCTTCGTCGGGAATAAAATCCGCGAGAATTTTCGATCCGGCCGTGGTCCGGACGCCGCGCGTCTGGATCAGGTCCTTGTGCGCGATCGGAATCCCATGTAGGGGGCCTCGATCGACGCCGCGAGCCAGCTCCGCGTCTCTTTCTTTCGCTTCCGCGCGCGCCGCTTCGGCGGTGACCGTGATGAACGCGTTCAGCCGGTCCCGCGCGGTTCGCTTCAGTGATTCCTCCACCATTTCGACGGAAGAAATTTTGCGCGCGCGCAGCGCCGCCGCCGCTTCCTGAATGTTCACGCAAGATCCTCCGGTCCGGTCCACGCATCCGCCCACGGCGGAATAGAGCGAACCAGGGGCTCGAACAATGCCTCGAGCGTCTCCAGAACGCCTGCAATTTTTTCGATCTCAATTGCCTGATCCACGCTTGCGGCGCGCAGCCGCCAATCGGTCCTATTTGGCATCGGCGAGGTCAACTTTGGCGGCCGGTCTGCAACGGCCGGATTTGAAAGCTCTGATGGGCCGCGGATGGGTGGTTCACTTTCGAGCGCCGCCCCTCCGCCTGAAGCCGCCGGTGCGCTTCCTGCCAGTCCGGCAATTGTTCGCTCTCCTGCTCCCAATGGACGAGAGCGGCTTCATCGCACCACTCCAGCAGGCGGCGCATCGCCACCCGATGCGGTCCGGTCATCATGAAGGACTTCATGGCGGCTTCGCTCGCCCACAGCGTACGGGTCCAGAACGTGCGATCGCGATCGCGCAGCAGCGAAACGCGCAAATTTCCCTCGGAGCGCCGGGCCTGCCAGGCGCATCGAATCGAAGAATACAGAAACGGCGCAAGATACCGCCATAAGCGCACGCGCAAGCGGGTGATGGAAACAACCGCCACAGCGTAGAGTATACCCCGTGCCGCGGCTTCAAAGCGCTCACGATACAATTAAGGAATAATGCTCGCCACCGAAAAACGTTCGGCGCCGCTGCCGTTGACCTGTCTTAGCGAAGAAGAAAAGATGTTCCAGTCGAGCGTGCGCAAATTCGCGCGCGAGCGCCTGGCGCCGTACGTTCGCGAAATGGACGAGGCCGGCGTTTTTCGCAAGGACCTTCTCAAGGAATTTTTCGACCTGGGCCTGATGGCGATCGACGTTCCCGAACAGTACGAAGGTCAGGGCGGGTATTTTTTCCAGTCGATTCTGGCGATCGAGGAGCTGGCGAAGGTGGACCCCTCGGCGGCCGTGATCGTCGACGTGCAGAATACGCTGTTCAACAACGCGATTCAGCGCTGGGCGAGCGAGGAACAAAAACGGAAATATTTTCCGCGGCTGGCGAAAGACACGGTGGCCAGCTACGCGTTATCGGAGGCCGGCTCGGGCTCGGACGCCTTCGCCATGGCTACGCGCGCCATCGATGCGGGCGATCATTTTCGCATCACCGGCCGCAAGCTTTGGATCACCAACGCCGCCGAAGCCGGACTCTTTTTGCTGTTCGCCAACGCCAATCCCGAGGCCGGCTACAAGGGAATTACCGCGTTCCTGATTGAACGCGAATTTCCCGGATTCAAGGTCGGCAAGAAAGAAGACAAGCTCGGGATTCGCTCGTCATCCACCTGCGAGCTGATTCTGGACGATTGCCGCGTGCCGAAGGCTAACGTCGTCGGCGAGATCGGCAAAGGCTACAAGATCGCGATTGAAACCTTGAATGAAGGCCGGATTGGAATCGGCTCGCAGATGGTCGGACTGGCGCAGGGGGCGCTCGATCACGCCTTGCAATATTCAAAGCAGCGAAAACAGTTCGGCAAACCGATCAGCGAATTTCAGGGTGTGCAGTTCGATCTGGCGGAAATGGCGGTTGAGGTGGAAGCCGCGCGGCTGATGGTCTATAACGCGGCCCGCCTGCGCGATGCCGGGCTGCCCTTCGTCACCGAAGCCGCGATGTGCAAGTATTTCGCCTCGCAGGTTGCCGAGCGGGCCGCTTCACGCGCCGTCGAAGTGCTCGGCGGGGTCGGCTTTACGAAGGATTATCCGGTTGAAAAGCTTTATCGCGACGCGAAAATCGGCCGGATTTATGAAGGCACCAGCAACATGCAACGTGTCACGATCGCCAAGCAGATGTTAAAGGATGGATGAGCAGATGTCCGGAAACCGCATGTAGGCCGGGTTCGTCCGCAGTACAGGAGTTGATATGCGCGCTCTTTCGCTCGCCCTGATATTGGCCGGCGCGATCTTCGCCGCCGACAAGAAATGGGACCTCACGCCGGCCCAGATTGACGACATTATCCAGAAATTTTCCGCCAAGGAATCGGCCTTCGCCAAGGCGCGCGATAACTACACTTATCGCCAGACGGCGCGCATCCAGGAAGCCGACGAGAACGGCGCCCCCGGCGGCAAGTGGGAGGAAGTGACCGACGTCACCTTTACGCCCAGCGGAGAGCGCACCGAACACGTGGTCCGCGCCCCGGTGGCGACTCTGCGGCTCATCGTGATGGACCCCGGCGACATCGAGGATATGCGCCACACCCAGCCGTTTGTGCTCACCACCGAGGAGCTGCCCAACTATTGGGTCCGCTATCTCGGCCATCAGCAGGTGGACGAGATCGGCTGCTATGTTTTCGCGGTGAAGCCGAAGAAAATGGAGCCGAACAAGCGCTATTTTTCGGGCGAAGTTTGGGTGGACGATCAGGATTTGCAAATCGTCAAGTCGTATGGGCGCGGCGTTGGGCTGCAAAAGCGCGGCGAGGATCATCAGTATCCGAAGTTTGAAACATACCGCGAGCAGATCGACGGCAAATACTGGTTTCCCACCTACACCATCGCCAACGACACGCTGCACTTTAAAGACAACGACGTCCGGATCAAGCAAACCATCCGCTATGAAGATTACAAGCAATTTAAATCGGACGTGAAAATCACTTACGGGGACGAAGCGGATACGAAGAAGGACGAGAAGAAAAAACAGTAGTACTCGCGGCGCCGCCGCTCAGCGAAATACCCTAAACCCGGCCGCCGTTTCCGCCGATCCAATAAACGGATAAACGTAATTTTTCATGGCCACGGCGGGGGATTCGCGGGAGAGGGATCTGGAGCAGCTCAAGGCGCTGTTCCTCGCCAGCCTCAACCACGAAATTCGAACGCCGCTGAGCGGGATTCTCGGCATGGTGGATCTGCTGCTGGAGACGCACCTGGATGACGAGCAGCGCGAATACGTGCAGGCCGCGCGGCTTTGCGCCGAAAATCTGTTCGAAATTTTAAACGCGGCGCTCGAATATTCGGCGCTCGAAGCCGGCCGAGTTTCGCTCGATGAGAGCGAGTTCAGTCTAAAGGAAGCGTTTGAAGCCGCGCTGGCCCAGCATGCGGCGCGGGCGCAGGCCAAGGGGATCCGCATGATCTCCAGTCTGGCGGCGAACCTGCCCGAAGTGATTCTCGGCGACGCGCCACGTCTGCGCGAGCTGGTGAGCCATCTGCTCGCCAACGCCGTAAAATTCACGCATCGCGGCTCGGTCGAGCTGCGCGCGTTTACCGATGCATCGAACACCCTGGTGATCCAGGTAGCTGACACCGGTATCGGAATTCCTCCAGATCGCGTGGGCCTGATCTTCGATTCGTTTCGCCAGGTGGAAAGCGGCCTGGCGCGCCGCTATCCGGGACTCGGCCTGGGTCTGTGCGTGGTGCGCAAGCTGGTTTCGCTGATGAACGGCTCAATCGAGGTGCAGAGCGTGCTCGAGGAAGGCTCGACGTTCAGCGTGCGGCTGCCGCTGCGCCTGCCCGATTCTCCGGCCGAAGCGCAACCCTCCGAGGCCAGCCCGCGAATTCTCGCGGTGGATGATAATCCAGTCAGCATGACTGTTCTTCGCCACACGCTGGAGCGGCGACGGCTTCGCGTGGACTGCGCGGCATCCGCATCCGAAGCTCTGGCGGCGGCTTCCCGGCGCCGCTATGACCTGGTGCTGATGGATCTGCAAATGCCCGGAATGGACGGACTCCAGGCGACGGCCGCCATGCGGCGCCTGCCCGGGTACGAATCGGTCCCGATTCTCGCGCTGACCGCCAATTCAGACGACGAGGTCCGGCTGCGCTGCCGTGACGCAGGTATGCAGGCTTTCCTGATCAAGCCGGTGGAACCGAACGATCTGCTCTCGGCTGTCGGGCGGTTTTTGAAGCAGGCGACGTAAAACTTCAGCCGGCGATCCGGATCAGCCGCGACGCCATTTTCCGCCGTGCGCCGCCCGCCAGAAGGTCCTGCAAGGTATAGCGGTTCAGCGCCGCAAACAGCGCCGCCAAAGCTTCATCGAGCACCGGCTTGAGGGTGCAAACCGGCGTCAGAACGCAGTGATTGGAAGCGCGATCGAAACATTCCGCCAGCCGCATCCTGGGCTCGGCGTCGCGCACCACGTCCCCTAAGCGGATCGATCCGGGATGCCTGGCCAGCGCAATCCCGCCCCCGCGCCCCGGCGTCACCGACAGATATCCGTGCTCGGCGAGCGTCTGCACCACGCGCACCAGATGGTGTTTCGAAATGCGGTAGGCCGCGCTGATCTCCCGCGTGGACGATGGATTTCCTTCGCGCGCGCCGAGATACAGCAGCACGCGCAGCGCGTATTCGGAATGAAGCGTGAGCTGCATTACTTCCAGTAGTCCGGTAGATCGTGTTTGGTGTCGCGGACGATTTCCATAATCGCGCGCCGGTCCTCGGCGGAGATGCGCGACGGCGTCTTGCCCGCCAGCGCGCCATACAGCCCCTGGTAGACGCTTTCCTTGGCCACCGCCGGAAGCGCGTCGAAAAGCTCGCTATAGATCATGTAGCTCAACGGATAACGGAACATGCGCGTTCGCAGATCGAAGTCGCGCAGCGAACGCCCCTGCTTGTCGCGCGGGCCGCGCTGCGGAAAAGTTTTGGTGAACATCGAAACACCCGCCACCGGATCGTACATCTTCGCCTCATTCTCGAAAAGCATGTAGCTCACCAGTTCGTCTGTGATCATTTTCAGGCGATTCTGTTTGAATTCCTCGATCTTGCCGTCCTGCTCCGCGATTCTCGTTTCCCATTGAAGGCGGGTGAGCAGATTGTTCACGCGCGTTTGATGCTCGATGGTCATCAGCGCGACGATGTCGCTGGTCGGCTCGGGATATTGCGAAAGATCGAAACGCCCGCGCAGGCTGGTCAGGTTCTGGGTGTCGCGGTATTCGAGCACGCTCGGCTGATCGGCGCGAGGCGCGACCGCATTGGCGCGCGATTGCATCTCGCCGGCCGTGCCCGTCACGTACCATCCGCCCCAGCGATCGTCGAACGGTGTGCGATGGTCGACCATTTTGGCCTGGGCTGCGAAACGCGGCGCGCCGTCCGGGCCGGGAATCACGGAAGTAATCTCCAATCCGGGGACGTTCAAAGTGCCGGGAATCATGTGGCACTGCATGCATTCCATCGTCCGGCGCAGGAATTGCGGTTTGGCTGTCTTTTCCCGCTCCAGGGTGTAAAATTCGAGGCCTTGCTTAGCATCGGTGACGATCACTTCCATCACGTCGCCCTCGGGCACGTAACCGACCGCGGCATCGTCGCTGAAATAAAGGGCACGCGGCGATTTGGGCGAGATTTTCGGCCCCTGAAAACTGGTTTTGGAAAACACCAGCATCTGCGAATCGCTATGGATCCCGAGGTGCTTTAACAGGCTCGGCAAATATCCGAACCGCGGATCGTAATCAAGCTTGGTTTTGCCCTGATCGATCTCCGCCTGCAAACGCGTAATGGCGTCGTTCGGCGCGCGTTTTTCGTACTGGATGGCCGGATGATCGAAAGGCAGGTAGGGAAAATCGAAGGCGTCGTCATGTGCCGCCGCCCAGCCGCAGGCGGCAAAAAGTGCGGCGCAGGCTGGCCACTTAAGTTGCATATTAGATGCATCTTATCACCATCCGGGCGCGGGCGGCGATTCGAGACAATGAGACTTGATCGAGATCAGCGACGCATCCACCTTTCGCGGTTGCGCGGACGAGCTTTTTACGCCCCGCGGCGAAGACGAGCTTCTGCGCGTGTTCACGCGCGGCGAGCCGCTGACGATTTTGGGCGCTCTTACCGGCGTCACCGGCGGCGCGGTGCCGCTTTCCGGCTCCGCCATTTCGATGACCAGGATGAATCGCATCGAAATTCAGCCCGGACGCGCGATTGTCGGGCCCGGAGCGCTGCTGCGCGACGTCCAGGACGCGGCCGCCCGCTCCGGCCAGTTTTATGCGCCGGACCCCACCGAGAACACCTCCTCGATCGGGGGAAATATCGCTTGCAACGCCAGCGGGTCGCGAAGTTACCGATTCGGCGCGACTCGCGATCACGTCATCGCGCTCCGCGTCGCGCTGCTCGATGGCCGGCTGATTGAGGCGCGTCGCGGCCAGCCGGTCGACTTCGACGTTCCCGCCATTCGCGTTCCGCGGACAACCAAGTTTTCGGCCGGCTATCGCCTGTCGCCGGGGATGGATTGGATCGATTTATTTATTGGCAGCGAGGGCACCCTCGGCGTGGTCACGCAGGCCGAGCTTCGCTTGTTGCCGGCGCCCGGCGAATTGACCGGCGGCGTGATTTTCTTTCCATCGGAAGGCGCCGCGCTCGATGCCGTCGAGCGGTGGCGCCGCGCGCCGGAGCTGCGCATGATCGAATACTTCGACGCCGCGTCGCTGCGAATGATGGACGTCAACCATAACGCGGCGCTGATGATCGAGTTCGAGGGCGATTGCAGCCTCGATCTAACCGGCGCTCTCGAAGCCGAGTCGTGGTTTGCGATTTCGGCCGCCGATCGCGAGCGTCTGCGCCAGTTTCGCCACACGTTGCCGGAGCGGGTGAATGCGCGCATCCGGCGTACGGGATTTTTAAAGCTGAGCACCGATTACGCGGTGCCGCTTGAAAAAAACCGCGAGATGATCGCGATTTACCGCAAAATGATCGATCTCGATTACGTTCTGTTCGGCCACATCGGCGACGCGCATCTGCACATCAACACTTTTTCGTCCTCGGCGGCCGAGTTCGAGCGCGCCAAAGCGCTGATGACGGAGCTGGCCCGCGCTGCGGTCGAGCTGGGCGGCACGGTCGGCGCCGAGCATGGGCTCGGAAAACGGAAAGCGGGGCTGCTTGCGGTGCAGTATTCAGAAGAAGAAATCGCGGCCATGCGCGCGGTCAAGCGGCGATTCGATCCGGACTGGAGATTAGGCGTCGGGACGTTATTTGAACCACAGTAGCCGTTAGCTTTTCGACGGCTGGATTCATCCGCGCCGGGCCGTAGCTCGCAAGTTATTTAAAAAGCAGGGCTAAATTCCGGTGCGGGCGGAAAGTCCCCCCGTGCTTCAAATGCCGCCAGCCGTTTGATACCGGCGGAGAATTGCCGCGTCTCACCTATTGATTTTTCCTGAAATGGACATTGCGGCAAAATGTGGCGACCCGTGTAGAGTTTCATCATCAAATAGAGCGGCTTGGCGTTCGGATATAATGTAAGTTCCTGCCCAACATGATAGACACGCCCAGCAAGAAGATTATCCTATTGACGCCACGGGGGTTCTGCGCCGGCGTGGTACGCGCGATCGATGTAGTGAGGATCGCGCTCGATCTCTATGGCGCTCCCATATACGTGCGCAAGGAGATTGTCCATAATCGCCATGTCGTGGACGAATTGCGCGGCGCAGGCGCCATTTTCGTTGAGGAGCTGGACGAAGTTCCCGAAGGCGCCCGGGTGATTTTCAGCGCTCATGGAGTGTCGCCGGCCGTGCGCGCGCAAGCCAGGCAGCGGCGGCTGCAAGTGATCGACGCCACCTGCCCGCTGGTCACCAAGGTTCATCTGGAAGCCGTCAAGTTCGCCAAAAAAGGGTACACGATCGTTTTAATCGGGCACAAAGACCACGACGAGGTCATCGGCACGCTGGGTGAGGCGCCGGAGTCGACCGTGCTGGTTTCAACCGTCGAGGACGTGGATCGGCTGGAGGTTCGCGATCCCGGGCGCGTTTCCTTCATTACCCAGACGACGCTAAGTTTGGATGAAACCAAGGACATCGTCGAGCGGCTCCGGCAGCGTTTTCCCGAGATCCAGGGGCCGGCCGCGCAGGATATCTGCTATGCGACCGAGAACCGCCAGCTTGCGGTCAAGGCGGTGGTTCCGCTGTGCCAGGTGCTGCTGGTGGTCGGCTCCCAGAACAGTTCCAATTCGCGGCGGCTGGTGGAAGTTTGCGAAAAAATGGGCGTGCCCGCTTACTTAATCGATGATTTACGCGAGGTCCGGCCGGAATGGCTGGACGGCGTGCGTACGGTCGCGGTAACGGCGGGGGCTTCCGCGCCGGAGAACCTGGTTCAGGAATTGATCGGGTCGCTCAAAGAGCAAGGGTTCGGCCAGTTGGAGGAGATGGAAATTAAAGAAGAGGACGTGAGATTCCATCTTCCGTCGGATCTGGCCAAGACGGTGCAACTGCAAACTGCAACTCGCGTATGAGGATGCAAGGGGCGGCGCGGGCCATCGTATTTTTGGGCCCGCGAATTCGAGTCAAGAGCGCGGCGGGATGTTTATGAGTCCTGGCGTACAGATCGCGGATCCGTTGGTGAGCGCCTGCGCGGAGGCGCAGCGGCGGGCGGCGAATTATCTGCTCGGGCTGCAACACGCCGACGGCTACTGGTGGGCGGACCTCACCGCGGACACCACGCTCGAATCCGATTTTATTTTGCTCGAGCTGTGGCGGCATCCGCCGGTGGACGGCATTTGGAATCCGCCGACGCGGGAATTAATCGACAAGGCGGCGCGATCGATCCTCGAGCGGCAGCTGCCCGATGGCGGATTCAATATCTACGCCGAAGGTCCATCGGAGCTCAACGCCACGATCAAGGCATATACGGCTTTAAAGCTGGCGGGGATGTCCGAACACGATCCCAGCCTGGCTCGGGCGCGGGAGCGTATCCTGGCGCTCGGGGGATTGCAGCGCGCCAACTCCTATGTCAAGGTCAATCTAAGCCTGTTCGGGCTTTATCCGCGCGAGCACACTCCGTCCATTCCCCCGGAATTGATGCTGCTCGGCAACTTTATCTACCAGATGTCGAGCTGGACGCGCGCCATTGTGATTCCGCTGTCGATCGTGCACGCCATGAATCCGCGGCGGCCGGTCCCGGCCGGATTTTCGCTTAACGAATTGTTCAAACCCGGCGAGCCGTTCGAATTTCCCAACAACGAAGGCTTTTTCAGTTGGCGAAATTTTTTCCTGAAAGCCGACAAAGTTTTCAAATTCGCCGAAAAACGCATGTGGCGCGGCCTGCGGACCACGGCCATCCGCCGCGCCGAACAGTGGATGCTGGAGCGCACCCGCTACACCGACGGTCTGGCGGCGATCTATCCGCCGATGATGTACGTCATCATGGCGCTCGACCTTTTGGGCTACCCGAAGGATCATCCCGACGTGAAGGAAGCCGAGCGGCAGTTCTTCAATCTGCTGGTGGATGACGAGCGCGGCTTCTACTTCCAGCCCTGTTTTTCGGTGGTGTGGGACACCGCGATCGCGGCGTTCGCGCTCGGCGAATCGAAACTGGCGCCCGACGCCGCATTGACCCGCTGCGCCGACTGGCTGCTGACCAAGGAAGTGCGGCGCCGCGGCGACTGGACCGTGAAGCGCCCCAACGTGCCGCCCTCTGGCTGGTATTTCGAGTTTGCCAACGAATGGTATCCCGATATCGACGATACGGCGCAGGTTCTACTGGCGTTGAGCCGCGCCCGCGCATCGAGCGGCCACGACGCCTGCGTGCGGCGCGCCTTGACCTGGCTGCTGGCGATGCAATCGAAAGACGGGGGCTGGGCCGCTTTCGACGTGGATAATAACTGGCAGTCGCTCAGCGCGGTTCCCTTCGCGGACCATAATGCGATGCTCGATCCGACCTGCCCGGATATTACGGGACGCGTTCTCGAGGGGCTGATCGCATCGGGCGTCGAGCGCGATCACGCGGCCATCCGGCGCGGAGTTGCGTATCTAAAGCGCGCCCAGGAAGCCGACGGAAGCTGGTACGGGCGCTGGGGCGTCGATTATATTTACGGCACCTGCTTCGCGCTGCGCGGGCTGCGCGCGGCGGGCGAGAGCGACCGCGAGGCCTACATTTTGCGCGCCGGCGAGTGGCTGCGATCGATTCAGAACGCCGATGGCGGCTGGGGCGAGAGCTGCGCTTCCTACGATCGGAAGACGTTTGTGCCGGCCGCATCGACTCCCTCGCAAACCGCCTGGGCGATTTCCGGGCTGATCGCCGGCGGCGACACCACCAGCAACAGCCTGCACAAAGGAATCGAGTACCTGATCGAAACGCAGCGGAAAGACGGCGGATGGGATGAGAAATTGTCCACCGGAACCGGCTTTCCCGGCGTTTTTTATCTGAAATATCACTATTATCGACATTCGTTTCCGGTCCTGGCGTTATCGGACTATTTGAGAACGAGAAATGGGGCCAAATGAGAGTACCGCTGGGGCAGGTCGCCGACATGGCGGCCTACATCGCGAAAAATAAACTGCGTCCAAAGCCGGAGTGGCAGCGAAACCTGGCCGCGGACGATTCGGCAAATCCCTTTAAGATCATTCACACCCAGATCCCCTCGGCGCGCGCCGGGCGCAAACCGCATCCGATGATCAACAAACGGTTTCCACTGGTAATGATGCTGGAGCCGCTGCACGCCTGCAATCTGACCTGCACCAGCTGCGGGCGGATTCGCGAGTACGAATCGACCGTGCGGGAGCGCTTGACGCTGGAGCAGTGCTTGCGCGCGGTGGATGAGTGCGGCGCGCCTCTGGTTTCAATCTGCGGAGGCGAGCCGCTGCTTTATCCCGAAATCGGTCCGCTGGCGGCCGCGATTTTGCAGCGCGGAAAATACATTCAGCTTTGCACTAACGGCATGTTTATTGCAAAAAAGTTGAAGGAATTCAAACCCGATAACGCCTTCGTGTTTAACGTTCACCTCGACGGGATGGAGAAGAATCACGATCTCGCCGTCGAGCGGCCGGGCGTGTTTCGCGAGGCCATCGAGGGCGTAAAGGCCGCCAAAGCCGCCGGCTTCAAGGTTTTCTCGAATACCACCGTCTACAAAGAAACCGACATGCGCGAGATCGAGGAGCTGTTCGAGTACCTGGCGCAGTTCAAAGTAGACGGCCACACCATCGCGCCGGCGTATGGATATTCGGCGGTGAATGATCGCGAGATTTTCCTGACTCGCGAGGATGTGCACGAGAAGTTCAAGTCCATCGACAAGCTTTCGAAGAAATATCCGATCGTCGCCTCGCCGGTGTACATGGAGTTTTTAAAGGGCGAGCGGGATCTGCCGTGCACTGCCTGGGGCAATCCGACGTATAACGTTAAGGGCTGGAAGGGTCCGTGTTATTTGATCACCGACGCCCATTACGACACGTTCGAAGAGCTGATGACGCGGACGCCCTGGGAAAATTACGGAGCGGGCAATGATCCGCGGTGCGCCGATTGCATGGTGCATTGCGGATACGAGCCCTCGGCGGCGTACGGCATTAATTCGAAGTTCAGCGATCCGTTTAAATCGCTGGCGTGGCTGCTGAGTTAACTCGCGTGTGAAACCCGTTTTGGTGACCGGCGCGACGGGGTTTGTCGGATGGCATGTCGCGCGGACGCTTTTGAATCGCGGCGATATGGTTCGCGTGCTGGCGCGCGATCCAAAACGAGTGCGCGAGCTGGATGGAGCCGAAATCGCGCGCGGCGATTTGCGCGATTCGGATTCGCTCAAGCGGGCGGTGGCGGGCTGCGCCGTGGTCTATCACGTCGCGGCGGATTACCGGCTGTGGACGCGCGAGCCGCGGGAAATGTTCCGCTCCAACGTGGACGGAACCCGAGCCCTGCTTGATGCCGCTCGCGCCGCGGGAGTCGAGCGCGTGGTTTATACCAGCACGGTCGGATGCATCGGCATTCCAGAGAGCGCCATCGGCGATGAGGATACGCCGGTTTCGATCGCGGAAATGAACGGGCCGTATAAAAAATCGAAATTTCTGGCCGAGCAGATCGCGCGCGAAAAGACGGATTTGCCGGTGGTGATCGTCAATCCCACCGCGCCGGTCGGGGATCACGATTTTAAGCCGACGCCGACAGGAAGAATCGTCGTCGATTTCCTGCGCGGGAAGATGCCGGGATTCGTCGATACGGGTTTGAATGTGGTGGACGTTCGCGATGTCGCCGAGGGGCACTTGCTGGCTTGCGAGCGCGGGCGAGCCGGGGAGCGGTACATTTTGGGGTCGGAAAATCTGACTTTAGAGGAGATTTTCAGGAAATTGGCGGAAATTGCCGGCCGGCCGGCGCCGAAAATCCGCGTGCCTTACCCGCTGGCATATGCTTATGGCGCGGTTTCCACGGCCTGGGCGAGCGTGACCGGACGCGAGCCGCTGGCGCCGCTGGACGCGGTGAGAATGTCACGAAAAAGGATGTGGGTGCGTCATGACAAAGCCGCGCGGGATCTCGGATATTCGCCGGGTCCGGCGCAGGCGGCGCTGAAGCGGGCGGTCGAGTGGTTCCGCGCCAATGGCTACTGTTAAAACGTGGCTGCTGGTGGCGGCCGAGCGGCGCGAGTTTGATGGAATCTTGGAGCGTTTCGGCGCATCTGAAAGATTAAACTGGCCGGTGGAGTTCGCCTGCGAGGCGCATTATCGGGGTGACCGCTACGTGATGGTCGCCAATGGTCCGGGCCGAAGGTTGGCCGGGAAAGCTTTGGAGAAAAGAATCGACGTGGACGGGATTGTCAGCACGGGATTTTGCGGAGCGCTTGATCCGGCTTTAAGGGTGGGCGATGTTGTCACGGATGCGGGTGCGGTTTATTGCGTTGATCGCGTGATTGTCAGCGCCGCCGAGAAGCGCGCGCTGCGGGAAACAACCGGTGCGGCGGCGGTCGATATGGAATCCGCCGCCGTGGCGGCCAAGGCCGCCGAATGGGGCGTCCCATTTCACTTCATTCGCGCCGTTTCCGACGCCGCCTGCGACGATATGCCGCTCGATTTCAATTTATACCGCGACCCGCAGGGCCGCTTTTCCCGCGGGCGCATTACGCTGGCGGCGCTGGCCCGGCCTTTTATGCGGGTTCCCGCTTTGCTACGCTTGGATCGCAACACGAAGATCGCCGCGCGATCGTTAGGGGCTTATTTTGCTGACTGCCGACTCTAGCCGCATCACCGTTCGCGCTCCCCGGACGCCCCGCCAAATGCGGGCGGCCGTGTACAAAGGCGCGGGCGTGATTGAAGTGGACACGCTGCCGGTGCCCGAAATCGCAGCGGGAGAAATTCTGATTCGCGTTGAAACCTGCGGGATTTGTCACACCGACCTCAAAAAAATCGAATACAATTTACTGCCGCCGCCGCGAATTTACGGTCATGAAACCGCCGGCGTAGTCGCGGCCGTGGGCGAAAATGTCACGCGATACCGGCCCGGCGATCGGGTCATCGTGTTTCATCACATTCCTTGCGGCCAATGTTTTTATTGCGAAAAGAAACTTTACGCGCAGTGTCCGGTCTATAAGAAGGTGGGCGTGACCGCGGGATACGAGCCGGCGGGCGGCGGATTTTCGCAGTATGTGCGCGTGATGGACTGGATCGTCGAGCAGGGCCTAGAAAAGATTCCCGAAGGAGTCTCCTTCGACGCGGCCTGTTTTGTCGAGCCGGTGAATACCTGCCTCAAGGGAGTCAAGCTGATCGATCCGCGGCCGGGCGACGCGATCGCGATTTTAGGCCAGGGTCCCATCGGGCTGATTTTCACCATGATTGCCGCTCGCACCGGAGCGCGGGTAATTGCAACCGATACAATGGCCGCGCGGCGCGAGCTGGCGCGGCGGTTCGGCGCCCAGGAAGTCTTCGATCCGCGCGACGAGAATTTCGAAAAAACCGCGCGGGCAATGACCTCCGGCCGCGGGCTCGATTTGGCGATCGTCGCCGCATCGGCCCGCGGAATTGTCGAGCAGGCGGTGCGGGCATCGCGGCCCGGCGCGCGAATTTTGCTGTTTGCGCAGACCTCGCATCAGGAGCGTATCGAGGTTTCCGGCGCCGACATTTGCATGGGCGAACGGGTTTTGTGCGGCTCCTACAGCGCCTCCGTCGACCTGCAACGGGAATCGGCCGATTTGGTTTTCAGCGGGGCGCTGCCGGTGGAAAAGCTGATTTCTCACCGCTTTCCGCTGCCCCGGATTCAGGAGGGAATCGACCGCGCGTTGCATCCGGACGAACAATCGTTGAAGATAGTAATTAAGCCGCAACTCGACTCATCCGAGGACAGTAAAGCGAGGATCAAATGAGCCAGCACATGACGGCTGCGGTGCTGTATGGAAAAGAGCACTTGCAGATCGAACGGGTCGATGTGCCCCGCATTGGGCCGGCGACGTGCTGGTGCGCGTGCGCGCAGCGTTAACCTGCGGAACCGACGTGAAGGTTTTTCGCCGCGGATATCATGCGCGGATGATCGTCCCGCCGGCCCTGTTCGGGCACGAGCTGGCCGGCGATATCGTAGAAATGGGCGCGGATGTTCGCGGATTCAAGCTCGGCCAGCGCGTGGTGGCGGCCAATTCGGCGCCCTGCGGGCAGTGCTTTTTTTGCCGGCGCGGGCAGGACAATCTGTGTGAGGATCTGCTGTTCAACAACGGCGCCTACGCCGAATATATTCGCATTCCGCAGCGCATCGTCGAGAAAAATATGTACGAGGTGCCCGAGCACGTCTCCTATCAGGACGCGGCGCTGGTGGAGCCGCTCGCCTGCGTGCTGCGCGGCCTGGAGGAATCCGGGGTGCGGGAGGGCGATACCATCGCCATCATCGGCCTGGGGCCCATCGGGATGATGTTCGTACGCCTGGCCAAGGCAGTCTACGGCGCGCGCGTGATCGCCGTCGGGCGCCGCCAGCCGCAGCTCGATCGGGCGCGGAAGATGGGCGCCGATGAAGTGGTGATCAACAGCGAAGGCGCGGACGCGCTCGGCGCGGTTCACGAAATCACCGGCGGGCACGGCGCCGACGTGGTGATTGAAGCGGTGGGTTTGCCGGAAGTGTGGCAGCTCGCAATCAAGATGCTGCGCCGCGGGGGCGTGGTGAATTTTTTCGGCGGCTGCCCGAGCGGAACCGAAATCCGGCTCGACACCAATCTGCTGCATTATTCCGAACTGACCTGCAAGGCGAGTTTTCATCACACGCCGGCGCTGATCCGCAAAGCGCTGGAGATCGTGACGCGCGGCTATGTTTCGGCCAAGGATCTGGTAAACCGGGTCGAGCCGCTGGCCAATCTGCTCGAGGTGATGCAGCACCTGATGAGTCACAACGGACATTTGAAGACGGCGATCATTCCGTAGGCCGTGTTTCTCCCGCCGGTTTCTTTTCTCAAATCCGATGGTGCCAGGCGCTGCTGGAATCTTGACGAATCGCTCCGGTACACGCGCTGGCTGGCGACGCATCACTACGAAAATTTCCACGTCGTAAGTTTTCTTTTGCCCAAGCGCCTGCATCAGGATTTTTATAACGTCTACTCGTTTTGCCGCTGGGCGGACGATTTAGGCGACGAACTCGGCGACACGGCCGAGAGCCTGAAGCAGCTAGCCTGGTGGCGCGCGGAGCTGCACAGGATGTACGCCGGGTCGGCTTCTCACCCCGTCTTCGTCGCTTTGCAGGGAACTGCGGCGCGCCATGCACTGCCGGTTGAGCCGTTCGACGATCTGATCACCGCGTTCGAGCGCGATCAGACCAAAACTCGTTATCGCGACTGGGACGAAGTGTTTGAATACTGCAAGTATTCGGCGAATCCGGTGGGACGGCTGGTGCTGGGACTTTGTGGATACCACGATGCAAAAAGATACGAACTCTCCGATGCGACCTGCACCGCCCTTCAGCTTGCCAACTTCTGGCAGGATGTAACCATCGATTGGGAAAAAGACCGCGTGTATCTTCCGCTTCACCTGTTCGAGCAGCACGGCTGCCCGCTCGAGGCGATCGCGCAGAGAATATACGATGAGCGATTTCGCGCGGTGATGAAGGACGCGGTCGAGGTCGCGCGCGGGCTGTTTTTAAAAGGCCTGCCGCTGGCGGAAATGGTCAGCCGGAGGCTCGCCATCGATGTTGAGCTGTTCAGCCGCGGCGGGATGAAAGTGCTCGAAAAGATCGAGCGCCAGGGTTACAACGTGCTGGCCGCGCGGCCGGCGATTTCGAAAGTAGAGCGGATCGCTTTGCTGCTCGGCGCCATCCGCCGCCGGGCATTTTCACGCGCGGCATGAACGTCGAGAAATCCTATGCCTGGTGCGCTCGCCTGGCGCGGTCACAGGCCAAGAATTTTTATTATTCCTTTCTTTTGCTGAGCCCGGAAAAGCGGCGGGCGATGTGCGCCATCTACGCTTTTATGCGCTACTGCGACGACCTGAGCGACGCCGAGGGCATAGCCGATCGCGCCGCAGCGATTGCGAAATGGGAGCAGGACTTGCGCGCCGCGCTCGATGGCGCGGCTCCGGAGCATCCGCTATGGCCGGCCTTCGCCGACGCCGCGGCGCGTTTTAATATTCCGCGGCGCTATTTCTTCGAAATGATCAAGGGCGTCAGCTCCGATCTCGAGCCGCGCAGGATCCAAACCTTCGACGAGCTGTACGATTACTGCTACCATGTGGCCAGCGTCGTGGGCCTGACGATCATTCATATTTTTGGCTTCGATGGCGAAGACTCGCTGGATCTTGCCGAAAAATGCGGTGTTGCGTTTCAGTTGACGAATATTTTGCGCGACATCGGCGAGGATGCCGCGCGCGGCCGGGTGTACTTGCCGGCCGAGGATTTTCGAAAATTTGGCGTCTCGCCGGAGACGTTTGAGCCGCGCGAGAAATTTTTGGAACTGATGGCCTTTGAAGCCGGGCGGGCGCGCCGCTATTACCGCGAATCGGCGCCACTGATCGGGCGAATCCACGCCTCCAGCCGGGCTTCGCTGCGCGCGCTGATCGGAATCTACTCGCGCCTGCTGGAGCGGATTGTCGAATCGAACTACGACGTGCTCGAGCGGCGCATTCGCGTGCCGAACTGGGAAAAAATCCGGGTGCTGGTGGCGGCGCGCTGGGGAGTCAAACCCGTATGAAAATCGCATTCCTGGGATTGGGAAAAATGGGCGCGGGCATGGCCCGCAATTTAATCCGCGCCGGGCACGAGCTGACGCTTTATAACCGCAGTATCGAAAA
The DNA here is from genome assembly GCA_021325175.1 of Terriglobia bacterium. Lineage (GTDB taxonomy): Bacteria > Acidobacteriota > Terriglobia > Bryobacterales > Bryobacteraceae > Palsa-187. Next base: position 43,942 of record JAJPHS010000127.1, read on the forward strand.
AGCGCGAGAGATCACGGGCGCGCGCGTGGCGGATTCTCCGGCCGAGGCCTGCCGCGATGCGGAAGCGGCCATTTCCATGCTCGCCGACGATCACGCGGTGGAGGTTGTCGTTTGCGGCGACCGCGGGATCGCGGCCGGACTCCCGGAAGGCGCGGCGCACATCTGCTCCGCCACCATCAGCACCGCCATGGCGCGGCGCCTCACCGCGCTTCATGAGAACCGGCGCCAGGCTTATCTCAGCGCGCCGGTGTTCGGACGTCCCCAGGCGGCGGAGGCCAAGAAGCTGATCGTCGTTCCGGCCGGATCGCGCGAGCGGATCGAAAAATTCGAGCCGCTGTTTGAGGCCATAGGAGGCGCCACGTTCATTGCTGGCAGCGAGCCGTGGCAGGCGAACGCGGTTAAGCTGTGCGGCAATTTCATGATCGCGTCGATGCTCGAAGCGTTTAGCGAAGCCTTCGCGACGCTGCGCAAGGCCGGGGTCGATCCCGGCAAATTCCTGGAGATTGTGAACGCGCTTTTCCAGTCTCCTGTTTATGCCAATTACGGCCAGCTCATTGTCGAGGAAAAATTCGAGCCGGCCGGATTTGCACTCAAGCTGGGTCTAAAGGACGTGCGGCTGGTGCTTCAAACCGCCGAAGAGATGGCTTCGCCCATGCCGCTGGCCAGCGCCATTCGCGATCGTTTCCTGGAGGCGATGGCTCATGCGCAGGCGGAAATGGATTGGTCGAGCGTGGCCAAATCAGCGGCACGGCAGGCCGGTCTGACCTGACCCGTAATATCCGGCCGGGCGCGGATTTTCCGCTCCACAAATCGAACTGCGGCCAAGGAGCGCGCCGAGCTCTCGCTCAGCCATGTCCCAGGTACATCAGCCAGCCGAGCGCGAAAATCGCAACCACGAAATAACCGAAGCAGTATGCGGCATAGCGCAGCCGCTCGCGATCGGTGCGCTTGCTGATGATTCCCAGCACGATCGACGTAAGCAAAGCGAACAGCAGCGACGCCTCAAAGTGCGACAGCTTCATCTTCGGCATCAGTCTTTCCTTCCTGTCGCGATTTCATAGGCGTCCACCATGGCCAGAATATTCAGCAGACCGGCCGCGACCAGAAATTTCGTTCCGTAATCGTGCACATGGCCGGCCATATCGGGCTGTTCATAGCCGAAGGCGCGAGCCAACAGAAAAAGCACGCCGCTCATCAGGTCGCCAATGAAACCGCCGCAATAGATCACCGTGGTCAGCAGGTCGCCCGTCTGCCACTGAAACATCGCGCCGCGCATCATCAGTCCGAGCAGGAACATCAGCGCCACGCACGCCGCCAAAATGGCTCCGCGCCCCGGACGTTTCAGAAGAAAATGGCCGCCGCCGGGGATAAACCAGCCCAGCGCGACCACCGGGATCCAATTGCGCGGGGGCGCCGCTGCTTTCAATTCCGCCATGAAATCCCATCTTAACGCATCGTGCGATACTCAATAAATCGGCGGCGCCCCTGAGGCCATGCGCGGAGCCCGCCGCCAACGTTCGCGTCAAAATTGATGCTGTCACAACTGATCAGGCCGGAGTTGTGGATGGAGTGGGCCGAGCGCGGCATCCGCGTCATGGTCATCCTGATGCTCGCCTGGATTTTCAGCCGCGTCACCGGCCGCCTGCTGGCCGAGTTCCGTAATTACACCCTGCGGATCATCGACCGGCGTCACGAAGGCTCCACGTATGAGATGGAAAAGCGCGCGACCACGCTGATTTCGGTGCTGACCAAAATTTCCACGCTGCTGATCTGGCTGATCGCGCTGGTGATGGCGCTGAGCGAGATGAATTTTCGAATCGAACCTTTGCTTGCCGGCTTCGGCATCGCCGGCATCGCCGTGGGACTTGGCGCGCAGACACTCGTTAAGGATTGGCTTGGCGGGCTATTTATTTTGCTGGAGGATCAACTGCGCATCGGCGACGGCGTGGTGATCAATGGAATCTCAGGATCGGTGGAGGAGATCAATCTCCGCACCACGATCCTGCGCGGCGAAAATGGCGCGGTGCATGTGATCGCCAACGGCTCCATCACCACACTTTCCAATCTGACGCGCGAATATTCCTATTATGTGTTCGAAACGACGCTGGCCCACTCGGCCGACGTGGACAAAGCGCTGGCAATCCTCGAAGCCGCCGGCTCGGATTTGGCCGCCGATGGCATCTTCGGCCCGCTGATTCTTTCGCCGATGGAGGTGATGGGCATCGACCGCCTGGCCGAGCGCGGCGTCACGGTGAAGGCGCGGATTAAAACGCTTCCCTCCAAGCAGGCCGCCGTCGGACGTGAATTGAATCGCCGCGTGAAGCTCGCGCTGGCCCGAGCGGGAATCGATTTTCCGCCGGTAACGCGCTGACTGGCTTACGCCGCTTCGCCGGATTCTTCGACCACTCGTCCGTCGAATAGATGAATGTTGCGATCGGCGTAGCGCGCATAGCGCGGATCGTGCGTCACCATGCAGATGGTCGCGCCGCCGCGATGCAGTTCGCGCAGCAGATCCATTACGGCCTCGCCGTTTGCCGAATCCAGGTTTCCGGTGGGCTCGTCCGCGAGCAAGATGGAGGGATCGCCGGCCAAAGCTCGGGCCACCGCAACGCGCTGCTGCTGGCCGCCGGAGAGCTGCGACGGATAATGCTTCACCCGATGCGACATCCCGACCCGTTCCAGAGCTTCATGCACGCGCTTTTTCCGTTCCGCGCTCGGCATGCCGCGATAGGTGAGCGGCAGCTCCACGTTTTCATATACGGTGAGATCGCCGATCAGATTGAATGCCTGGAAAATAAAGCCGATTTCGCGGTTGCGGATGCGCGCCCGCTCGCTCAGCTTCAGGTTCTGGACCGGTTTGCCGTTCAGGATGTAGGCGCCGCTGGTGGGCGAATCGAGAAGGCCGAGGATCGCAAGCAGCGTCGATTTGCCGCAGCCTGAAGGTCCCGCGATGGAAAGATACTCGCCCTTCTGAATGTCCAGGTGTATCCCCGCCAGGGCGTGCGTTTCCACTTCATCCGTCGTGAAAACCTTGGTCACGCCTTCAAGATGAATCAATGCTTCGGACATTTTTCCCCTTTTCCGCCCCCGCCCGTTACGGCCGCGGCTTTAATTCAGTCGAATACGCGGATTTTGATCCTGCGCCGACATGTCGGACAAAATCACCTGATCGCCCACCTTCAATCCTTCCAGCACCTCGATGGTGTTGACCGAGCTGCGCCCCAGCTTCACCTGCGTGCGCGTGGCGCCCTTGCCATCCTCGTCGAGCTTAAACAGGCTCACCACGCTGTTTTCCTGGCCGAACACCGGACGGCCAACGTAAACCACGTTATCCAGCCGCGAAATTTCGATGGTGCCATCCACGCTTAAATCCGGCACGGCGCCCGGAGGCAGCGGACCATCCAATTTGCAATCCACCGTTCGAGTGCCATTCACAATAGACGCATCGATTCGAATTACGTGCCCTGGAACAATTCCGTTCCGTGTATCTATTTCCGCTTTCTGCCCCAGCGCGATATCCTTCGCCTGAGTTTCGGCTATTTGCAGCCGCGCCATCAATTTTTGCGGCGAAGCGACCTTGGCGAGCACGTCGCCAGGCTTCACTTTCTGCCCCACTTGCAGCGTCATTTCCTGAACTTTTCCGGAAATTCCCGCGCGAATGGTCAGCTCGTCGAACTGTTTTTTCTTCAAGGCGTACTGCGCTTTCAATTTTTCGATCGCGACCTGCTTCGATTCGATCTGGGCGTCGATTGAGTCCTTCATAATATCGAGTTTTTCCTTCTCGATTTTGTACTTCGCCACCAGTTTCTCCCAATTCGCCTTGGAGATTTGCGCATCCATATCCGCTTTGAGATTGAGCTTGAGGAGCTGCTGATCACGGTCCTTGGTCAGTTCGGCCTGCTTCATATCGCTTTCCGTGCTCTCGACCACCGACTGCTGATCGAACTTCTGGCTTTCCAGCTTCACGCGCGTGTCCTGAAGATCGGCCTCGGCCTGCTTGATCTGCCATTCAAGATCGTTGGCGGCGACTTCCATATCCGGATTGGTTAATACCATGATGATCGTGTTGGGTTGCACCTCATCGCCGCCTTTTTTATCGATCCGCGCCACCTGGCTGTCGAATTGCGCAGGAATCCAGACGATATCCTCGGGAACCAGCGTTCCCAGGCCGCGGCGCTCGATCACGATCGGCCCGCGCTTCACCGAGTCAATCCAGACCGTTGCCCGCTCCACGGTAGGCGCGGCGGGTTTGAGCTTGGAAAGCTGCCAACTGATGGCTCCCACGGCGGCGAGTGTGATCACAACGATCACCGCCCGCTTGATCGCCTTTTTTCTCGCCACGCCTTCGCGCTTGACATCCATAGGAAAGCCCCCAGTCTGGTTAGAATTTCGTCCGTAAACGGCGAACGCACGCCTTCTGCCATCCTATGTTACTGCAATAAGGTGGGTTCGGAAGAAGTCACTGTTCGTTCATGGGACGGCCTTGTGCGGAGCCGCTGAACGAGAGTTGCCGAACTGGGCCCTTTGGAAATGGAGCGGGAGACGGGATTCGAACCCGCGACATCAACCTTGGCAAGGTTGCACTCTACCAGCTGAGTTACTCCCGCTCGGGTGGGCAGCAACCATTTTCGCGCTCCAGCCTGCGATTGTCAAAGGTTCCTGCCCTTCCGCCGGCCGCAATGAAACGTAATGTGACTGTAACGCCTTAAACGGATGAATTATAAAATGTTCTGACTTTGGGAGGCTCCTTGCAATTTAATGAAATAAAAGGAAAATTGATTCAAAACTTGTTGTTGCCCGAAAGGCGATTTGTGCTAAGCTGAAAACCGTCGCCTGCAATCGGAGGGCGGCTCGGTGGGGCGACAGCAGAGCATTCGCAGCAGAAACTCCAAATCAGAGTTGCAACGTAACTCACATATTTCCACAGCTTGTGGAAATCTTGTGGGAATTTTGTTGTCGGGGAGCGATTGAAAATGACGGAAAGCGTAACGACAGCGGCAGTGACGAATCCGGCCAATGAGTGGGAGCGCATTAAGACCATTCTGGCCCGGAAAATCAGCCCGCAATCGTATCAGAACTGGGTCGTGCGCACTTCTTTTGAAGGATTCGATTCGGGGGTGGTCCGGGTCAGCGTTCCGGACCAGGTGACCAAGGAGTTCATGGAGCAGGAGTACGCTGAAGAGGTGCGGTCGGCGGCGCGCGAGCTGAATCTGCACATCGAGTGTGTGCGGTACATCCCGAAACCGGCGCATTTTTCGGCGCCCGCCGAAAGCGCGGAACCGATTTTTGGCTCGGCCGTGAGCCACATCAATCCGCGATTTGACTTCAAGAATTTCGTCGTCGGTTCCTGCAATCAGTTTGCGCACGCGGCCGCCAAAGCCGTGGCGCACACTCCCTCGCGCAGTTATAACCCGCTGTTCCTTTATGGCGGAGTCGGCGTGGGAAAAACGCACTTGATGCATGCCATCGGACGCGAGCTGCTGGAGCGCTATCCGGCGATGCGAATCGTCTACACCTCGAGCGAGCGGTTTATGAACGAGATGATCACTTGCGTGAAATCTGAGCGGATGCCGGCCTTTCATCGGCATTACCGGTCGGCTGACGTGCTGCTGGTGGACGATATCCAGGTGCTCGCCGGCAAGGAGCGAACGCAAGAGGAGTTTTTTCATACCTTCAACGAGCTCTACGACCACCAGAAGCAGATCGTGATTTCAAGCGACTCCGCGCCGAAAAGCACGCCGGGATTGGTGGAGCGGCTGCGATCGCGCTTCGAATGGGGTCTGATGGTCGATATCCAGCCGCCGGATCTCGAAACCAAGATGGCGATCCTCGATAAAAAAGCAGAGCAGGAAGGGGTCCATCTGCCGGAGGATGTGCGAAACTACATCGCAACAAAAACGAAGTCGAATGTTCGGGAGCTTGAAGGAGCGCTGCTCAAGCTGGTCGCGTATTCGGAAGTAACCGGATCGGCGATTACGCTTCCGATGGCGCAGCAGGTGCTCAAATATCTGATTCCGACGGGAGAAAAACGAATCACCATGGATGCGGTGCTGCGCGCGGTGGCCGAAAAGTTCCAGTTGCAGCCGGCCATGCTGAAGCAAAAAACCAATGCGCGGCACATCGCTTATCCGCGGCAGGTGGCGATGTATTTGATTAAGGAGCTAACGCAATCCTCGCTGCCGGAAATCGGGCGTATGTTCGGCGGCAAACATCACACCACAGTGCTTCATTCGGTGCAGAAGATCGACCGGCTGCGCCGCGAGGACGCGGAAGTGAACAGACTCATCCACAGCGTAATCGATTCGATTCATTGAGCTTAGAATCGCGTCACACAACCGGATGTGGAGAATTGCTGTGAACCGCTGTGGATGGATTCCGCAAGGCGGAATCAGGCACCGTTTTCGGCTTAGGAACGCACAGGTTTTGGTGGTTTTAACCCCACGGTCTTGCTATAATTTAGGAAGAAATCAACTTTTCAACAGTCCCTATGAATCTTCTTCTTATCTAAAGATTATTTGGAACAGGATTAGAAGAGAAGAGCAGTCAAGGAATCGTCTAAATGGAATTCACCGTCAGCAGGGCCGATCTGGTACGTGAATTGAACCTTTCCCAGGGCGTGGTTGAGAAGAAGACCACGATTCCGATTCTGTCTAACGTGCTGGTGGAGGCGGATGGCGATCGGATTCATCTGACGGCGACTGACCTGGAACTAGGCATCCGTTGCTCGTGCGCGGCGCGGGTGAAGAAATCGGGAGGCGGGACGATTCCGGCGCGGAGGCTGCTCGATTACGTGCGGCTGCTGCCGGATGGCGACGTTCAGGTAAAAATTCAAGACAACCATTGGGCCAGCCTGGTCAGCGGGAGATCGCGCACGCGCATCGCCGGCATGTCGCGCGAGAGTTTTCCGGAGCTGCCGCGGATGCCGTCACAGCTCGCGGAAATTCCGATTGGTGTGATCGGTTCGATGATCGGCAAAACAATCTTCGCGATTTCCGCCGAGGAATCACGTTTTACGTTGAACGGCGCGCTGCTGGTATTGCGCAAGGGCGGGATCACGATGGTGGCGACCGACGGTCATCGTCTGGCGATGGTGGAGAGCGAAGGCGAGATCGAGGGAATCTCTGGCGAGTATCGGGCGCTGCTTCCGAAAAAGGCCATGCAGGAGCTGCAAAAACTGGCGGGCGAAGCGGACGCCGCATCGCTGGTGAAGTTTTCAGGCGATGAAAATCATCTGTTTTTCGAGCTCGGCGACAGGCTGCTGTTGAGTCGTAAGCTGACCGGAAATTTTCCGGATTACGCACGCGTGCTGCCTAAGGACCATCCCTACTCGGTTACGCTCGAACGGGATGAGTTTCGCGGTGCGATCGAGCGCGTGGCGCAATTTTCTGATGAGCGTTCGCGCGCCATCCGCGTTCGTGTCGCTCCGGGTGAAGTGAAGGTACATTCCTCGGTTTCCGATACCGGCGAGAGCGAGGAAAGCATTTTAGCGTCGTACGAGGGTCCGGCGGTGGAGATTGGATTCAACGCGCAATACCTGCTGGAATTTTTGCGTGCGTTGAATGAGCCGCGGGTGATGTTCCTGTTCAAGGATCCGAATAGCGCGGGCGAGATGCGTCCGGCCGAGACCGAAGGCGGGGGCGCGGCGTCCCAGACGTATCACTACCGCTACGTCATCATGCCGATGAGGATTTAAAAGGCGGTTCATGGTACGTAGTTCGTGGTGCGCGGAATCCACATGCTACGCGCCGAGAGCCGCCGGCCAAGTGAACCACAAACCATGTCAACCAAAGAAATAACGGCCGTTCAGACTTACGATTCTTCGAGCATCAAGGTGCTCGAAGGACTGGAGGCGGTGCGGTTGCGCCCGGCCATGTATATCGGCTCGACCGGCGAGGCGGGATTGCATCATCTGGTTTACGAAGTCGTCGACAACTCCGTCGACGAGGCGCTGGCCGGATACTGCACCGAAATCAACGTCACCATCCATGAGGACAACTCCATTACGGTGATTGATAACGGCCGCGGTATTCCCGTGGATCTGCACGAGGAAGAAGGCGTTTCCGCGGCCGAAGTGGTGATGACCAAACTGCATGCCGGCGGAAAATTCGACTCCAATTCCTACAAAGTCTCCGGCGGGCTGCACGGCGTGGGCGTAAGCTGCGTGAACGCGCTTTCCGAGGAGCTCAGTCTGGAGATCTGGCGCGATGGCGGTACCTGGGTTCAGGAATACTCGCGCGGGATTCCTAAAGCGCCGCTGGCGAAAACCGGAACGGCGCGGCGCAAAACCGGAACGAAAATCACCTTCAAGCCGGACGCCTCGATCATGACCGAGACGAAGTTCAACTTCGACACGCTTTCGCAACGGCTGCGCGAGCTGGCGTTCCTGAACAAAGGCCTGAAAATCACGTTGACTGATGAGCGCGAGGAGCCGGCGAAATCGGCCGAATTTCAGTTCGTTGGCGGCATCGCGGAGTTTATCAAGCATCTCAACAAGGGCAAACAGGTACTGCACGATAAGCCGATCGCCTTCGAGGGCGAGCGCGAACTGCCCAACGGCGGCATCCTCAGCATGGAGGTCGCGCTTCAGTACAACGATTCCTACAGCGAATCGGTTTTCAGCTTCGCTAACAACATCAATACGGTGGACGGCGGCACGCATCTTACGGCGTTCCGCAGCGCGCTGACCCGGACCATCAACGCGGCCGGGCAGTCCGCCGGCCTGTTCAAGGACGTAAAGGAAAACCTGACCGGCGATGACGTGCGCGAGGGTCTGACCGCGGTAGTCAGCGTGAAGCTGCCGCAGCCGCAGTTTGAAGGGCAGACCAAGGGCAAGCTTAATTCCGACATCGGCGGCTTCGTTGTCCAGTTCATCAACGAAAAACTGGGCGAGTACTTCGATAAGAATCCGAGCGTGATGAAGAAGATCGTTTCCAAGGCGATCGACGCGGCGCGGGCTCGCGAGGCCGCGCGCAAGGCTCGCGATCTGACGCGGCGCAAGGGCGCGCTGGATGGCGGCGGGCTCCCTGGAAAGCTGGCTGACTGCCAGGAAAAGGATCCGGAGCGCTGCGAGCTGTTCCTAGTGGAGGGCGAATCAGCCGGCGGGACGGCCAAGGGCGGCCGCGACCGGCGCTACCAGGCGATTTTGCCGCTGCGCGGAAAAATTCTGAACGTCGAAAAGGCCCGCTACGACAAGATGCTGGGCCACGAGGAAATTCGGGCGATGATCACCGCCATCGGCACCGGAATCGGCAAGGACGATTTCGATATCTCGCGATTGCGCTACGGCAAGATTATCGTCATGACCGACGCCGACGTGGACGGATCGCACATCCGCACCTTGCTGCTGACGTTTTTCTTCCGGCACATGCAGGAACTGATCAAGCGCGGGCATATTTTCGTCGCGCAGCCGCCGCTGTATCGGATCAAGAAAGGCAAGACCGAAAAATACATCAAGGACGATAAGGAGTTCACGCGCGAGATTCTTCGCCGGGCGACGGAAAATCTGCGCGTGGAGCTTTCCAATAAAACATCGCTTGAAGGAACCGAGCTGCGGAATTACCTGATGCAGCTCGATGAGTTGCAGATCACCTGGCGGCGGCTGGAGCGCCGGCTGCGCGATCCGCGGGTGGTGGAGATTCTGGCGCGCGTCGAACTGGCGCTCGATACCAAGGCCGATTTCGCCGAAGAGAAGAATCTGCGCGCGGTTCTGGATGCTCTGAAGGCCCTGAAGATCGAATCGGAGTTGAAGTTTGAGGAAGAGCACTCCTCCTGGATGGTGGTCTACAAGGATCCGACCAACGCAGAGCGCGCGATCAACGTGGAACTGGCGGCGCAGCCCGAGTACCGGCGGCTGCGCTCGGTGGCCAAGCAGGTGGCCAGGTTCAATCATGCCCCGTTTGCCGCGGTGCGGGAGAACAGCCGCGAGTCGCTTCCCGGATGGCGGGAGCTGCTGGCCTATGTCAAGAACGAAGGCTCGCGCGAGGTGAACATCCAGCGTTACAAGGGGCTGGGCGAGATGAACGCCGAGCAGCTTTGGGAAACGACCATGAACGCGGAGACGCGGACGCTGTTGAAGGTTTCGCTCGAGGACCTGGTGAAGAGCGACGAAATTTTCACCACGCTCATGGGCGAGGATGTAGAAAGCCGTCGCAAGTTCATCGAAGAAAACGCGCTGGATGTACGGAATCTGGATGTGTGAAAAAGCACACCGCGCGATCTTCGAAGCATAGTTCGCGTTTCCGCCGAAGGTGGCCCAGAGATCCAGGCGGATGTGAAATTGCCCCTGGAGCAGATGGCTTCTGTTTTAGGGAACCGATCGCCATTCTTTCTTAGGTATTAGCTCCAGGAATTTGGCACGTAGGGCGGACAATTGGCCGATTTTTCAAGCTGGAAATCCGCGTGCTTTAATACGGTGTCAGGAGGTACACTACCATGCAGAGTCTACGCACGCTTTGGCGCGTGGCAGCAGTCACGTTTCTGCTTGCGGGTTTTTTTGGCCTTCAGTCGCACGTCCTGGAGGGCCGCATGACGGGAGGCGGCAATATCGTTTCCGGCGCTACTCTGGTAACGTTCGGAACAGAGCTACACTGCGATGTGAGTAAGACCCCCAATAATCTAGAGGTGAACTTTGGCGGGAACCGTTTTCATATGGACGATCTGGCGGGTGCAAGCTGCTCGCTGCTCGGCAATCCTGCGCCCCCGCCGGCGCCCTTTAATACCTATTTCGGTCACGGTTTCGGGACGTACAACGGCAATCCCGGATACCAGATCGACTGGGTTTTCCAGGATTTCGGCGAGCCGGGCGTGGGCACGGACACCGCCGATATCACGATCACCGCGCCCGGCGGCGCTGTGATTCTGAATGCGTCGGGAACACTGCAATCGGGAAATCTTCAAGCACACGCGGAAACGGGCCAGTAGTTTATGTAGACGTTCGGGCGAGAGCGCACCGAATCTCCGCTCTTCCAAAACTAGAGCGTCGATCCGGTGTAGGTGACGCGCTTGCGCAGAAAATGCGTCCGCTGCTCGATGGGCCTGTCCATCAGCCGCCGGATCATGTCGAGCAATTCGCGGTCACACTCTTTTTTTAACGCCGCGAGTTTTTGTTTTCTGCCGGCGCGCTTCTTCTTCATGCAGGGCCTTTTCCAGAATATCCAACACAGCCTTATCTCGCGGCCGGGCGGCGGCTCGTTTGCTCTTCACGATCGCGGCGAGATTGGCGATGAGCAGCGAGCAATCTCCGAGCTTCACCTCGTCGGCTTGAGCGCGTAAGGCGGCGAAGGAGCGCACTCCGTGAATGCTTCCCATGAAGTCCGCCTGAAGACCGGAATCTTCGCGCACCAGGCGGTACAGATCGGAAACCGGATAGTATGGCCGAAGTAAAACACCATTCAGGTCTCTTGCGAGCGTCTTCAATTTTTTAAGATTCCGCGGCGTTTTGCGAAAGAAAAAATCGAAATCGACGGTGGTGACGGGAGCGCCGCGAAGCGCCGCGGCGGCGTTGCCGATCAGAATCGCTTCGAGGCCGATCTTATTGAGCGCGCGCGCCAGTTCTTCGAGAAGCGGCCGCGCGTCCATGACGTTCACTCTAACATTTCAATCCACGTACACTCGCGTGACCCGGGCATGGATGCCGCACAGCACGCTATAGGAAATCGTCCCCGCCCAGCGCGCGATCTGCTGCGCGTCGATGGAAACCGAGCCTTCCGAGCCGAGCAGCGTCACGGCATCGCCCGCCCGCAGATCCGTATCCGTCGCATCGATGGTGGTCAGATCCATGGACACCGCGCCGATAATGGGAACCAGCTTCCCGCGGGCGATTACCTTGCCGCGATTCGACAAGCGGTGCGGGATGCCGTCGGCGTAACCGGCGGCCAGCACCGCGATGCGCATCGCGCGCGGGGCGCGATAAATTCCGCCATAGCCGACTAGCGCGCCCGCCTCGATATCCTTAACCGAGAGCACGGCCGCTTTCCAGGAGAGCGCCGGCCGGACCTCGAGCGCCGGCGGCGGCGCCGGTCCGCGGCCCGGCGAGACGTAACCATAAATCGCATGGCCGGGACGAACCAGGTTTCCCCAGGCCTCCGTGCGCCGGTAGGCGACCGGAATCGTGCTCGAAAGATGCACATAGGCCGGAGCGACGCCGCGAGCCCGAAACGCCGCGAGCACGGCCGCGAAGCGCGCGATCTGCTCCTCGGTCTGGCGGCTTTCATAATTGGCCGAAGAGGCGAAGTGCGTCATCAATCCTTCAAGCGGCGCGGGCGCGGCCAGAACGGCGCGCAGTATCTCGGCCGGCTCGGCTCGCGTGCCGAGCCGGCCCATGCCGCTGTCGATTTTCAGATGATAAGGCACGCGCACCGCGGCCAGATCTTCCAGCGAATGAACCACGGGAGTCAGGCTAAATGTTTCAAGCGCGGCGCGGTCTTCCGAAAGAAAATCCGCCATCACCAGAATTCGCGCGGCGATTCCGGCCTGGCGCAGCGCGATTCCTTCGCTGGTGTTTGAAACCGCCAGCCAGCGGACGCCTTCAGATTCGAGCACCCGGGAAATTTCGATCGCGCCGTGGCGATAGGCGTCGGCTTTGACCACCGCCATCACCTCGGCGCGTCCCTCGAGCACGCCGCGAACCGCGCGATAATTCTCGCGAATGCGCCCCAGCGACACCTCCACCCAGCTACGCATGGCGCGCCAAACTTATCAGCAGTTTTTCATAAGCATCAGTGACGGCGTCCCAACTGTATTGCGCCCGCACGCGATCGATAGCGCGCGCGCGAAGCCGGCTGCGCTCTGCTTCCGGCATTTCGAGCACACGCTGGATCTGCTGGGCGAGATCGGAGTGGCGGAACGGGACTCCCGCGCCGCCCGCGACCTCGCGATTTTCCGGATTGTCCAAATATAGAACGAGCGCCCCGCGGCCCATCGCCTCGATCAGCGCCGGATGCGTACCGCCAACTTCGGTGGCGTGAATATAAGCGAAGCAGTGCGAGCCGAGCTCGCGATAGCCCTGGCCGTAGATCGCGCCCGGAATCACAATTCGCCGATCTTGTGTATCCCGAACCTGGCGGATGTACTCCGCTGCGTACGGCGCATCTCCAATGAGCGCGAGCTTCATCGTGGTCCGCACTTTTTCGAAGGCCTGGCGCACCAGCAGAGGATTATTCTCCGGCTCCATCCGGCTGACGTAGAGAAAATATCGCTCCGGCTCCAAGCCCAGCCGGTCGAGCTCCGCAGTAGTTTGCACTTTTCCGGTTTCGGCGCCGTAGGGAATCATGATGGACTCCCGATGATAACGGTCGCGATAATATCGCGCGATGTGCGCGGCATCGGTGACCAGGGCGTTTGGCATCCAGGTGGCGAGCCACTCCGAGGCGCGATACCATGCTTTGGCCGCCGCGTTCCATTTCTTGCGGTTGCGCTCCAGGCCATCGACGTTCAGCGCGACCGGTATCGCCGCGGCGCGCGGGATCCAGGTGAAGATCGCGTTGGCGGCGTTGCAATAGAGAACGGCGTGCTGTCGAGCGAAGACGAGATGGAGCGTCGAAAAGAACGTGTGCGCGACTGTGTCCAAATATTTGTGGCGGATGGTTGGCAGGTATTTCAATGCAACGCCGCGATATTTCTTCTCAGTATGGCGATCGCGGCAATACACCGTCACCCGATGGCCGCGGGCGGCAAGGCGGGTTGAAAGCTCCTCGGCGAAGGTTTCAAAGCCGCCGTATCGTGCGGGGATGCCGCGAGTGCCCAGGATCGCAAAATTCACTTACTGCTTCTAATTATCCGCGTGTTTTCATTATCCGCGAGCGGCGCGGGCTTTTGCCAGCCCGCGCGCGGTGGGCCGCGGAGCCGGACGGCTCACCGGCTTATAGGAGAACCAACTGGCGATGTAATCGTCCTTGACCCGGCGGCGCTTCATGATTTCGGCGCGCTTGGCGAGCACCCGCCTCCAGTTGCGCGCCAGATACAGGAACGCCTTAAGCGAGGTGTGCTCGCGCAGCAGGCAGGCGCAGACCACGACGATGTCGCGCACGGTGATCGAGAACCAGTTGCGGCGGTAGAGATCCCCGGTCATGTTCTTGATGCGCATCAGGAACCGGTTCTTCACCGAGTGCATGTTGATTTCCGGCGGCAGCGCGCGGCGATTGCCGGGCAGCACGTTCCGGACATGATAACCGCGGGCCAGCGGCGTATAGATGCATCGCCAGCCCATCAACTGCGCGCGCCAGGCGACGTCGGCGTCTTCGCGATACACGAAAAAATCGGGATCGAAGAATTCGCCGTCAATCTGAATATCCTCGATCATCTGCCGCCGGTAGAGCGCGGCCGCCGCGGTCGCGCCGAAGACGTATTCAAAATTGACGTAGTGCCCGTTGTCCACTTCCTGGCTGCCGCGATCCAGATGCCGGAGCATCGGCGTGAAATAGATTCCCGTCGAATCGACAAGCTGCTTTTCCGGAAGATCGAACGTGGCCCGTATGGTGAGCAGCTTGCCGCATACGGTGCCGACTTTGGGATCCAACTGGCCCGCCTCCACCAGCGCCTGGATGAAGTTTTTCAGTAGCAAAACGTCAGGATTGAGCGTCAGGATCCACTCACCCCGGGATAGGGAGATCGCCTGATTTTGCGCCGCCGCGAACCCGATGTTCTGACTGTTGTAATGGATCCGGCAGCGGTCCTCGAAGCGCTCCAGAATATCCGTGGTGCCGTCGGTGGAGGCGTTGTCGATGACCACCACCTCCAGATTCGGATACTTTTGTTCCAACACGGATTCCAGGCATCGTTTAATGAATCGGCCGCTATTGTAAGTGACGATTGTGACGGAGACTAAGTCGTTGTAGGCCATGCGAATGGTTTATAAATTCGGTGGTACTACGCCGCGCCCCCTTTGCGACATAAGGCACAGCCCGGCAATACGTACAATCCTTAAACCTGCAAGGATGGGGGCCAGAGTCCGTTGTTCCATCATCCCCGCGACCATCCGCGGGAAGGAGCTGACCAAAACCGCCATGCAAACCGCGCGGTAACCGAAGTCGCTGAAGTGCTTAGCGGCATACCTTAGAAGGCTAACACACCAGTACACGGCACGGCACCCGGGGGCGAGCTGGGCGATGGAGTGGGCGCCGCGATGCCTGGCCTGGACGTTCGGCAGATATTCGATCCGGTATCCGGCTTGCGCGGCCCGGCGGCAAAAATCGACGTCTTCAAACCATATGGGATAAAATTTTTCATCAAATCCACCCAATTTTTCCCACACATCCCGCCGGAACATGAGGAACGCCCCCGCGGGCTGCTCGACCGCGCCCGCTTGATCGAGCGGGCGATCCAGATAGCGGTATTTTCGATTCACCGGGTTCGATGGCCACAGCCGATTTACTCCGAAAAGCTCGAAGATGAGCGAAGCGGGTGTAGGAAAACGGCGAATTGTGAAGCCCGCTTGCGCCTGCCCGCCAGAATCGACCAATTGGCCGGCCGCGAGGCCATGAGCGCGGCTTGCCTCCACCAGCGCGTCAACCGAAGTGAGCAAAGCAACGTCGGGATTTAACAGGAGAAAAAATTCGGAATCGCTGGCGCGAACGCCCTGATTCACGGCCGCGGCGAATCCGCGGTTGTGAGGATTGGCGATGTGCCGCGCCCCAGCCTGCGGAAGCGTGCGGTCGCGCGAGGCGTTATCGACCACCAGCGGCGCGACGGAAGGAGCCATGTCAGCAAGGCTCTCCAGGCAGCATCCGATGACCTGCGCGGAGTTGTGCGTCACAATTATCGCCGTAACAGACAGAAGTAGACCCTCCAGTAACGGTCACAACCGGTCTGTCGTTGTATTTCAAAGATGTTATGCTCGCTCGCCTTAATGATGGTGCGCAACCGGTCCTGGAGCGCGCCGGCTAGTTCCCCATCCATCCGCCTCGCGCTTTTCAACCCATGGAGTTTGCCCCGAAACCACTCGTAACCCGCTCGGTGGCGAACCGCCAGCATTCCCCATAGCAACTGTCCCGCCACAATTCGCCACAGCGATTCGGCGCGGAAGTACTTTGCCGCCAATAAGACCTGATTCCGGGAAAGGAAGAACACCGTGTCCGAATTCCACGCCCCCAGCGTGGCGCTGCCGCGATGCCGCGCCACGCAGTCCGGCAGATACACGCCGCTTCGCCCGGCGGCGGCGCAGCGAAGTCCGAAATCGATATCTTCGTAGTAGGATTCGAACCGCTCATCGAGCAGCCCAATTTCTTCGAACAGCCGGCGTTGAAACAGGGCCGCGGTCATGGGCGCGAACCGGATGGCGCGCGCCTTGTTCCAATAAGCGGAATCGGGTTTTCCCGCTCCGCAGCGGTGCGGGCAGGCGGCGCGCGAAATTTCATCGAAAGCGCCGTCGATGATCGAGGGGTCCGACGCCCGCAGAATTTTTCCCGTCGCGAAAGAGGCGTCCCCCATGCCGGCGAGCATTCTATCCAGCCATTCGCCATCGAGCGTCACGTCATTGTTGAGGATCGCCACAACGTCGGCGCGCGCGGCTTCAATTCCGCGATTTACCGCCGCCGCGAAGCCCAGATTGCGTCCCAGCCGCAGCACCCTCGCGCCGGCGGATTCGGCGAACTCCGCCGAGCCGTCCGTCGAGCCGTTATCGGCCACGATCCACTCATCGAAGGGTCGCGTTTGCGCGGCGAGACTGGCGGCAAGCTCGCGCAGCAGATCAATGCGGTTGCAGTGCGGAACGACAGCGGCGGCGATCATGTCAGGTAAACCGCTTTTTCACCAGAAACCAGAGATTGTAGAATCCGTCGCGCCACGGATTCAGTTTGATCTCTCCCAACCGCGACGTATATAAAATCGAGATCTCGGCGAAGCGGACGCGATTGCTTTTGAGCGCCTCAATCTTGATCTCCTCGGAAAACGCCATGCCGTCGGAAACCAGTTTCATTCCCTTCAGAATCGAGCGGCGAAACACCCACATCCCCGATTGCGAATCGCGAACCCAGCGGAAATAGAGCGCGGACATGGCCATCGATAAAATCAGGTTGCCGAATTTGTGTTTGAAGCTCATCGCCTTCCGATCGCGCACCGGGAAGCGCGAGGCGTTCAGAAAATCGACATCCAGATGAAGAAATGCTTCGAGCAGATAAGAAATCGCGTCGGGAGGGTAGCTGTGATCGCCGTCGAGCGTCACGATCAGATCGCCGGTCGCCTTCGCGAATCCCGTTTTATAACTGCGGCCGTAGCCGCGCACGTTTTCGCGGATGACCTGGGCCCCCAGATTTTTCGCGACCTCCGAAGTTCGGTCCGTCGAGCCGTTATCGACCACGATGACCTGGTCGACAAATTCCGGCATACGTTTGAGCACGGACTCAATTCCTTGCTCTTCGTTCAGGCAGGGAATGATGACGGTGATGCGCTGACCTTTATACATCGCGCGGAAATAAATCCATAGAATAGCGTGCCGGACGTGTATCATGAGTTCTATGAAGTTGCTTCCAGCTTTGATGATCGCGGCGCTCGGCGCGCAGGCGGCGGGAATCGGCGAGGTGAAGACCGTGTATCTTTTGCCCATGTCCAGTTCGCTCGATCAGTACCTGGCGACGCATTTGACCTCCGGCAATGTGTTGCAGGTGGTGACCGATCCCAAGAAGGCCGACGCGATTTTGTGCGACCGCATCGGCGCGACGCTCGACGATAAGCTGAATGAACTTTACGGCAAGGCCAATCCCGAGCCCGATTCCAAGGATCTGGTCGACGCGTCGCGGCCGGTGGTGCAGTCGATTTCCCACGCGCGCGGGACCATATTTCTGATCGATCGCAAAACACGCAACGTTTTGTGGAGCGTCTACGATCCGCCGAAATCCACCTCGCCCGGCGATTTGAACCGGGCGGCGGGAAAAATCACCGCCAGGCTGGCCAAGGATTTAAAGGGCAAATAGGCGTGCTGACGGCGCGCTTTGAGGACGCACTTGTTTACGCCACTCGTCTGCACGCGGCCCAGAGGCGCAAGGGATCCACGATCCCGTATATCTCGCATCTGCTGGGCGTCGCCTCGCTGGTGCTTGAATACGGCGGCGGCGAGGATGAAGCGATCGCCGGGTTGTTACACGATGCCGTAGAGGACCAGGGCGGCGAGCGGGCTCGCGCCGAGATTTTGAAGCGATTCGGGCCGCGCGTCACCGCGATCGTCGACGGCTGCACCGATACGGATCAGGAGCCTAAGCCGCCGTGGCGGCCGCGCAAAGAAGTTTTTCTGGACCAGTTGCGCGCCGCGCCGGTGGCCGTTCGGCTGGTGGTCGCCTGCGACAAGCTGCATAATGCGCGAGCCATGGCCCGGGATTATCGTGTCTGTGGCGAAGCGGTCTGGTCGCGGTTCACGGGCGGGCGTGAAGGAACGCTGTGGTATTATCGCGCGCTGGTGGAAGTGTTGAGCGACCCTCCGGCTCCGCCGGTAGCGGAGCTGGCAAGAGCGGTGAGCGAGCTGGAGTCTCTGGCGGCGCCGCCCCTGTAGCAGAGGCGGGATGCGTTTCGGATTCAACCTCGCGCACGCATCCGCTCCAATTCCCGGCGATATGATTCGACAAGTTTCGCCGTCATCGCGCGCATGTCTCGCGTCGCAACCACATAGGCCCGGGCGCGATGCGCCAATTCCGCGGCTTTGGCGGGATGCTGCAATAATCGAACCACCCGCTCGGCGAATCCCTCCGGATCGTCGGCCAGAGCGCAGATCTCGCCATCTTCCGCCGCGAGCCCTTCGGCGCCCAGCCTGGTGGAAACGACCGGAATTCCGGCCGCAAAAGCTTCAAGCAGCTTCACCCGCACTCCCGATCCGCTGAGAATCGGGCAGACGAATGCGGAATAGCGCGAAAGCGGTTCCCGTACGTCTTCGACGAAACCGATCAGCTCCACCGCTTCCGCGCCGGGCAGCGAATGCCGCGGCGGAGGATCGCTGCCGATCACCACCAGCCGCGCGCGAGGCTCCGCCGCACGAATTTTCGGCAGCACGCGCCTCAGGAACCAATCGAGGGCCTCCACGTTCGGCACATGCCGGAAACTGCCGAGAAACAGCATCGTGAACGGCTCCCGGCCGGTGGGGCGAAATTCGTAGCGCGCGGTATCGATGCCGGCGCGGAACTGCCAATCGATCCGGCCGCGAAGCTCCGGCAGGAACGATTCGAGGTAATCCGCGTTTTCCTTACTGCAAACCTGGATTCGATCAGGATGCGGCAGCATGCGCAGCTCATAGCGGATCGCGCGTAGATACTCCCAGCGGGCCTGTAGCCGTTCGGCGGGAGACTTGATGAACGGAAGCCGCCGCGCGATCGATTGGAAGTAAACGCCGTGCTCGAAAAGAATGCTCGGGATGCGGCGGAACTTGCCCGCGTACTGCCCGAGCACGGTGTATTCAAGCTGCAAAACGTCGATTTGCTTCAGATAGATCTGGCGGTGAATCAGCCAGGCGAGATCGCGGGTGCGAAATTCGCGAACCGCGTGCGGCTCCGGCGATCCAATGGCCTTTTGCCGGGGCTCGCTTCGCTCGACATACTCGACGGAGGCGCAGATCTGTTCGAGCTCAGCGTGCGCTTTCTGCTCGCGGGCGTAGTCGAGCAGAACGATCAGATGGAGTTCGCATAGACGCGCCAGCTCGCGCACGGTTTGATACATGAACACGCCGCCGCCGTGAATCGGCGGGCAGATCGGGTACGGCGAAACGAAAAGCACGCGCAGCGGCTCGTGGTCAAGGGGTGCGAAGGTGTCTCGAAAATGCCCGCCGAGCGGCCGGCGAAAAGCTTCGGTATCAGAGATGATGGCGAGAGATCGCGCGCGGGCGCGGGCGCGAATCGCCGCGGGAAGCTGCAGCGCGGCGCGCGCGATGGCGGCGAAATTCGAGCGCTCTGGCGAATCCCCGCCAATCCAACTGATCATCGCGGTGGACCAGATGAAGAAGAAATTTGAAAGCAGCCGCGCGGGCTCGTGGATATTTTTCCAGGTGAAAAGAATAAAGTTCTTTTTGAGAACCGATTGAATATAAGCGTCGCCGAAGCGGCGGCCGATGGTACCGCGATGCTCGTGATAGACGACGCTCGCCGGCTGATATAGAACCTTCCAGCCGCGCTTCCAGGCCATATAGCCGAGGTCGGTGTCCTCCAGATAAAAAGGCCGCAGCAGTTCGTCGAAGCCGCCGAGTGAAAGGAATTTTTTGCGGTCGAACGCGCAGGAGCCGCCGCCCCCATAAAAGCATGGATATGGTTCGGTGATGCCAGGCTCAATGCGATGCGCCACGCGCAGCGCGCCCTGTTGCCACCATCCTTCGGTGAGTCCGGTTTCCTCGCGCTTTTTGTTGGGGTCGGAAAAATAGATCTGGCAGGAGACGGCGAAAACATCTTCGTCGGTGAAGCCGGCAAGCAGGGGTTTTAAAAAATCGCGCTCCACCCGCATGTCGTTATTGAGGAGAACCACGATATCGTGACGCGCGTGGCGGACGCCTTGGTTCGATCCTCCGCCAAAGCCCAGATTTCGTTCGAGCGCGATCAGCCGCACGGAAGGAAAACGTTCGAGCAGGAACGGCGCGCTGCCATCCGCGGATCCGTTATCTACGACGATGACTTCGCTGCCCGGGCACTGCTCCGCCGCGGCGAGAACCGAGGGCAGATATTTTTCGAGCAGGTCGCGGCCGTTCCAGTTGGGGATCACGATGCTCGCCGCGCGGGTGCTGGGGGCGGCGCCGGCGGGAAGAGGTTTGCGAGGGAAAAGCCGATGGATGAAATCAGCGCAAAAAAGCGCAATTCCGCTCAAAATCAGCAAAAATGGCGCAAAAAGCGCGATTGGCAGGTTTTTTAGGATGCGCCAGGCGGCCTGCAAGAACCGGCGCATTACTCCTTCACCCGCGGACCGACGCCGGCGATTCGACCCAGCCTGACCCATCGCGACTGGCGCACCATCGCAAGCTGCGTTTCAAGGAAATCGATCCGTTTTTGAAGATTTTGCGCCCATTCGGTTCGTTCGATGACGGTAGCTTCGGCGCGATCGAGCAGGCGGACGGCTTCACTGAGCTCGGCTGACTTCGCGGCGAGCCCGGCGCTCAGCCGCGTTTCCGTGTCGATAGCCCATTGCGCCCGGGCGCGATTTTCTTGCTCTAATTCACTGATTTTTGCGTTGTATTGGTCGACAATGCGGGCGGCGTTGGCCTGTTCGGATTTCAATTCGTCTTGAAGGGCGGTGACGCGATCCATGGCGGAGCGCCACTTCGCCTCGAGATCGAGAGCCCAGCGATTTTGCTCTTCAAGATGATGCGTTTGCTCCAGATGCGCGTCTTGCAGCGCTTTATGATCGGCGATTAACTCATCCAGCCATTTTTTGGTTTGGGCGAGCTCGCTCTGAAGCAGCGCGATGTGCTGCTCGCGTTCCCGCAAAAGATTGGCGGCGCGAGGAACATAGACGAATGGGCGCGCGTCGCCCGGCGGCGCAGCGGAACAGACGGCGACAAAGAAATTTGCTTCGTCCGCGCGCAGGGCGGCCAGCGGCAAATGCGCTTCGGGTCCGCTGGCGTCGGCCGCGGCCGGCGCGAAGGTGAAAGATTCCTGCCGGTTTTGCAGGAATATCACGACGTTGGGAAAAGACCGGGCAAGCACGTCGCGAAACTCTTCGAACTCGAATTCGTGGACGTGGAACGGATTCGGCCCGTGCTCGCCGCGCGATTGCGTGTAATAGAGCTTGTTCGGAGTCGAAACAAGAAATACGCCGTGGGCTTGGAGGACGCGAGCGGCTTCCTTCACGAGATCCGGCCATTCGGCAAGATGCTCGATCACTTCGAACGCCGTGATGAGTTCAAACGAGCGATCGGCGAACGGCAGGCTGGTCGCGGAGGCCTGAAGAAATCGGACGTTGGCGCGCTGATAGTGAGCCTGCGCATAGGCGACTGCTTCGTGCGAGGAATCAATTCCCACGGCGAAGCGGGCGCGTTTTGCGATTTCGGCAACGCCGTAGCCGGAGCCGCAGCCGAGGTCGAGCGCTCGCGAATGATGCGCATAGCGAAGCGCGAAAGCGTAGCGCGCGGCATGTTCCGCCCAGAGGTCGTCGTTCACCTCGCCGGGAATGACCCGCTCGCCCGTAAATTCGATCACAGCGCGGCGGCTCCGGCGGAGATTTTTGAGTTGATCTCCACGCGGCAGGGAAAGTGGAATTGCCCGTAGATGGGCGCGCCGGAACGGGCCATCTGGAGCACGACGGCGTTATCGATCCAATCGCACATCGAATAGTGCTCGAGGGTGCCGTCGGCGATGGCCGGGGAGAAAGAAAATGACGCGGCGTAAAGCGCGGGAAGCTCAATATAAAAATCGACGGTGCAGACTTCTCCGGCCGGCAGCGGCGGTAGCGAATAACCCTCGCGCTCCGTATTGGTGCCGGCGAAATCGACGCCCAGATGATTCCGGAACATGAAGCCGATGATAGGGCGATCTAGATTAGCCTTGGCTCGCGCGCTGATCCGGACCACCACCGTGGAAGAGGGTTGAAGCTCGGTGATTTTGCGGCCGGACTCGTCAAAAACGGCTATGCCCAGGATTTCGGCGCGGCCGTCGCCGAAGCGGTGATCGATATTGGGAATCTCCTCGACGATCTCGGGTGGTGGTTTGTAAGCGGCGGCGGAGGTGACCGGCGCGTGGTCTCGGTAACGGTCGTCTTTTGCCGCCATCGCCGCCATGTATTGAGCGACAACGAGGTCCGTTTTTCCGATGGCCATGACGCGGCCCCGCTCCAGCCACATTGCCCGGTCGCCCAGGGCTTTGACGTCGCCTGTCGAATGGGAAACGAACAAGATCGTGATGCCGCGCGAGCGAAGTTCGTGAACCTTTCTCATACAGCGCTGCCGGAAGTAGATGTCGCCCACCGAAAGAGCTTCATCGACGAGCAATATTTCGGGATCGAGGTGAATGGCGACCGCGAATGCCAGGCGGACCACCATTCCACTCGAATAAGTCTTGACGGGCTGGCGAATGAATTCGCCGATTTCGGCGAAGGCTTCGATTTGGGGAAATCTTCGATCCATCTCCTTAGTGGATAGACCAAGGATTGCGCCGTTGAGATAAACATTGTCGCGTCCGGAAAATTCGGGATCGAAGCCGGAGCCGAGTTCGAGCAGAGCGGCGACGCGGCCGTTCACTTTCACTTGTCCGGCGGTCGGTTGAAGAATACCGGCGCAAATTTGCAGAAGGGTGCTTTTTCCCGAACCGTTTTCTCCGACGATGCAAAACGTTGCGCCGGCTTCGACTTCAAAGGAGACGTCGCGTAGGGCCCAATAGTCCGTGTGGAACTGTCGGCGCTGGAAAGTGGCGAGTTCCTTGAGCCGGTCACCCGAGGAGGCATAGATCGAATAACTCTTCGAAACTTGGGCGAATTCGACGGCGGGCACTATTGCGATTGTAAGGCGTGAGGAGCGCGCCGGGCAATCGTAATATTCAGACCTTCTTATCTGTATACTTGACAGAATTCGGGCACGCTGCATACGCTGGTAGTTAACGCCGGTGTAGCTCAGGTGGTTAGAGCGACGGTCTCATAATCCGTAGGTCGCAGGTTCGACTCCTGCCGCCGGCACCAGCTTTTCAGTGATTTTCGCCGCTGATGTGCTGAAAGATCCTATCTAACTCAGCCTGAGAGTAATACTCGATTTCGATACGGCCGCGCTGCTCGGTCAACTCGACGATACGAACGCGCGTGCCTAAGACCCGTTCGAGTTGATCGGCCGCCGCTTTGACATTTGGGTCCTGTTGCGTAGTCGACTTGGCCCGGCCTTTGGTGGGCCGCTCGGCCGTAAGATTCTGAACGAGCGCTTCGACCTGCCGCACCGACATCCCCTGCGCGGCGGCCTTCTCGGCTACCTCGATTTGGCTTTCGGCTGTCGCCAAGCCTAAAATCGCCCGGGCATGCCCCATCGAGATTCGTTGAGCTACTAAAAGATTCTGAACATCTTGCGGGAGCTTCAGCAATCGAATCGTGTTTACCACTGACGTCCGGTCTTTTCCAGTGCGGCGCGCGATCTCTTCATGAGAGAGTCCCATCTCACGATGAAGACGGTCATAGGCGTGGGCGATTTCGAGAGGATTGAGGTCCTCGCGCTGGAGGTTTTCGATTAAAGCGAGCTCCAGAAGATTTGTGTCGGCAACGTCCTGCACGACAACGGGCACCTCGGTTAATCCTGCGAGCTGGGCGGCGCGCCATCGGCGCTCTCCGGCCACGATCTGGTATCCGGTCCCGGACCGGCGGACGATCAGCGGTTGAATGATGCCATTGGCGCGAATTGACGTGGCGAGTTCCTCAAGCCGGTCTCGTTGGAATATTGTCCGCGGTTGATCGGGATTTGGTTCAATTTCCGCGATAGGCAAGCTGGCCGCTTTCTGTTCCGACGGCTGCTGTTTCGGCGGCGGTGATGGGGCGCGCGCCGGAAGAAGCGCGGAAAGTCCCTTACCGAGCGCTTTGCGTTGCTTGTCGCCGACGGCGTTCATTCTCTAAGATCTCCTTCGCAAGTTTTATATAGCTTTCTGCCCCACGTGATCGGGGATCGTAAAGCAGGATGGGTTTGCCAAAGCTCGGTGCCTCAGCCAGCCGGATGCTGCGGGGGATAACGGTCGAAAGCACATCCCGCTCAAAAAATTCTTTGAGATCGTCCGCTACTTGACGCGTCAAATTCGTGCGATCGTCGTACATGGTTAAAAGAATTCCTTCGATCTGAATGGGATGTGAGAAGGATTCGCGCACGCGGTCGATGGTATCCATGAGTTGGGAGATTCCTTCGAGTGCGAAAAATTCGCATTGGATCGGAATAAGCACCGAATCGGCGGCTAACAAGGCATTGAGTGTCAAGAGATCGAGAGCTGGCGGACAGTCGATTAAGATGTAATCGTATTCGTCGAGCACTGGCCGAAGCGCTTTAGAGAGACGATATTCGCGGTCGTCCAGGTCCACTAGATCCAAGTTCGCCGCAACCAGATTCTTGTCTGCGGGAATAATTGAAAGGCCATCGTACTCAGTCGTCTGAATGGTTTCCGATGCGGCCACGCCATTTAATAGTGCCTGATAGAACGTCGGTTTCTCACTGGATTTCTCAATTCCCAGGCCGGTCGTGCAGTTGCCCTGCGGGTCGGAGTCGACAAGCAAAATTCGAAGGTCGTTAGCCGCGAGCGACGCTCCCAAATTGATCGCGGTAGTGGTTTTGCCTACGCCGCCTTTTTGATTCGTAATCGCGATAACCTTTGCCACTTCAGTGGATCTTATCACGTTCCACGTGAAACTGGGCAATGACCCGGTTCCGAGTACCGGGAACCGGAACAATCTGGAAGGGTTTGGGTAAACGTAGCAGCTCCTCAGCGGTCATGAAAATGGCGGAATGAAAAGCCACATTTAAAGAAAGTAAATCGGAAGGTCGAACGCCACGGCCGACCAGCCAATCGAACCCGCCCGCAATCTTCTCAGCTCGCCCCACAATGACAGAGATGTTTTCCAAGCCGCGAGCAGCCTCTCTCAAAAAAACGCCCTTGCGCTGATGCGCCTCGACCAATGTAACCTCGCACTCAGGCCGCGCGATTGCAAGGGGAATGCCCGGAAAACCGGCGCCAGAGCCTACGTCCACAATACGCAGATCGCCACGCGGCAGAACGGACCCAATAAAAAGGGACTCGCAGTAATGCAACTGAACCACCTCGAAAAAAGACGAGATGCTGGTCAGGTTCAAATTTCGATTCCACTTGTACAACAAGTCGTAGTGCCGTTCTAACTGAGTAAGTTGTACCGGACTGAGCTGAATCCAGGAGCACGTCCGAACCAGAGCATCCTGAAAAGTCATCGCATGACGTTGAGAAAAACGTCCAACAGGGCTACTGCGGCAGGCGTGACGCCAGGGATTCTTGCGGCTTGTTCAAGCGTTTCCGGGCGGACGCGCTGAAGCTTCTCGCGAATCTCATTGGAAAGGCCTGGCAGAGACGCATAGGTAAACTGATCCGGGATTCTGCGCTTTCCCGACGCCCGAAGCCGTTCAACCTGGCGCTCCTGCTGCGCAATGTATCCGGAGTACTTAATCTCCGTTTCCAAGGTATCGAGAACGCCACGCATCAGAGGTTCCGCAGCTTCGCGTTCCAGCATTCCGCGAACCTGCTCAATCCGCGCCTCGGGCCGGCGCAACCAACCCGCAATGGTCGGACGATCATCGATCGCCAAGCCTAAGTGCGACGGATCCACTATGACACGCTCCACTGCTTTCCGCAGTAATCGTTTTTGAGCCATTTTTTGCTCGAAAACCGCCCATCTGGTATCGGAAACCAAACCCGCAGCCCGGCCTAGAGGCGTTAGCCGCTCATCGGCATTGTCGATTCGCAGATTGAGGCGAAATTCGGCGCGCGAGGTGAACATTCGATACGGTTCGTCGGCGCCCTGGGTCACAAGATCGCTGACCAAAATTCCGATGTAACCTTCGGTTCGGTCGATAATAAGCGGAGGCAGATCTCCGCACCGTCGAGCCGCATTAAGCCCAGCTATTAAGCCTTGGCAAGCGGCTTCTTCGTAACCCGAGGTACCATTGATCTGGCCTGCAAGAAATAACCCACCGACAGACTTAAGTTCCAGAGAATGATTTAGCTCTCTAGGATCGATCGCATCATATTCGATAGCGTAACCCGGGCGAATCATTTCTGATCCTTCCAGCCCCGGAATCGACGCCACAACTCTCGCTTGTACATCAATGGGCATGCTCGTCGACATCCCGTTGACGTAGATCTCATTGGTGTCGAGGCCTTCCGGCTCCAGAAAAATCTGATGGCGACGTTTGTCTGGAAACTTTACAATCTTATCCTCGATTGAAGGACAGTATCTTGGCCCGAGCCCTTCAATCTGACCGCTATAAAGCGGCGATCGCGCAATATTCTCGCGCAAAATGCGGTGTGTCTCTTCCGTAGTATATGCCAGAAAACAAGGAACTTGCTCACGATCGATACGCTCCGTCAAAAAAGAAAACGGCGTCGGCTCCAAATCGCCGTATTGGGGCTCAAAACGCGACCACTCAATCGTACGGCCATCCAGCCGCGGCGGCGTTCCGGTCTTCAAGCGCTTCCACTCCAAGCCGAGCGTCCGTAACTGCTCACCAAGCAGGTTCGATGGCGCTTCGCCACTCCGCCCGCAACTGTATTTGTACTCGCCAACGTGCGCCAAACCATTCAAAAATGTACCGGTTGTTACCACCACCGCATCGGACTGTATAGTTCGGCCATCGCGCAGCAGAACACCTTCGACGCGCCGCTTGCCGGATCCGCAGCCACAAATCAAAAGCTGGGCGACCTCGGCTTGCAATATGCGGAGATTCGGCTCTTTTTCTAACGCTTCGCGCATGCGCAGCCGGTACAGCTTCTTGTCGCACTGGGCGCGCGGCGATCGCACCGCCGGACCGCGGCTGGTATTCAGCAGACGAAATTGGATGCCGGCCGCGTCCGTGATCTCGCCCATAATGCCGCCGAGCGCGTCAATTTCGCGCACCAGATGCCCTTTGGCGATTCCACCCACGGCCGGATTGCAGGACATTTGCGCGATGAGATCGAGATTCATCGTGACCATCGCGGTACTCAGACCCAATCGCGCGCAGGCGCGCGCCGCTTCGCATCCGGCGTGCCCGGCGCCTACAACGATCACGTCATAACGATTCGGCATTTCACCAACATTCTAACCCGCCGCGCTAAACTGGCATTTCAACGTGAAAATCCTCATTATCGGCGGCGGCGGCCGCGAACACGCCATCGCCTGGCGACTCGCGAAAGAAGGTCACAAGATCTACGCAGCGCCCGGAAATCCCGGCATCGCGGAAATCGGAACCAACCTTCACGCCACCGGCCTTGATGCAGCCAAAGCTGTCGATCCCGATTTGACCGTGGTCGGACCCGAGGCTCCCCTCGCCCAAGGAATCGTCGATCAGTTCCGCGCTGCCGGCCTGCCCATTGTTGGACCAACGCGCGAACTGGCGCGGCTTGAGGCAAGCAAGATTTATGCAAAAGTGCTCATGCAAAGGCTGGGCGTTCCCACCGCGCGATTTGTCCTGGTCGAAAACGTCGAAGCCGGAATCGAGGCGCTATCTCAATTCCATCCGCCGGTCGCCATCAAAGCGGACGGGCTCGCTACGGGCAAAGGCGTCATCATCGCGCGAACCATCGAGGAGGCCGAAGCCGCGGTGCGAACGCTCGGGCCGCGGCTCGTCATCGAGGAGTTTCTCAGCGGTGAAGAAGCCAGCTTCATCGTTCTATCCGACGGCCGGCGCTTCACCGCATTTGACGTCTCCCAAGACCACAAGACCCTCGGCGAGGGCGACACCGGGCCGAATACCGGCGGAATGGGCGCATATAGCGATGGCCGAATTCTTGGCTCAAGCGAAGTTCAGCGCGTCATCGACACCATCATCGAGCCGGTGATTTCCACCACTGGCTTCACTGGATTCCTCTACGCCGGGCTCATGATGACTTCGAGCGGTCCAAGGGTTCTCGAGTTCAACGTGCGGCTCGGGGACCCGGAGGCCCAGGCAATCCTACACCGGCTCGACGATTCGACCGACTTCGCGGGCGCGCTACTCCAGTCGGCCACCGGTTCTTTGAGGGAACAATTACGCTCCAAATTCGATCCGTCCGTTTGCGTCGTGCTGGCCGCCTCAGGTTATCCAGGCAAGCCGCGCACGGGTGATCCGATACAGGGCATTTCCGAGTGCCGCGCGCAGGTATTCCAGGCCGGCACGCGAATCGGCTCTCGCGGCATTGAAACGGCAGGCGGGCGCGTTCTTGGCATCACCGCCTCGGGCCGCGATCTTTCGTCGGCCATCAGCAACGCCTACGCCGGCGTGGAGGCGATCCACTTTGATAACATGCAGTATCGCCGCGACATCGGCCGAAAGGGCTTAAAGCGCTGGCCGCCTGCTACAATCGAGGCTACGGGGACGTAGCTCAGTTGGATAGAGCGGTCGCCTCCTAAGCGACAGGTCGGCGGTTCAAATCCGCCCGTCCCTACCAGCGCCGATCGCAAATACAGCATTGTGCGCGATTCAAAAATAGCTCCGGCAGTTCAAATCCGCCCCGTCCCGAACACCATTCAAACGCCGAAGTTACCATTAACTGCAATGCGCTTTATCCGGGCAGCCGCGATATGCTTAAATGAAATTTGCCCCAACCGGCCTGATTCCAGGCTACAAGCGGATATTCTTTATGGCTTATGTAATTGCAGAACCGTGCGTGGGAGTGAAAGACACGGCATGCGTCGATGCGTGCCCGGTCGATTGCATTCATCCCAAAAAAGACTCTGAGAAATTTCCGAACGAACAGATGTTGTACATCGATCCGGTCGAGTGCATCGATTGCGGCGCCTGCGTTCCGGTTTGCCCGGTTTCCGCGATTTTCGCTCTCGACGATCTTCCGGAAAAATGGGCCGATTACGCTCAGAAGAACGCCGCCTTCTTCGGACGCTGATTCCTAGATAAACAATTCTACTGAGAGTTGCCGTTCCCGCCGATCCACTGAAGTAGAGTATGTCCTCACCTCTGGCCGGAAAATTTCAGGACCACTATTCCATCCTCAACGTGGACGCCAAGGCCACTTCGGAAGTCATCCAACAGGCGTACTCAAAGCTTGCCGAAAAGTATCGCCCGGATAATCCGGAAACCGGAGATTTCGAAAAATTCGAATCCGTCAATCTGGCGTACGAAGTACTTTCCGATGGAAACCTCCGGCGCGAATTCGATAAACTCAAAGGCCTCGATCAGGACCCCGGGTTTAAGTTCACCGGATCCGATTTCTTCCCGGAGCTCAGCCGCGGCGTAAATTTACGCCTGGCACTGCTATGCGTGCTCTACGACCGCCGCCGGTTGCGGCCATTCACGCCCAGCCTTGCCATGCGGCAGCTTGAAAATATGCTCGAGACCACCAGCGATGAGTTGAACTTCGCCTTGTGGTACCTGAAACAGCGCGGCCTGGTGGCGATGGACGATAAAAGCAGCTTGCAGATCACGGTCGAAGGCATGGATTTTCTCGAAGCGAATCAGCCGTCTCCGGAATCCGTCCTGCCGCTGATCAAAGCGGACGCGATCGCCGCCGGCAAGGCGCCGACCCCCGTGAAAAAGGTGTCGAACGCGGTAGGGTCGGTTCGCAACGCCCTTCACAGCGCCGCGCTGCGGCGTTAACCGCGATACGCCGCGCTTTGAACGTCCGTTTCCCAGACCTTTACTTCGCGAATGCGAACCGGCACGGCGGACTTGAGCGTTTGCGAAATCTCCCGATAAAAATACTCCGCGATATTTTCAGCGGACGGATTCTTTACGTCGAAGGGCGCGATATCGTTCAGAAAAACGTGATCCAGGCGGTCGATAATCGACCGCATCGCGTCTCTTACGTCGATAAAATCGACCAGAAGGCCGGTTTCATCCAGGCGCTCGCCTTCGATGACCACCTGCACGCGAAAATTGTGCCCGTGCACGTTCTCGCATTTTCCTTTGTAATTTCGCAGCGCATGTCCGGCGGCGAAGGTCTGTTCGACGGCGACTTCAAACATTGAAGAATTTCTCCACGTCTTCCCGCTTCGTTGTGAATCCGTAATGAGGCAAACTGTCAAAAAAAACCTGCCCGTAGCGCATCCGCGTGATGCGATGATCGAGCAGCGCCAGAACGCCGCAATCGGCGCGGCCGCGGATCAGCCGGCCGAAGCCTTGCTTCAGCGCGATCGCCGCTTGCGGCAAATGATAGTCATGAAATGGCTCGCCGCCTTCGGCGCGAATCGCCGCGGCGCGAGCTTCCACAACCGGATCGCTCGGCACCGCAAAGGGAAGTTTATCAATGATCACGCAGCTCAACTGGTCGCCCGGCACATCTACACCTTGCCAGAAAGAAGCGGTCGCAAACAACACCGCGTTGGGAGTCGAGCGAAATTCATCGAGCAGCGCGCTGCGCGGGCCGGTTCCTTGCAGCAGGGTCTGAAACGGTACTTCGAGCGACACGCGATCGTAGATGAGGCGCATCTGCTGGTAGCTGGTGAATAAGACGAACGCGCGGCCGCGGCTGAGAAACAGCAGCTCGATGATTTCGCGCGCCGCGGCGGCAGGGAACGCCTGATCGCGCGGGTCGGGCAGGTTTTGTGGCACATAAAGCAACGCCTGGCGGCCGTAATCGAAATGGCTCGGCACCACCAGCGTGCGCGCGGCGCGCAAACCCAGGCGAGCCTTGGTGAACTCGAAATCGCCGGCGACAGCCAGCGTGGCCGAGGTCAAAATCACCGAATCGACGCGATCGAACAGCTTATCATCGAGAATCCGCGAAACGTCGATGGGCGTCGCTTGCAAAAAAGTTCCGCGCCCGCGCCGCTCGATCCAATATACGAAGCGCCGATCCTTGGCTTCCATCCAAAATTCCAGTCGCCGCGCCAGATCGCGAGCGCGGGCGGCAAGCGGAATCGCTTCCTCCGGCGCAACCTTGATCAGCTCGAGCTGAAGCGCAATCAGCTCCAGTCCGGCCAGCACGTCGCGATAAACCTCCTCGTGCTTCATCAGGAAAGCTTCGTGCGAGCGGAAACCGGTGCGGCCTTCGGCGGCTTCAAAAAGATTCAGAAAATGCATGGCGCGATCGCTCACCATCAGCAAAATGCGGTCCAGCTCCGCGCTTGAAAAATACTTGCGATGCGAAACGGAGGAAACGTCGCGAATCAACTCATCGAATTGATAGCTCGAAACGGAAAGGCCGAAGTACTGCCCGGCGACATCCTCCATCTCGTGCGCTTCGTCGAAGATCACGGCGCCGTACTCGGGAATGATGCCGCCGCGATCGTCTTCCTTTACGGCGAGATCGGCGAAAAACAGATGATGATTGACGATAATCAGATCGCTTTCCTGCGCCTTCTGATGCATGCGCGTGATGAAACAGCGGTCAAACTGACGGCAGTTTTGTCCGGTGCAGCGGTCCGAGCGCGCGTCGATCTTGGCCCAAGCCGTGCTCGCTTCCGGAAGCGAGCGAATCTCGGCGCGATCGCCGGTTTCGGTTGTTTTTTCCCATTCGCGAATGATCTGGAAATCGGCGACCTCCTCCAGCCCTTCGAGCACCGGCTCTCTTTCGGCGTCGTAGATTTTCTGCCGGCAGGCGTAGTTGTTGCGGCCTTTCATGTAGCAGGCGCGCAGCGGGCCCATGTTCTTTTCAAGAAAAGGAATGTCCTTATAAAAAAGCTGCTCTTGAAGATTTTTCGTTCCCGTGGAGATCACTACGCGCCGGCCGGAAAGAATCGCCGGCACCAGATAGGCGAGAGTCTTGCCTGTGCCCGTTCCCGCTTCGACGATCAAATGCTTCTTCTCTCGAAGCGCCGCTTCCACCGCTTCCGCCATTTCAAGCTGTCCCGGGCGATACTCAAAGCTCGGACGCCATTCCGAAAGCAAGCCGCGCTTGGAAAAAAACTGCCGGACCGTGAGCGTTTTGGCGGGCACCTACCATCATGATAGTGGCCCGATTCAATTCTTTAAACGGCCGCTGGCGCAGGACCGGCGCCGCGGCGTCTCTGAATTGGCCTTGCAATGCGACACTACGCCGGCGCGTAGCGATACCATGGAGACTTATGAGCGAACTTGTAGCCTACGCGCGCCAGGGTGACATTGGCGTCATCACGATCAATAATCCGCCGGTGAACGCACTCAGTCCGGGAGTTCCGGAAGGCATAATCGCCGGGATCGAAAAGGCGGAAGCTGATCCGGAAGTCCGGGCAGTGGTGGTGATCGGCGGCGGGCGGACATTCATCGCCGGCGCCGATATTCGCGAATTTGGAAAGATCACGGCCGGACAAAAAGAGCGGATCGCGCTTTATCCGCTGATGAACAAAATCGAGGATTCGAAAAAGCCGGTGGTCATGGCGATTCATGGCACGGCCTTTGGCGGGGGACTGGAAACGGCGATGTCCGGGCATTACCGCATCGGGCTCGCGACCGCGCAGGTCGGACAGCCTGAAGTGAAACTCGGGATCATTCCCGGAGCGGGCGGGACGCAGCGGCTGCCGCGCCTGGCCGGTGTCGCCAAAGCGGTCGAGATGTGCGCTTTCGGCGAGCCGGTGGACGCCAAAGCCGCGCTCGCGGCCGGCATCCTCGATGAAATCATCGAAGGCGATCTGCTTCAGGGCGCAATGGAGTTTGCGCGGAGCATCGCCCAAAAGCCCGCGCCGAAAACTCGCGATCGCAATGAAAAGTTGCAGGACGCCGCTGGAAATACGGCCATTTTCGCGCTCGCGCGGGAACAGGCGCGCAAGATACGCCGCGGCCAGACGGCTCCGCTGGCCGCCATCGACGCCGTGGAAGCGGCCACCAAGCTGCCGTTCGACAAAGGCATCGAACGCGAGGCGGAGATTTTCCGGGCCTGTCTGTTTTCGACGCAATCAAAGGCCTTGATTCACGCCTTTTTCGGAGAGCGGACCGTCGCCAAAATCCCTGATATTCCCAAGGAGACGAAAACCTACGACATTCGCCGCGCGGCGGTGATCGGCGCCGGCACCATGGGCGGCGGCATCGCGATGAATTACGCCAACGCCGGCATTCCGGTGATCGTCAAGGAGGCGTCCCGGGAAGCGCTCGACCGCGGGCTCGCCATTATCCGCAAGAATTACGAAAATTCCGTGAAAAAGGGCCGGTTTTCCCAGGCCATCATGGATCAGCGGATGGCGCTGATCACCCCGCAGTTGACCTACGACGGCTTCGAGCAGGCCGACATCATCGTCGAGGCAGTATTCGAGGGGATGGCGCTGAAGAAGCAGATTTTTTCGGAAATAGACAAAATCGCCAAGCCGGATTGCGTGTTGGCGACCAACACCTCGACGCTGTCGATCGATGAGATCGCCTCCGCCACCCGCCGGCCGCAGATGGTGATCGGCCATCATTTTTTCAGCCCGGCGAACGTGATGAAGCTGCTTGAAATCGTGCGCGGCAAGGCGACTTCGAAGGAGGTCATCGCCACCTCCATGAATCTCGCCAAAAAGCTGGGGAAAATCGGCGTATTGGCGGGAAACTGCAAGGGATTTATCGGCAACCGCATGATCCACTGCTACGCGCGGGAAGCCGTTTTTCTGGTCGAGGAAGGAGCGGCCCCGGAGCAGGTGGATGGCGCGCTGTACGACTTCGGCATGGCGATGGGTCCGTTGGCGATGGGCGATCTGGCCGGCCTCGACGTGGGCTGGCGCATCCGCCAGGAATTCAAGCATCTGGAAAAACCGGGCGTCCGCAAAACGATGATGATCCCCGATCTGCTCTGCGAAATGGGCCGCTATGGCCAGAAGACCGGCAAGGGGTGGTACATTTACGACGCGGACCGGAAGCCGTCGCCCGATCCCGAGGTCGCGGCGCTGATTGAGAAAGCCGCGCGCGAGGCCGGCATCGAGCGCCGCAAGATCAGCAACGAGGAAATCATCGAACGGACGATTTACGCGCTGGTGAACGAAGGCGCGCGGATCCTGGAAGAAGGAATCGCGCTGCGCGCCGTCGATATCGATATCGTTTATCTCAACGGCTACGGCTTCCCGGCCTGGCGCGGCGGTCCGATGTTTTATGCCGATACAATCGGTTTAAAGAATGTCTTGGCGAAGATCGAGGAGTTCGAAAAGCGCCACGGCGCGGAGTTTTGGGCTCCGGCGCCGCTGCTTCAAAGGCTCGCGCGGGAAGGCAAGACCTTTGAAGCCTACGACAAGGAAAAAGAAGCGATGCAGGCCGGCGCGCGCGCGTAGAGAAGCTCGATTTCAGGCCGCGGGCGGGCGGCGCTTGTGCCAATCCGTCCGCGACTGAAACTCCACGCCCAGCGCGATGAGCTGGTTTTCAAACCACGGGCGGCCCACGAAACTGATCGCCACCGGGAGTTTTTCCGCAAACCCGCACGGCAGCGAAATCGCGGGATAGCCGACCAAATTGCCCATCGGAATCATTCCGTTCAATCCGCGCGACTTCGGCCGCTCCCGAGCGGGCGGCGCATCCAGCCGATCTGTAATTTTCGGCGCTGGTCCCGTCCGGGAGGGCGCAAGCAATAAATCGACGTCGAAAAACATGCGCCGGATTGCGTCCTGAACCAGCGCGCGCGCCCGCATCGCCTTCAGATATTCGCTCGCCGGCAAATCGAGCGATGCTTTCAGTCCCGCGATCTGCCGTTTGTCGGCCAGCTCGTTCACGCGCCCGCTGCGAATCAGTTCCTCGAAAATCGCCCCCATCTCGCCATTGAGAACGGTTGAAAGAATCGCGCCGTACGGAAAATCCGGCAGCTCGACTTCCTTCATCCGCGCGCCCATGGATTTCACCGCGGCGAGCGCGCCCTGCAAATCCGGACGCGCCGAAGGCTCGGCCCATTCTTCAAAGTCGGCCGGCGCGTATCCGATCACCAGATCTTTGGCCGGCCTGGCGAAGCGCGGCGAATAGTAAAAGCTCTTATTGCCCGACTCCGGATCCTCGTAATCGCCGCCGGAAATGGCCTGCAAAACCAGGCCGCAATCCTCGGCGGACCTGCACATCGGCCCGATTTTATCCAGCGTCCACGATAGCGCCATGCATCCGTGGCGGCTTACCAGACCGTAAGTCGGGCGCAGTCCCGTGACGCCGCAGAAAGCGCTCGGAGTCAAAATCGAGCCCGAGGTTTCCGAACCGAGCGCGAACGTCACCAGTCCCGCGGCGACGGCGATTCCCGATCCGCTCGACGATCCGCCGCTCCAGCGCGTTCGATCCCACGGGTTCAGCCCCGGTCCGGTAATCGAAGCCGAAGGATAACGATATCCGCCGCCGCCGGCCAGCTCCACCATGGCCAGTTTTCCGATACAAACCGCGCCCGCCTTGTTCAGCTTGTTTACTACGGTCGCATTCTCATCGAACATCTGGCCGGCGTAGGGCCGGGCGCCCCACGCCGTCGGATATTTCGCCACCGCGATCAGATCCTTCACGCCATAGGGAATGCCTTGCAGCGGGCGGTAGCGCTCGCGCTGGATCTCCTCATCGGCGTCCTTGGCCTTGCGAATGGCTTCCTTTTTGAGCGAGTAGGCGAGCGCGTTGTAGGTTGGCCCGAGCTTCTCGAGACGTTTGCAGAAGGCCCGCGCCAGCTCCACGGCGGAAAACTCCCGGGCGCGAAGTGCTTTCGTCAGATCGGCGATTCCGGCGAAAAAGACGTCCTCGTTGACGATCGCCATGGCTAGGGTTTGAAGGAGAAGGCCGGCTCAACCGCCATGGGCATCGGAATCCGGTCAAGCTGCCGCGCGTTCTGCTCCATCGACTCCCGCGCCGAGCGTGTCTCCTCATCCGCCTGCTGGGGCGCTCCCGCTGCTGCCGCCGCCGCAAGAATCCCAGCCAACTCGCGCCGTGTCACCGCCATGCACAAATTATAACGGCCCAACAACGGCGGTCAGAGCCGCACGATCTTCGGCGAAACGCAGCCCTTGAGCGCATTTCGCGTATCCACGATCAGGCGCGAGCGCTCCACAATCGAGGCGTAATCGAACGATTTGTGATCGGTAACGATCACCACGCAATCGGCTTGAGAACATGCCTGCCCGGCGTCGAGGGCTTCCATGGCGTGAGGAAGGAATCCATCGGCGCGCAGGCGCGGAACAAACGGATCGCTATAGCTTACCTTGGCGCCGCGTTTTTCGAGCAAATGAATGATATCCAGCGCGGGCGACTCGCGAACGTCGTCGATATCGCGCTTGTAGGCGACGCCCAGCACGTGCACGTGGGAACCCTTCAAGGGCTTGCAATGATCGTTCAGCGCGTTCTGAATTTTGTCGACCACGAAATGCGGCATCTGGCCGTTGATATATCCGGCAAGCTCGATGAATCGCGCCTCGATGCCGCTCTGTTTCGTTTTCCAGGAAAGATAAAACGGATCGATTGGAATGCAGTGGCCGCCCAGGCCGGGGCCGGGATAGAAGGGCATGAAGCCGAACGGTTTTGTCGCGGCGGCCTCGATCACTTCCCACACGTTGATATCCATGCGGTCGCACATCAGCGCGATCTCGTTCACCAGTCCGATATTGATCATGCGGAAGGTGTTTTCAAGCAGCTTCACCATCTCGGCCACGCGCGTGGAGCTTACCGGCACCACGTGCTCCAGCGCCTGCGAATAAAACAGCGCGCCCAGTTCGGTGCAGGCCGCCGTAATTCCGCCGACAACCTTGGGTATATTTTTCGTTTGAAATTTTGGATTGCCGGGGTCCACGCGTTCGGGCGAAAAACACAGGAAAAAGTCCTCCCCGACCTTCAGCTCCGGCTTTTCGAACATCGGCAGCATCAACTCATCGGTGGTGCCCGGATACGTCGTCGATTCCAAAATCATCAACAAGCCGGGGTGGAAGTGTTTGGCGATCTCCTGGCAGGCGCTGACGATGTAGCTCATGTCCGGATCCTTGGTTTTGCGCAGCGGCGTCGGCACGGCGATATTAATCGTGTCGAGCGTTTTCACCGCCGAAAAATCCGTGGTGGCGCGAAATTTTCCAGACTGCACCATGGGCGCGAGCGCGGCAGCAGGCACGTCCTGCACGTAGGAGACGCCGCGGTTGAGCGTCTCGACTTTACTCTCATCGATATCGATGCCGGTGACGCAGAAACCGGCGTGGGCAAACTCCATCGCCAGCGGCAATCCGACGTAGCCGAGTCCCACGACGCCGACGCGCGCCTGGCGCGCCTCGATCTTGCGCCGCAGTTCCGTTTGATAATTCAACTCGATCCTCCTTCCGCAAAAAACTCCCCGCGGGCGACGATCTCCGCCGGGCCGGCGAGAAAGATTTCGTCGTTTTCCCATCGGACCGTAAGAGAGCCAGCCGGCGTGCGCACTTCCACCGGGCTGCGCACCAGGCCGCGAGCGGCGGACGCCGCGGCGGCGCCCGTCGAGCCGGTGCCAGAACTCATTGTCTCACCCGCGCCCCGCTCCCAAAACCGTACTTCAATCATATGTGGGTCCAGTACCAGGACAAAAGAAACGTTGGTGCGATCGGGAAAACGAGCGTGGCGCTCGATTTTTTGCCCCAGCGCGCGCCAGTCGAGGTCGAAATCGGGAACGAAAACGGCGCATTGAGGATTGCCGACGTTGACCAGGGTCGCGTCCGCGGATTCAATGTTTGCCCGCAATTCTTCGATGCGCGCGCGGCCCATGTTCATCTCGAAGATGTGCCGGCGATCGCGCTTTTCCAGAAAACGCAAGCTCTTCAGACCCGCGCCGGTCAGGATGCGAAGCGTTTCGGCCGGGCGCTGGTCCAAAAGATAAAGCGCCACGCAGCGGGTGCCGTTGCCGGAAAGCTCGCTGCGGCTGCCGTCCGAATTGTAGAGCTCTATGGCGGCATCGGCTTCGGCCGATCGCGAGACCAGGATCCAGCCGTCCGCGCCTACCCCGGTGTGGCGGTCACAAATGGCGATCGACAAAGCGGCGCAATCGGCATCGGCGGGGATGTCTTCGCGCCGCGTAATCAGAAAATCGTTGCGGTCGCCGTGGGCTTTGGTGAAGGGAATTTTCATGGGCGCTGGTAAATTTCGATGATGGCTCCCGTTGTCGCGATCTGCTTTCGCAATCGGTAATGGGCGCGCCGCGCGGCGCTCGCAACCTCATCGCCCGCGAAGGCAAGCGCCCATTCCTCCCGCAGGAACAGGTCGGGACGGACGACGGCTGCGTTCCAGGCTGGTCCGTTTCCTGAATGAAGACCTTCGCGCAGCGGGATGCCGGCCTGGCGCAAAGCTCCCGTCAGATCGCCGAAGGAAAACAGGATTCCCGAGCCGTGGCGGTAATGCACTTTGAGAAATTCGGCGGTCTGCCGCGTCCAATCGCGCCGGGCAACGGAGTTGTGTTCAGCTTCCTCCAGGCAGACCGGACGGTGCGAAATCCAGAAGACAAGCGGAGCGAGCCCGCACAGGATCGCAACAAGAATCGCGCCCGGGCTCTTCGGCCGAAAAATCTCCAGCAGCGTCACGATCGCGCCTGCCGCGAACGCCGCGAGCATCACCACCGCCAGCGCGTAGCGCGTATTGTAAAAACTGTTCGGCCAAAGACCCGGCACGAAGATCGGCGTGCCGGAAGAGTGCATGCTCAAAATAAAAAAAATCGGAGCAAGCGATAAAAACAACAGCGGCCCAACCACCTTGCGCAACAAGGCGATAATCGCGCCGATCGCTCCCAGCACGAGGGCGATGGGGCCGGCGACAAGCCACGCGGCGGCAAAGTAATATTCGCAGGCCTTGCGCCAATCGTGATCGCCGGGATAAGGGCTCATTCCGGCCGCAAGCTGCCGCCGGTAAATCGCCAGCGCGGACCACGGTCCATTATAAAATTCGAGCGCGTTGCCGTAATAAAATCGATTGTGAGCCAGCCAGGCCAGCGGCCCGAGCAAGGCAATCGCGCCGAACAGCACGGCGTGCCATTTCTGTTTGGCAATCCATAGAAAATAGACCGCGATGAAGGGGATGAAAAACCATCCTTCATAACGCGTCAGGGAAGCGGCGAAAGCGGCGATTCCGGCGGCAAAAATCGCAAAAATCGATTGCGAATCGCGGAACCAGATAATCGACCAGAGCAGCGCGGCGGAGCAGGCGGCAAACGGCAGCTCCGTCATCGCGGTCGACTCCAGATACAGCACGTTCGGATTCAACGCAAAGATCAGTACCACGGCGAACGCCGCCGCCGCGGAAAGATAAACGCGCCGCGCGGCCGCGAACAGAAAGGCTCCAGCCAGAACGAACGACACCGGCGAAACGATCGCGCCGGCGACTCCGGTTTGCCACCATCCGCCATGCATCGCGGCGGCGATCATCAGGATGTGCGGCAGGGGCAGCCACACCGTGCCGATCTGCTCCGGGCCCGGCGTGCGCGAATCGAGAATCCGGCGCGCGATGTTCAGATGCGCCTCGGCGTCGCCATCGTAGAGCGTGTAGCCGCGGGCCAGCGAATAGCGCGCCGCGGCGGCCCCGGCCAGCGTCAAGAACGCAACGACGCCCGCCAGCTCGAAAAATCGGCGCATGGCATCAGACCATCGACTGGATGCGCGCGAAATCTTCGCAGGAAATATTTCCGCCGCAGAAAACCAGCACGACGTGACGTTCGGAGGAAAAATTGTCCTTCAGGCGCTCGGCGGCGGCCAAAGTGCATGAGGCCGCCGGCTCGGTGAGCACCTTCATCCGT
The DNA here is from genome assembly GCA_021325175.1 of Terriglobia bacterium. Lineage (GTDB taxonomy): Bacteria > Acidobacteriota > Terriglobia > Bryobacterales > Bryobacteraceae > Palsa-187. Next base: position 84,060 of record JAJPHS010000127.1, read on the forward strand.
TCCAGGATCAGCTTCATGGCCGCGACCGCCTCCCGATCCGGGACCACCGTGACGCTTTCCAGAAGCCGCTTGGCCATCTCCAGCGTGCGCTCGGTCGGCGACGGCGCGCCCAGCGTCCGGGCCACCGATGCGATCGTATCCAGTGTGACGATCTGGCCGGCTGCCAACGATTTTGACATGCAATCGGCGCCTTCCGTCTCGACGCCCCACACGCGAACCGCGGGCTTGAGCGATTTTATCGCGGTGGCGACGCCTCCCATGAATCCGCCGCCGCCGATGCTGACGATCACGTCCGTCACCTGCGGCGCGTCCTCCAGAATCTCCAGCCCGGCCGTGCCTTGTCCCGCCATCACCAGCAAATCGTCGAAGGGATGAATATAGGCCCAGCCGTCTTTTTCGTATTCGCTCACGGCGGCGAAAGCTGCGCTCGCGTTCGCCGCGAATTTCACCTCCGCGCCGTAACCGCGCGTGGCGTCGACGTAGTTTCGCGGCGTCGATTCCGGCATCAGCAGCAGCGCCTTCAGTCCCAGGGCGCGCGCCACATAGGCGACGGCCTGCGCGTGATTGCCGCCGCTGACCCCGACGAGGCCGCGCCCGCGCTCTTCCGGCCGCAGGCTCAGCGCTTTGTTAAACGCGCCGCGAACTTTAAACGATCCGGTTTTTTGAAACAGCTCGAGTTTTACGTAGACGTTGGTGCGCAGCCGTTCGCTTAAAGTCGCGCTGGGCGTAAGCGGAGTTCGGCGGACGCAGGGCGCGATCCGCTGCCGCGCCGCCTGAATCTGCGCGAGAGAAAGGGCTTCATACATGGACTCTTCAGTTTAAACCAGCTACTTTAAAGGAATGAAACGTGATTTTGCCACCGTGCAGTACGCCGGAAACGACTACTTCGTGGCCGTTCCCCCGCGTGGGCACGCAATTCCCCTGGATATAGACGGCGCGCGGAGCGATGCTTCCAGCCCGCTGGAGCTGTTGCTGGTCGCCCTGGGCGGATGCACCGGCGCCGACGTTATTTCGATTCTGAGAAAAAAACGCGAGCGCGTCACCGAATACCGCGTCGAAGTGCGCGGCGAGCGGCGCGAGGAATATCCCAAGAGCTTCCGCCGCATGGAAGTGCGCCACATCCTGCGCGGCCATGCGCTTTCGCGCGCGGCGGTGGAGCAGGCGATCGAGTTATCGAATACGAAGTACTGCGGAGTATCGGCGTCCCTGCGCCCCACGGTGGAAATTGTGAATTCGTACGAAATCCACGAAGCGGAGGCGCCGTCCAAAAACGGCGCGGCGGCCGAGGAAGCTATTTCGCCTTCTTCTGCTTCTGCTGGCCAACGCGAATCTTGAACTGTTTCTGCTGCGATTCCTGGTACGCTTTCCAGTCAAAGCGCTGCGCCGCTTCGGAAAGATACTGATTCACGTCGACATTTTTCGGCAGCACCGCCATCAGCGTGGCCGTCATGGACCCGTCCGGGCTGCTGATGCGATACCGTTTCACGTTCGGAATGGCCATACATCGTCAAGATAACATAGATTCAGAATGTCTTCCATTGCGGTAGGGACGCGCGGCGAGCATCGGCTTGTGGTGACCCCCGAGCTGGCGATAAATTTTCTTGGACTCGAAGCCGCGCGCGTGCTGGCGACGCCGGCGCTGATCATGCAGCTTGAAATGACCGCTCGCGATTCCATCGTGCCCCTCCTCGATGCGGGTTTCGATTCGGTGGGCACGGAGGTTCACGTGCGGCATCTGGCGGCCACGCCCGTTGGGATGCAGGTCACCCTTCACAGCGAAGTCGTGGAGGTCAATGGCCGCGCCGTCCGCTTCAAAGTGGAGGCGTTCGATGAAAAGGAAAAGATCGCCGACGGAACCCACGACCGCTACATCGTAAACATCGAACGCTTCGCCCAGCGCCTGGCCGAAAAACGAGCGTAGTTTTGCGGCCGGAGGCTGAAAGACATCCCGGCCTCCGCTTAATGCCCGAGATACTGGCCCGTGCTCGCGTCCACAAAAACAGACCACTCCGCCGCCGATACCGATTGCCCCCACATCACCCGCCAGGCCGGATCGGGGAAGCGCGGCGTGAACTCGCACAAAAAAGTCACCTGCGGCTTTTCGCCCGGCTTTTTCAAATACTCCGCGCTTTTGGCCACCGCGGTCTGATACGCCTCCGGCGTGTCGATTTGCAGCGCCGCCACCGAAAACGGCTTTTCCTGACCCTGCGGACCACGCCAGGCATCCTCAAGTCCCGCAAAAACCCCTTTATGCAGATTACCTTCGGACTCCACCGCGGACCAGGTGTAAATCCGCTGCCGGCCTTTGGCCGCCGAGACCCATAAAATTTCCCACGCGCCGGCTTTGCCGTCGGCCGACTTGGGTTCCGGCAAATTGAAACTCCGGATGCGCATCGGCTGGCAATCCGCCGCCCAACTGCGAGCCTGCGGATACGTCATTTGAAACGCCTGCCGTCCGGTGATCGGCGCAACCGCCGGCTCCGCTGCTTTTTTCGCGGTGGGAGCGGGGGTTTCCGAGCACGCGGCCAGCAACAGCGCGGCGCACACAGCCATCGAGAGTCTCATCTCTTTCACTGTGTCGTTTCACGCCGCGCCGTGTCAACCATCGCCGAATCGAAACCGCCGATAATAGAAACCGCTATGCCCTTCGATCCCTCGCCAAAATCCCTGGACCTGCAATCCCGCCTCCACGCCTTCATGCGCGACTACATCTATCCGAATGAGCGCCTCTACCACGCCCAAATCCAGGAAGACCGCTGGCGCCCCGTTCCCATCGTCGAAGAGCTCAAGGCCAAGGCCCGCGCCGCCGGACTCTGGAATCTGTTTCTCGATCTCAGCAATCTCGACTATGCTCCGCTGTGCGAAATCATGGGCCGGTCGGCGATGGCGCCGGAGGTGTTCAACTGCTCGGCGCCGGATACCGGCAACATGGAAGTTCTGCATCGCTACGGCACCGAAGAGCAAAAGGAAAAATGGCTGAAGCCGCTGCTGGCGGGCGAAATCCGCTCGTGTTTTTCGATGACCGAAAAAGACGTCGCCTCCTCCGACGCCACCAATATCCGGGCGAGCATCGTTCGCGACGGCGATCATTACGTCATCAACGGCCGCAAATGGTGGTCAAGCGGCGCGGGCGATCCGCGCTGCAAAATCTCCATTTTCATGGGCCAAACCGATCCCGCCGCCCCAAAACATAAACAGCAGTCGATGATTTTAGTGCCGCTCGATACCCCCGGCGTCAAAATCGAGCGTATGCTCACCGTTTTCGGCTACGATCATGCCCCGCACGGCCACGCGGAAATGACCTTCACCGACGTCCGCGTACCCGTCTCCAATATCCTGCTGGGCGAAGGCCGCGGCTTCGAAATCGCGCAGGGCCGCCTGGGTCCGGGCCGCATTCATCACTGCATGCGCCTGATCGGCCAGGCCGAGCGGGCCCTCGAAGCGATGTGCCGCCGCGTGCAGTGCCGCGCCGCTTTTGGCAAAAAAATCGCCGAAATGGGCACGATTCGCGCCGATATCGCGCATTCCCGCATGGAAATCGAGCAGGCCCGGCTGCTGGTCCTGAAGGCCGCGCATATGATGGATACGGCCGGCAACAAAGCCGCCCGCGCCGAAATCGCGATGATCAAAGTGATCGCGCCCAACATGGCGCTGCGCGTAATCGATCGCGCCATTCAAGCCCACGGCGGCGCCGGCGTCAGCCAGGATTTCGAGCTGGCCGCCATGTGGGCCAACAGCCGCACGCTGCGCCTGGCCGACGGTCCCGACGAAGTTCATACGGAAACCGTCGCCAAACTCGAATTAGCCAAATACGAAGGACAGAACGTGAACACGTCCGCTCCGCCGGAAACGCCTCTTTCATGACGGTTGGCTGGCGCAAAACCTGACTTCGCGCCTTCGGCCCGGATCGTGGAGCTTTTTTAAAATGAAACGCAGTGCCCGAGCTGCCCGACATTACGGTGTACATTGAAGCGCTGGAGCCCCGCATTCTGGGTCGCACTCTTCAAAAAATTCAAATCGCCGGACCCTTTCTGCTGCGCACCGCCGATCCACCGCCTGAGGCTGCCTTCGGCCGCAAGGTAGTCGAGCTGCGGCGCGTCGGAAAGCGCATTGCCATCGGCCTCGATCCCGACCTGTGGATCGTTCTGCACCTGATGATCGCCGGGCGGCTCCACTGGAGCACGCAGCGAAAAACCCCCGATGGACGCCGCGTGCTTGCCGCCTTTGATTTCGATTGCGGCTCGATCACGCTGACCGAAGCCGGGTCGCGCAAACGCGCGTCCCTGCACATTGTTCAGGGCGAAGACGCGCTGGCCGCGCTCGATCCGGGCGGCATCGATGTTTTTCACGCGCCGCCGCAAGACTTCGCCTCCGCACTCACGCGCGAAAATCACACGCTCAAGCGCGCGCTTACCGATCCGCGAACGTTCAGCGGCATCGGCAACGCCTATTCCGACGAAATTCTGTTTCGCGCGCGGCTCTCGCCCGTTCAGCTTACGCAAAAAATGACGCCCGGCGAAATCGAACGCCTGCGCGAGGCCGTTCAAGAAACACTCAGCGACTGGACACAGCGCCTTCGCGCCGAATCGCGCGGCAAATTTCCCGAAAAAGTGACGGCGTTCCGCGAAGGCATGGCCGTTCACGGACGCTACGGCGAACCCTGCCCGCGCTGCGGGACGGAGGTGCAGCGTATCCGCTACGCATCGAACGAAACCAATTATTGCGCGCGCTGCCAGACCGGCGGAAAACTCCTCGCCGATCGCGCGCTCAGCCGCCTGCTTCGCCGGGACTGGCCGCGAACGCTTGAAGAGCTCGAAGAGCGCCGCAAATAGCTACGGCGCCGCGGCCGGCGGCGCGCGGCGCCTGGTCGCCTGCTCGAAGGAATAGGCCAGCTCGATCAGCCGCGGCTCGCTGCACGCCATCCCGGTGAATCCCACCCCGAACGGCTGGGGCTTGGCGTTGAACCCTTCCGGCAGCGGCGGATCGGGCGCGTTCGGCACCATCCCGAACGGCACGATCACGGTCGGATAGCCGGGTTTGGCGGCAATCGCGGCGCTATTGGCGCCCGGAAACAAAAGTGCGTCCAAATGATTTTCCTTCATCGTTGCGTCGATGCCGCGCGTCCCCGCCAGATCGATGTCCTTGGCGCGATCGGCTTCGTAGCGCTGCTTGTCGCGCACCACATCCATTTCGTCGGAAATATCCAGGTTGGACTGGCCGTAGCGAATCGCGCCGGATTGCGTGTGCCGCAAGTTCCACTCGCGCAGCTCGGTGAGCGTCTTCACCGGCGCCCCCGGACCCAGCGTCTTCAGCCACGCGTTGAAATCGCGTTTCATCCCGTACTTCAAAACAACCGAGCAGTTCGCGTCACGACCCTTGCCCTCGTTCCAGCCCGAACAGATATTCCACTCCTCCAGGTCCTTGGCGGTGGCGATATTGGCCGGATCGACAATCACCGCGCCCCTCTCTTTCAACACCGCGATCGCCTCCGCCATCACCTTGGCCTGCTCCGGATTCAATCCGCCGCGCCCATTCAGTTTGTCGTAATAAAACTGGCGCGGGATGCCGATGCGCGCGCCGCGCAGCGCGTCCGCCTTCAAGTGCGGCGTGTAATCGCGATTCGGCGGTGGAGCGCAGCGCGAGGTCGCCGCGTCGTTCGGATCGGGCGAGGCGCTTTCCATCGCGCCCAGCAGGATCGCCGCATCGGCGACGTACTTGGCCATCGGACCCGCCGTGTCCTGATCGGCCGTGATCGGAATCACGCCATAGCGGCTCACGCGGCCCACCGTGGGCTTGATCCCGGCGAGCATGTTCTGGTTCGACGGCCCCAGAATGGACCCCGACGTTTCAGTCCCGACGTTGGCCGCCCAGAAGTTCGCTGCGGTGCCGATCCCGGAGCTCGATCCGGCGGGGCTCATTACGCCGCGGCCGTCGTCGAAGCCGGGCCGCGGGTCGCGGCGCGGATCGTAGGGATTAAAACCCCACAAGCGAATCGCGTTGTAGTTGCCGACCATCGGGGTCGGCGCGCCCGCGACCCAGTTCGCCAGCTCGGTCAATGTCGTTTTGGCGATGATGATCGCGCCCGCGGCTTTGAGATTTTTCGCCAGCGTGGCTTCGTAGGGCGGCGTGTATCCGGCGAAGGCCAGCGCGCCGCCGGTGGTCGGCATTTCGGTGGTCTGGATGTTGTCTTTGAGCGCGATCGGAATGCCGTGCAGCGGCCCGCGAATGCGCCCCTGCGCGCGTTCGCGATCCAACTCCTCGGCGTCGCGCAGGGCGTTGCGGTTCACCGTGATCGCCGAATGCAGGACATCCTCATACATCCCGATCCGGGCCAGATACTGCATCACCAGCTCGCGCGAGGTGACGCGATGCTGCTCCAGCGCCGCGCGCATCTGGGGAATGCTCGCCTCCACCACGGAAAATCCCGCGTCCTGCCGGCTTTGCGCGCAAAGGATCGCCGCCGCCATCGCGAGCGCCGCAAAAACCAACCATTTTTTCATGAAAGTCATCTTAACAAGCGCTTGGGCCGCCGCGGTTCGTTCCGGCCTAACGGAACCGCGCTTCGCGCGTCCAAGGACTACATCAGGGGCTCGTGATATAATCTGGACAATTCTCGCATGTCGTAATGCGGTTGAAAGGGAGTTCGCTATGAAAAATGGAATGTGGAAGTGCGCCGCGGTTCTGTTTTCGCTCGTTTCTCTCTCGTTTGGGCAGAACATTCGCGGCACCATTCTGGGAACGGTCCGCGACGCCACCGGCGCGGTAGTCAGCGGCGCGAAAGTTACGGTGAAGCAGCCCGCCACCGGCCTGACGCAAACCAAAACCACCAGCGACACCGGCGACTACGTGTTCACGGAGCTTCCCGTCGGCACTTACACGGTCACTGCTGAGCAGAGCGGCTTTAAAACAGAGACGCGTGAAAATGTTTTGCTCGAGGTGGACGCCCGCGTGCGCGAGGATTTCACGCTCACGGTCGGTCAGGTGACCGAAACGCTGGCTGTGGAAGCCTCGGCGCCGGTGATCAGCACGGATTCAGCGACCGTCGGCAATGTTATCGACAACAAGCAGGTCACCGAGCTTCCGCTGAACGGCCGCAATCCCCTGCAACTGACGCTGCTGGTGCCGGGAGCCAATTACGGCGTCAAGGGATCGCAGAACCAGACCCAGGGCGGGTCCATTTCGGTGAACGGCGCTCGCGAGCAGTCCAATAACTTCCTGCTCGACGGCGTCGATAACAACGATCTGGCGATCAACCAGTATTCCGTCGCCATTTCCACGGAAGCGATGATGGAGTTCAAGGTCGGCGAGAGCACCTACACGGCGGAGTACGGCCGCAGCGGCGGCGCGCAGATCAACTATATCACCCGCAGCGGCAGCAACAATTTTCATGGGGTGCTCTACGAATACCTGCGCAACGCCGACGTGGACGCGAAGAATTTTTTCGACAAGCCCGGGCCGATCCCGCCTTATAAGCGCAACCAGTTCGGCGCCTCTCTCGGCGGCCCGATAAAGAAGGACAAGACGTTTTTCTTTTTCAACTGGGAAAGCACGCGCATCCGCCAGTCGATCACCAAGGTCGGCACGGTGCCCACGGCGGCGATGCACAACGGCGACTTCTCCGCGCTTCTGCCCAATACCGTGATCTACGATCCGAATTCGATCAACAGCGCGGGCCAGCGGTCGCCGTTCAACGGCAACATCATCCCGAAAACGGATTTCAACAGCGTGGGCGTGGCGGTGCTGAATCTTTATCCGCTGCCCAACGCGCCCAACAACGCCGCCAGCGGCCTGTTCACCTCCACGCAGCCCCTCAAGGATGACTTCAATCAGTACACGGGCCGCATCGATCATCGCTTCAACGACGCCGACAGCCTGTTTGGCCGCTACACCTTCAGCGATGAAAATCGCTTTAATACCTTCGATCCTTTCTGCGCCGGTTCGCACAACCTGCCCGGCTACGGCTGCAACACGCTGAACGGCGGCCAGGGATTTTTGCTCGGCGAAATTCACCTGTTCGGCGCCAATAAGATTAATGAGCTGCGCCTCGGCTACAATCGCACGCGCGGCGGAATCTTCCAGCAGGATCAGGGCACCGACAACTCCACCGCGCTGGGAATCCTGGGCACCTCGCGTTATCCGCTCGACTTCGGCACGCCGCTGATTACGCCTTCCGGCTATGACAGCGAAGGCGATGCCACCAACCTGCCGCAGGATCGCAAGGACAACACCTATCAGGTGACGGAAACGTTTTCCTGGACGCGCGGCAAGCACAATTTCAAGTTCGGCGAGGATTTCCGTGCCTTCCAGTTGAACATTCTCTTCGACACCACTTCGCGCGGCAGCCTGGCCTTCCAGCCGTTCTACACCACCGCCGCGGCGAATTCGAACTCGGGAGGAAGCTCCATCGCCGAACTTCTGCTCGGCTACCCGACCACCGCTTCGGTCAGCCGGTCGCTTGCCGGGCTTAATGCTCCCGACATCGGCGCGCAGCGAACCAAGTCACTCGACTTCTTCGGCCAGGACGACTGGCGAGTCACCTCACATCTTACGTTGAATCTCGGCCTGCGCTGGGAGTACAACACCCCCATCACCGAAAAGTACAACCACCTGGCGACGTTTGATCCCACCGTTCCCGGCGACATCCGCACCGCGACGCCGCAACAGCCGAATCTTTACTCGGCGCCCAAGGCTCAGTTCGCGCCGCGCTTCGGATTCGCCTACACGCCGTTCAACGAAAAGACCGTGTTCCGCGGCGGCTACGGCGTGTATTGGGATGAGCGGCTGCTCAATGTTCTCTTAGGTCCCACGCTGAGCCCGCCCTTTGTCGTGCCGCTGACCTTCCCGCAGTCCAGCAATGGCATTCCGAACATCAGCATTGCCAATCCCTTCGGCGGCCAGGCCGGCAGCAGCTTTCCCAGCGCAACCTGGCTTGAAACTCCGTTCCGCAACGGCTATCTCCAGCAGTGGAGCTTCAACGTGCAGCGCCAGCTTCCGACCGACATGGGCGTCACCGTCGGCTATGTCGGATCGAAGGGCACGCATTTGGACCACTCCTATAACGACAACCTGCCTCATCCCTCGCCGCTGTTCAGCCAAGCCAACCGCCCTTGGCCGAACTTCACCAATGTCACGGTCGATTCCGCTTCCGCCGTTTCCAACTACAATGCCTTGCAGGCTTCGGTAGAGAAGAAGTATTCGCACGGCCTCAGCTACCTGATCGCTTATACTTTTTCCAAATCGATCGACACCGATTCGGCCTGGAGCTCATCCATCGTCAATCCATTCAATTTCCACACGGAGCGGGGCCTGTCGAGCTTCGATACGCGTAATCGCTTCGTCGCCAGCTACACCTACGATCTGCCGGTCGGAAAAGGGCACGCGCTCGGTTCGCACATGAACGGGGTCGGGCAGGCTCTGTTGGGCGGATGGCAGACCAACGGAATTCTGACGATTCAATCGGGCAATCCGCTCGATCCGCTGGTCGGCCTGACGACGCTGACGGGAACCAATTCCAACACGCGTCCGGATGTGGTCGCCGGCTGCAACCCGAACAACTTCCCGCACGATCCCTCGGATTGGTTTAATACTGCCTGCTTCACGCGCAACTTCCTTGGTCGCTTCGGCGATTCCGGCCGCAACGTGATCATCGGTCCGGACACCAAGGATTTCGACGTTTCGCTGCTAAAAAATTTCCCGCTGTTCCACGAAGGCCGCTACGTGCAGTTCCGCGGCGAATTCTTCAACGTGTTGAATCGTCCCAACTTCGACAACCCGACGGTGACCCAAACCAGCGCGACCTTCGGGCGCGTCACCTCGGCCGGGGTACAGGACCCGCGCCTGACCTCGCGCCAGATCCAGTTCGCGCTGCGGCTGGTCTTCTAAACCCCGGGCACGAATGCCGGGGGTTTCGAACGGTAAATCGACGGGGGCCTCAGGCGGCGCGCCAGAGATTTTCGGCGAATGGCCATTCTCGGTCGATCCATTGCGCTTCCGGCTCGAATCCCGCCTGCCGCGCGATCTCCGGAATTTCGGCGGCATCGAATTTGTGCGACGATTCGGTCCAAATCGTTTCTCCCGCGCGGAAAAAGCATTCAAATTCGGCGTCGCGGATCGTCACCCGCTGATCGATTCGCGAACGCAGATGCATTTCGATACGGTTCAAGGAATGATCGTAGCGAGCCTCGTGCGCGAAGGCGCGAAGGTCGAAATCGCCGCCCAGCTCGCGATCGATGCGTCCCAATAAATTCAGATTGAACGATGCCGTGACGCCGCACGGATCGTCGTAGGCCTCAAGCATCGTGTCGAGCGGCTTGATCAGATCGAAGCCGATCAGCAGCGCGTCGCCCGGCCGCAGCCGCGAGCGTAGCTGCCGCAAGAAATCGCCGCGGCAGCGCGGATCGAAATTGCCGATCGTGCTGCCAAGAAAAAGAATCAGCAGCGCGCCGTCATCGCGCGGAATCCGGTCGAGGCCGTTCAGATACGAGGCTTCGATCGGCTCGATTTGCGCGAGGCCCTGCAATTCGCGCCGGCAGCGTTCGAGCGCCGCAGCCGAAAAATCGATGGGGTAATAGCGATCCGGCGCGAGCGCTTCAACAATCACGCGCGCCTTGCGCCCGGATCCGCTGCCGAACTCGGCGATCACCGGGAAAGCCGGCGCGATTTCCGGCGCACATTTTTCCAGCACGCGCTGATCGGCGCGCGTGAGGCCGTATTCGGGCAGCACGGTAATGGCCTCGAACAGCGCGCTGCCGAGCTCGTCATAAAGATACTTCGACGGCAGCTCTTTCCGCGGTTTTCTCAGACCGTTGCGGACTTCACATGCAAATTCGTTCATGATGCCTCCGAAAGCGAATCCACCAGCCGGAATCCGGCGTATACGTGCGGGTAATCGGGGCGGAACCAGTTGCGAAAGCTCTCGCGCAACATGCGCCGCGCCGTACGCGGCGATCCGCCCTTCAGCACAAAGTGCTTGCCGTCGAAAAAATCGGCCGAGTAGCCGGGATAGAATGGAAAAGGCCTGAATCCGGCGAAAGGGCCGAAAACCGTCGAGGTCCATTCCCATCCGTTGCCGATCATTTGCGAAACGCCGTAGCGGCTGGGCGGCCCGGCGTCGACGCGAACCGGATCCCAACGTTCGAAATCCGCGTTCACCGGAACCGCGCCGGAGGCGGCGCGGTGAAACTGAGCCTCGCTCGGCAGCGCCGCGTTGCGCCACTTCGCGTAGCGCGATGCTTCCTGGTGCGTCACGTATACCGGCCAGTCGAGCGGCAGCGGAATTTCACCGAACATCGCGCGCAGAAACCAGCACCCATCGCGCTCAACCCAAAAATGCGGTGCGGGCGCGCCGGCGCGAACGTATTCGAGATACTCGCCGTTGGTCACTTTAAAACGCGAGATGCGAAACGCGGGCACGGGAACCTCGTGCCGGTCGAATTCGTTATCCCATCCGAAGCCGTCGTTGCGAGGACGGCCGAGAACGGCTGTGCCGGCGGGAATCTGGATCATCGTGTTTTCGATTCGATGCGGCTTTCCGGCAAAGGGCGCAGGCCCGCGCTTGGCCTCATAGGGCAGATTGTGAAACAGATACGCCAGGGTTTCAGCGTGCATCAATCGATGCTCAATGGCGACATTAAGCAATGCATCGGGAATCCGGTCCGCGGCGGCGTCGATCTCCCGGCGAACGCGCGCGCCGTATTCGCGCACTTCCCGCTCCGACGGCCAATCCGTTGGGCGATCGGCGGGCGCGCCGCCCGGCTCGGGATCGATGCCGAACGCGAAGAGCTGGTCAAAGCTCGGATGAAACGACGGTTTGTCCAGCGCGTGCCGGGAAATCAGATTCCAGTCGAAAGCTTCGACGTGGCCCAGATAAAAAATCAGGCGATGACGCTCGGCGACCGGCCGCTGGTACAAGGCGGCGGGATCGAGGAGATTGAAAAGCGCATCGGTTCGGATACGCGCGGCTTCAAGAGCGTTCATCCTATCCTCCGCCGGATCGCCGCCCGTCAAGAGCGGGCGGCGTACACCACGTGCATCATAGCGCATACCTTCTTACCTTGCTATTCTGAAACGTGCACGGAGATCGATGTCGTTTCAGATTCGTCCTTTGAGGGAGTTCCTCGTTCGTCCGGCGCTGCCGGAGAAGCTTTCGAGACTTTCGGAAATCGGCTACAACCTGCTGTGGAGTTGGGATCACACGATCCGCAGTCTGTTCCGGCGGCTGGATCCCCAAATCTGGAAGCAATCCAACCACAATCCGGTGGTGATGCTGGGGCGGATTCCGCAGGCCACGCTGGAGCGCGCGGCGAACGATCCCCGGTTTCTGGCGCTTTATCGCCGCGCCTGCGAAATTCACGACAATTATCTGAGCGCGCGCGGCAACGCCCCGTCCAACATGTTGATCGCGTATTTTTCGATGGAGTACGGCCTGCTGGACTGCATGCCGATCTACTCCGGCGGCCTGGGCGTGCTTTCCGGCGATCACCTGAAGGCCTCAAGCGACGCGATGTTGCCGTTAGTGGGCATCGGGCTGTTGTATCAGAAAGGGTATTTGCAACAAACGCTGGGTCCGGATGGCTGGCAACAGGAGCGAACGCCGGTCAACGATTTTTACTCCCTTCCCGTAACACCGGAAACGCGCGCCGACGGCAGCGAGCTCCTGGTGTCTGTGACGCTGGCAGGCACGCCGGTGTTTCTCAAGGTCTGGCGGATCGACGTGGGCCGCGTGAAATTGTATCTGTTAGATAGCAACATCCCGCAAAACGCCAACGCCGAGCATCGCGAGATCACCAGCCAGCTTTACGGCGGCGACCGTCACCACCGTATCCGCCAGGAAATCGCCCTGGGAATCGGCGGCTTACGGGCTTTGAAGGAGCTGGGACTCCATCCGACCGTATATCACATGAACGAGGGTCATTCGGCGTTTCTGGCGCTCGAACGGATTCGCGTTTTGATGACGGAACATCATTTAAGCTTCGCCGAAGCCCTGGACGCAGCGAGGATGAATAATATTTTCACCACACACACGTCCGTACCGGCGGGAATCGACCTGTTTGATTCGGGAATGATGTACGTGTACTTTCAGGATTACGCCAGCGAACTGGGGATCGGCTTCGACGAGCTGCTCGCGCTGGGACGGCGCGAGCCGGCCGATCCGCAGGAGCCGTTTTCGATGGCCATTGCGGCGTTTAAAACATCAGCCTACCGCAACGCCGTGAGCCGCCTGCATCGCCGCGTTTCGCAGCAGATGTGGGAAGGACTGTGGCCCAATCTGCCGGTGTGGGAAGTTCCAATTACATCGATCACCAACGGCGTGCATCTCACAAGCTGGGTGAATGGTGACCTGGCCGGAATTTACGACCAGTATCTGGCCCCCGACTGGCGCGAGGGACACGCCGAGCCGAAGATGTGGGATCAGATCGCGGAAATTCCCGACGCGGAGCTGTGGGAAGCGCACCGCCGGCGGAAACGGCGGCTCATCAGCTTCATTCGCGAACGCGCGGCCGCGGCGGCCATGGAGCGCAACGCGCCCTCGCCCGAGGTGCGGCGCTTACAGGAAATTCTCGATCCGGAGACGCTGACGCTCGGCTTCGCGCGGCGTTTCGCGACGTATAAACGCGCGACGCTGATATTCCGTGATCTGGAGCGGCTGAAAAAAATTCTGACCAATCCGCGCATGCCGGTACAAATTGTCATTGCCGGCAAAGCTCATCCCCAGGATGTTCCGGGAAAGGCGCTGATTCGCGAGATCGTCCAGTTTTCGAAGTCCCCGGAGCTGGCGGGCCATATTTTTTTCGTCGAGGATTACGGGATTCAAGTCGCGCGGGAGCTGGTGCAGGCCGTCGACGTGTGGCTGAACACGCCGCGGCGCGGCGAGGAGGCTTGCGGCACCAGCGGGATGAAAGCCGGCATCAACGGCGTGCTGAACATGAGCATTCTGGACGGCTGGTTCGACGAAGCCGCCGAAAGAACGGGCGGATGGGTCATCGGCGATCGCGAGCCGTACTCGCCCGAGCGCGACGACGCGCACGCCTCCGCGATCTATTCTCTGCTGGAGAGCGAAGTGGCGCCGCTGTACTACGAAGGGCGCGAACAGAGTGTACCTGTCGAATGGATGCGGCGCGTCAAAAAGTCGCTGAGGTTCGTAAGCGCGCATTTCAACTGCCAGAGGATGGTCCATGAATACCGTTCGCAGTTGTATGAGCCGGCGCATCGCGCCTACGAAGGCATCATGCGGGATCAGTTCCATCCAGCGCGGGAGCGCGCCAAATGGCAGCGCAAGGTGAACGAAAGCTGGGAGCGGGTGGCGTTTGTCGATTCGACGCTCGAATCGGCCGGAGCGGTGGTCACCGGATCGCCGGTGCCGCTGCGCGCCCGCGTGGATCTAGCCGGTCTAGATCCGCAGGACGTTCGAGTGGAAGCGGTGGTGGGCCGGGTGGGCGCCCATGGAGAATTAGAAGAAACGCAGGTGCTGACGCTCGCGCCGCTGGAACAACAAGGAACGATATTTCTGTTTGGAAGGGATTTTGCTCCGTTCACCACCGGGAGGTTGGGCTATTCGCTGCGGGTAAGTCCGAATCATTATGACGATCCGTTAAACAGGCCGTGTAATTCTCCGATGAAATGGGCCGGGGCGGCGTCTAACTAAAGTAACAGTGGAAAATCACCGATTATAGATCAGGCCCGTGAAGATTTCACTGGATTCCGCGGCCAGTTCGTGGTACATAGTGGTTTAGACACTCGCGGGCGCCTCTTGAACCGCTTGCGAAGGCGCCTGGCGGTCTCCCGAAATCTCTCGAAGCACCTCCCGAAGGGTTGCACGGTAACCGTTTCAACAAAGGAGCAGATCCGCTTCAGTTACAACTTTATGGAAGGCGATCGCAAGTACCGGCAACGCGGCTACATGGACTCCGGCCGCGACTATTCCGGAAACGGCGGGCCACGGCGCGAGGAGCGTCCACGCCCGCAGGGTCCACGGCCTCCAATCGATGTCACCGGCCCGCGGCTGCCGCGCATGGTCCAGGCGGTGGCGGCGGCGCGATGCTACAACTGCGCCACCACGCTGCCCTCCGACATCGACTGGCGGGGAAACTGCCCGAAATGCGGAGCCGCGCTGCACTGCTGTAAGCAGTGCGCGCACTTCGAGCCGTCGACGCGCTTCCAATGCCTGAAGCCCGTGCCGGTGCGCATTTCCCCCAAGGATCAGGCCAACACCTGCGATCTGTTCAACCCGCGCGTAACGGTCGCCCGCGACGCCCCGCCGGCGGGCAACGGCTACGGTCTCGGGAACGGCAACGGGCACGGCAATGGCAACGGCGGCTCCGCGCTGCCAAACGTGCCGGCTCCGAAAAGCGCCACTGACGCACGGGCTATTTTCGATAGCCTGTTCAAGAAGCCAGAATAGCGGCGCCCCACAGGACGCTATCGTCTCCCAGCGCCGCCGGTTGTACGTCCAGGCGGGCGCGCGACCACGCCGTGACCTGCCGCCGCAATTCCGCGCGCAGCGGAACGAAAAGAGCATCGCCGGATTTGGCAATCCCGCCCCCGATGACGATCCGCGCCGGATTCAGGAGCATGACGGCGGCTTTCAGTCCCGCGGCGAGATCGGCGGCGTAACGGCGGGTGAAGGAAGCGTCGCCGAGCAGCTCGCGCACGGGCTTACCGTAGTCGCGCTCCAGCCAAAGGCCGCAGCAAATTCTCTCGAAACATCCGCGAGCGCCGCACAGGCATTCGGGACCATCCGGGCGTATCGCGATGTGCCCCAGCTCGCCCGCCCAGGAGTCGGCGCCGCGATAGAGCTCGCCGCTTTCGAGAACGATTCCGCCGCCGATGCCGGTGGAAAGAGTCATATAGAACATCGGCAGATGATCGCGACCCGCGCCGAATCGAGCCTCGCCGAGCGCGCCGGCATTGGCGTCATTATCGATGACCACCGGCACGCCGAGGGCGGATTGAAGACGCTCGGCCAGCGGAAAATCGGTCCAGCCGCCGGCGTGTGTGGAGAGAGCAACGCGCTGGCGAGCGAAATCGACCGGACCGCCGAAGCCCACGCCGCAGCGTTCAAACCGCCAGCGGCGCGCGATCGCAATCAGTTCGGCGATCATCGGTTCGGGCCCGGCGGCGCGGTCGGTGAAGCGCGTCTCTTTCGCGACGATGCGGTTGTTTTCAAACAGCGCGGCCTGGAATTTCGTTCCGCCGATGTCGATGGCGAGCAGGCGCATGGGCGGCGCGTGTCAAAAATTGGCGATTCGCCGTTCGGCGAAAAGCGTCGCGATCAGCTCGTCCCCGCACAAATAATTCGGCACGATGTAGTCCGCACCGACCCCGATCAGGCGCTGTCGCTTCCAATCGTCGACCATCCGGCACTCCGGCTCGGCGGTCGCCACGCCGACCGCGACTCCGCCGACCTGCTTCACTTCCTCGATCTCCACGTAGCCGTCCCCGAAGCCCAAAATTTCGCCGCCTCCGACGCCGGTGGTGGTGATGATCCGCTGGATCAGAATTTTTTTCGAAAAGCTTTTATAGTCGTCCTGCGCGCCATAGACCCCGCCATCGAAATAGCGCGCCACATCGAGCAGCCGCGCCTCTTCCTTCATATAAATCTCGTCGGTGCCGCTGGCCAGATACAGGGTCAAGCCGCGCGATTTGAGAGATTCGAGCAAAGCGCGCGCGCCGGGCACCAGATACTGCTCCGGCGAAACGCGCCCTTGCTGCAAATCCTCGATGCGGCCGTGAATGCGCGTCCACAGCCGGTCGAGATACATTTTCTTATACTCCAGCGGATCGAGCGCCCGCCCGCCGCGTTTGCGGACGTGTTCGGCGAACTCCATCATCTGGTAAATCGTCTCCTTTCCGGTGAGACGCCAGACGAAATCCTCGACGATCGAGCGCAGCTCGGATTCACTCTCCCCGCTGTTGAGATCGAGGAGAATCTCCACCATCATCGGCACCATCACCTCGACCCAGCCGGAGCGGATCAGGGATAAGGTGCCGTCAAAGTCGAATAAAACGGCGCGCGCGCGGGCGGCGGAAACGGAGCGGATGGATTCAATCATTCGGCAAGCGGGCGTGGGGCGATTCCCCACTCACAACCAATACTCCCATTTTCCGGCCGCGATCACATAGGCGCTGAGGCAGGCGTTGGTGACGGCGTGCGCGAAAATCAAATCGCCCAGGCTGCGCGTTCGCATCATCCACCAGTTGTAGAGGATGCCGGCGGCGAGCCCCACGTCCCAATACGGACCGTGTTCGGAGGCGAAAAGCACGGCGACGGTCCAGAAGGAAAGCGGCGCATAGGCGCCGAGCGGGATTTTCTGAAAGTGGGGTGAAATGATCCAGCGCATCAGCCACGCGCGCCAGAAAAGTTCTTCAACGACGGGCACGATAATCACCGCGCGAACCGTACGCAGCGCCAGCAGCGAGACACTGAGCCGCGCCGCCGCCGGAAACGTTGACTGCATGGTTCCCGTGATCGAATTCTCCAGATGATGGCGATACCCGGGGAACAGCAGATCCGGCGCGATCCAGAGAACGAACACCACAACGCCGGCCAGAGCGCTCGCCGCCGGCGCGCGCATCGAAAGATCCAGCGCCGGCCGCGCCACCGCGGCAATCAGCGCGAGCATCACCGCGAGAAACATCACCTCCAGCAGCAGCGGGGCGATCGGAACCAACTTGCGCAGCGAGAGAATCGCCACGAAGACGGCAAACGGCGCGACATATGGCGCCGATCCAACATCCGCGGCGCGGCGGCAAAAGGCGGTCAATCGCTGTGCTGGAGCAAGTCCTGAATCTTACTTTTTTCGTCCGTCGAAGGATTGTCTTTGAGCGCGGTCTCGAACTCGCGTTTGGCGCCCGATCGGTCGCCTTTCTGAAGCAGCGCCATTCCGTAATGGAAATGGAACGTGGGATTGTGCGGGTCCTTCTGAACCAGATCCGTGAACACGCGCACGGCGTCCTCGCTCATATTTTTCTTGATGTAGATCCAGCCGAGCGTATCGGCGATATCGAACGACGTCGGCGCCTTCTGCCGCGCGCGCTGCGCCATCGTCAAAGCCTGATCGAGATCATTGCCCTCCTCGGCTTTAATAAAGGCCAGGTTGTTCAGAGCCACCGGATGGTCGGGCTCGATTTTGAGGATCTGCTCGTAAATCGGCTTGGCCTGCTCGCGCTTTCCCGTGCCGTCCATCAGCAGTCCCAGTTGCAGCAGACACGCGGTGCTATTCGGCGCTTCCTGCGCGCAGCGGCGGAATGAATCGATGGACGCGTTCAGGTCGCCCTTCCGGCGCTCGGTCTCGCCCAACTGGAACAGCAGGCTGGGCGATTTCGGCTCCTTGGCGAGCAGATCTTTATAAATCGCGATCGCGTCGTCGTAGCGTTCGGCACGGACGTCCAGATGAGCCAGGAACAGCTTCAGATCGCTGCGCTGCGGCTCCTTGTTGACGGCGTTCTGCGCTTCCTTGATGGCGTCCGCCATGCGCCCTTCGCTCACCAGCGCCTCGGTGAGACCGCCCAAACCGCGATGATCGTTGGGATTGGATTTATTCAACTCGGCGAAAATCTGCTCGGCGCGTTTGTAATCCCTGTCCTGCCAGGCCAGGTAGCCGGCCTGATAGCGAGCTTCCGCGTTCTGCGGAAACACCTTACCGATGTAATCGATTTCCTGCCGCGCTTTGTCCTTATCGCCCATGATCAGCAGCGCGCTCGACCGCAGCAGGTGAGCTTGCAAATTGTTTTGGTCGATGGCCAGAATGTCGTCGGCGGCCTTGAGCGCCTTGCCGGAGTCGTTCTTGGAAAGATAAATTTTTGCGAGCAATTCTCTTCCGGCGATGAAATCGGGCCTGATCTTGATCGCCTCTTCCAGTTGAAGCCGGGCCGCGTCGATATCAGGCGGCGTTTTGGCGATCAGAGCCCGCGCGTAATTGAAGCGGTACAGATGATTCTGCGGCGACTTCGAAACCAGCGATTGCAAATCGTTGGCGGCGATGTTGATCTGCTCGCGGTCGCCGGTGGTCAGCATCAGCGCCGCGCGCATGGCGATCGCATCCACATCCTTGGGATTATCCTTGAGCACCGTGTTCAGCATTGACCGCGCGTCCTGATTGTCGCCGTGCGCCGCGTACAGCTCCACCATGCGTTTCTGGTACAGCGCCTTGTCCTTGGGGAAATCCTTCATCGCGATCTGATACTGTTCCTTGGCGCGATCGTATTCGCGCGCGCGGAACAGAAAAAAGTCGCCGGCAAGCAGATGGCCTTCGGGAAATTTCTTCTCATCGCTCAGCCGCTGGATCACCGCGTCCAGCTCCGGCCGGCGCTGGAGAAGGTAATAATGCTGCGCCAGTTGCAGCAGGTACTGCGCCTGGTTCGGATTGGCGTCGATCTTCTGCTTCAGCACCTGTTCGGCTTCGTCCGTCTTGTTCTGGCGCATGTACTGGATGTACAGCAGATCGTACATCGGCGAAAAATTCTTGTGGCTGGCGATCACATCGTGCGCCAGCTTTTCGGCTTCCGGCATCCGGTTGGTGAACGCCAGCGCCTCGAAGTAGGAGATCACCAGCTCCGGCGCAAGCGGCTTTGCGGCATTGGCCTTTTCGAACTCCGGCACCGCGTCGGCCGGCTTTCCCGAAATCAGGGCCAACTGCCCCTTGATCCGATGGCCATCGAAGGAGTTCGGGTCCTTCTTGAGAAGCTTCCCCGTCAGGTCGTCCAGATCGGTGGCGATCTGCGAACGGTGCTTCGGGTCCTGCGCCGCCGCGACCAGATAAATGTCGCAGAGCTTGATCATCGCGTCGGTATTATCGGGCTGCAACGATACCGCGCGCTGAAGCTGATGGACGGCATCGCCATAGTTGGCCAGCTTCAGATCCGTCAGGCCCAACCGGTAATACGCTTCGCCGAAGCGCAGGTCCTTTTGCAGAGCCTTGCGATACATGATCGACGCTTCCTTGTACTTGCCCTTGGCGAAAAACTTGTTTCCGTTTTCAAGGTAGCGTTGCGCCTGTGCCTTCGGGTCCCGGCTGCACGACGCCAAAATTACGACTAGAGGCAGTAGCCTCAGTAATTTACGGCTTAACATCACTCTTAAGTAAAGCACAATCGCGGGACGGTGAAAAGGTACTAACGTTCTGGCCCGTGAAGCGTCAAATCGCGTCCGGCAGGCTGATAAATGATCGCGATGACGTCGCGAACATATTGTTCATCTGAAATTTGTTCCGCCACTTCTTCCGGATAGGGCGCGGCGGCCCGAAAGCGGCGGGCCAAATCGGCGAAAAAGGTTAGCCGCGCGGCGGGATCCAGGCGATCGCGCCGGATTAGCGCCTCCAGACCGATCCGCGCCAGCTCCGGCGTGACTTTCTGGCGCAGCCGGGCCGCCAAATGCCGCGATTCGGCGAGCGTATTGTACTTTCCCGGCGCAATCCGGTCCAGATCCGGCGCCACGACCTGGGGAGTCCGGATCACCACCGTTCCCGCCGCAAGGTCGCCCAGGCGCTGATAGTAACGGTTAAATACGCAGGCCGCGCCGCCGACCAGATAAAACAACGGCAGCCCGTCCAAAAAACGCATCAAGTTGCGGACAATGATCTGCGCCGGCTCCAGCCGCAAGCCTCGCGAATCGACCACGCGCAGGCCAAGCAAACGTTTGCCGATGGTCTGTCCGCGCCAGAACCACTCGCAGGCCGCCGCATAGACCAGCGTAAGCGCGAAATAAACAATGACGTGCAGGCCGGCGCTCAAATCCTCGGCGAAAATCGCCAGCGCGCCGAGGATTTTCTGGAGAATCGAATCGATCGCGGCGATCGCGGCGAAGTCGATGGCCAGCGCGAGCATCCGGCTGAACGGTCCGGCCAGCGGCAGCGCAAATTCGATCCCTTCCGGCGTTCGAATGCGGAGAACACTTGCTTTCCCGGGCGGGCCGATTTCCGGGTTGTTACCGGGCAATATCTTTCCACTCCTTTTCGTAGTAGCGGACTAAAATCTGATCGTTCAGCCGATTCACCTCCGCCTGCACCGGCTTCATGTCTTCAGGAAAATCGAAAAGCTGGGGAATAATCGAGACGGTTAAAAACTTCATGCCCGCGGGCAGCGTCGATGGCGGATGCCACTGGCTGCCGGCCAGGGTGAAGCCCCACTCGCCGAAGCTCGGAACGTAGACGTGATACGGCCAGGTCTGAAATCCGGCTTGATGAAGCGTATCGACCACGCACCAGTAGCTCTGGCGCGAAAACATCGGCGACGTGCTCTGCACCACCACCAGTCCGTTTTCGGCCACGCGCTTCTTCAGCAAACGGTAAAACGCGGAAGTGTACAGCTTGCCCAGCGAATAGCTGGTGGGATCGGGAAAATCGACCACCACGAAATCCCAGGCGCCGCGCGTTTCCTCCAGCCACGGGAAGGCGTCGGCGTTGATCACGTGCACGCGCGGATTGCGAAACGAATAGCCGTTGAGCGGCGCGAGCATGGGATGATCCGTGAATAAGCGGATCATCTCCGGATCCAGATCGACCAGCGTAATCGATTCCAGATTCGGATACTTCAGCAGCTCTCGAACCGCCAGGCCGTCGCCGCCGCCCAGCACCAGCGCGCGGCGCGCCCACGGCAGCGATGACAATCCCGGATGCACCAGCGATTCGTGATAGCGATACTCGTCGCGCGAGCTGAACTGCAAATGGGAGTTGAGAAACAACCGTATGTCGTCTTTCCAGCGCGTCACCACGATGCGCTGGTAGCGCGTCTGGCGCTCGAAAATCACTTCGTCGGCGAAAAGCTGGTTGTCGGCCTGAGATTGAATCCAGTTCGAGGCGGCCATGCCTCCGCCGAGCAGCAGCAGCACGGCGCCGCATGCCGCCCGCAGTCCCGATCGCGACGGCAGTTGATCGCGAAACAGAAATGTGGACCACAGGGCGACCGCGGCATTAATCACTCCGAACAGAAGCGCCGCGCGAACCAGGCCAAGCTTGGGCACCAGCCACAGCGGAAAGGCGATAGACGCGCCAAGCGCGCCCAGATAATCGAACGTCAGCACGTGCGAAACCAGATCGCGCAGATGAAATCGCCCCTCGAGAATCCGCATCAGCAGCGGGATCTCCAGGCCCACCAGAATTCCAACCGCGATTACCAGCAAATAAAGCGCCAGATCGAAGGCGTGCGTATACGCGAAGGCCAGAAACAACAGCGAGGAAGAAAATCCGCCGACCATCGCCACCATCAGCTCGATTTCGACGAATCGCGCGATCAGCGAGCGGCTCAGGTAACGCGAGGCCGCGCTCCCCAGCCCCATGGCGAACAGATACGTCCCGATGACGGTCGAAAACTGCAAAACGCTGTCGCCGAGCAGATAGCTGGCAAGCGTTCCCGCGATCAGCTCATAGATCAGCCCGCAGGCGGCGATCAGCAGAACGGATAGGAAAAGAACGACGGCCATGGAAGTCGGAAAGCGTTAGCCTTCAGGATAAACCCTCGCGGCGTTCCGGCTTCCCGCGCCGTCCGGGCATTAGTGCACCGCCGCCGCGATAATAATGCACATCCCCAGAGAAATCGCGCCGATCAGGATCGCCAGCGCGACGTTTTTGTCCTTCACGATCTCGTTCCAGAGATGATAAGGCGTCATCTTGTCGACGATCAGGAACGCGAGCATGAAGATCACAATGCCTAAAAGCGCGTAAACCACCGCATTCAGAAACTGCCCGGGTTGGAATTGATCCATTGGTTGATTTCCTCCGAGGGGTTATTTCCCTCCGACGTAGCGTGGATAAAAGCCGTAATGCGAGCGGTACGCGCCGGGATTATCGCGCACCGTTTTCGGAACATTCTTCAACTGATTCACCGGCGTGAGCGACCAGCCCCGATACTCCGCCCAGGTGGTTCCGGTAAGCAGCAGCAGCGAGTAAACAATATAAGCGGTGTAGCGCATTCTTTATTCCCCTATGCTCTCGATCGCGGATCCCACGGCGCTCATCAGCATCGACGAGGATTTCACCGGGCCGCTGCTTTGCGCCCAGCGCTGCTTTTCAAAAGACCGCCGGCGAAGACTCGAAATCGCCGGTGGGATCAGCAGCAGAATTCCCGCGATCCAGAACCAGGCGTAATTCGGAACATCGTGGCGGATCGTAATATCATACGCGACGGCATTGTACTTCTTTGTTCCGTTGCGATACGGCCCGGCGGCGTCCATCTCCGGCTCGACGCGCAGATAGTAGCGGCCCGGCGGCACCGAGGGCAGATACGCGGTCGAGGTCTGGCCGCCTTCGGTCCAGGAGCCGTCGCTGTCGGTGCCGTGATAATAGCTCACTTCGCGGCCGAAATCGTAAGCCGAGCCGGTGTCGTCGTTGATCAGGGCGAAGTTGAAATACGCCCAGTTGTTGTTGACATCGGCATGAACAATCAATTGCAGACCGGAGGCGCGGCCGTCGATGTTGAACACCGGGGTGACGAAAGACGGCTCCGGCTGAAGCGTCGAAAAGTAATAAGAGTTGCGAAAAACGACGTTTTCACGGCTAAAAACCGCGAAAAACATCGCTAATCCGGCAAGCAGCAGCAGCATCAGCAAACAGGCGGGCCACATGCTTCCCTTGCCCTCGTACGGTGACGGCTGATTCAGATAGATGCCGCGCGGCCGCTCGGGCTTGCCGGGAAGCGAGAACGCCTGCCAGATCGCGTCCGCCGGAGTATATTCGCCGCGCGACCAGGTGATCTCATCCCGCGTCGTTTCCGAGGAAAGCACGAAAGGCGGATGAATGAAATCGTCGCAGATCACTTTTTCGCCCACCTGCACGCGCCACGGAAATTCGCCGAGGACGAAAGAGGTCATCGCCTCGCATCCGGAAAAATGTTTGTAATGCTTGCCTTCGAAGGAAACGGCGGGACGTCCGCCGAGCGCCAGCCGCTCCGGCATTGGCTCCAGCGGCGTCACGAAATTCCAGTGGCCCTGATATTCGGTGAGATAGCGGAAGCCTTTATAAGGATTGAACAGAAGATATTCATCCCAGGAATCGGAGTCTTCGACGGCCATCCGCTGCTGAAACCCGATCGCCTCCCATTCCGCGCCGGCGAGCTTGCCGCGAGTCCCCAGCGGAATTTTTAAATCGCAGCGCTGCGCCTCCTGAATCTGCCCCAGGATTTTAATCTCCGGTTCCGAGGTATCGAGCGTGGTCAGGCAGTTCGGGCAGACGACGGTGAGGGTGTGGCCGAAGCCGCGCAGCGCCACCGCCGCGCCGCAGTTCGGGCAGTTGAGCGCGCGAGCTTTGACCACCGGCGGCGTGACTAGAGATGATGCCATTTACGCCGGCCTTGACGCGAAACCGAAATCACTTCCATCCCTCGAACTGGCGCAGATTCTTCAATTGCAGATCTTCGAACTCCACCCATTCCCCGACAAAAAGCAGCGGCGGATTCTCACTGTAATCGATGGTCCCGAACGCCGGCCCCGATGTGCGCAAATCGGCGAAGAGCATGTCGGATTTCTCATAATAAGGAAACGGCAGCTCGCCTTCAAAGCCCTTATAGATCGCCACGGTGAGGGTGGACACCTCGAAGTCGGTGTTTTGATAGCGCAGGCGCTTGCCGCGCGAGATCTGCTCCTCGGTTGGAAGCTGGCTGCCGCCGGCCAGAAACGAGACCGCGTATTCTAATTGCGCATCCGAGAGCCACCCGCTCTGCCCGTCGGCCATCACGATGTGCCATTCGTTCCACCCGCCCTGCTCCCATTGATAAACCAACCGTCCAGTGACCTGAAATTTATTTCCCTTGTACACGCCCTCGGTGAGCAGTTGGATTGGCGAGGGATCGGGCGGCAGATCGGCGACTTTGCCCACGGTTTTCAGGTCCAGATCGGAGCGGATCAGAACCGATTTGCAGAAAGGGCAGGCGGCCTGCACCGCGCCCGACCAGCGGAACTCTACCGGGGCGCCGCAGTTAGGACAGTTCGTTCCGCGGCTCATCGGCGATACGGACGATCCAGCTTCCGCACCTCCACCGAACCCGCGCCGAATCGGCTTTTCAGCTCGTCTTCAAAATCCCAGTCGGGACGCGGGCGGCAGCAGAATACGTTCAGGCACAGCGACTGAAACTCGGGGAAGGTGTGGCACGCCAGATGCGATTCCTCAAGCAAGGCAAGCCCGGTGATTCCGCCGCCCGAAAACTGGTGCCACTGGGCTTCGGCGGCGGGATGCAAATTGAGTCCTTCGACCAGGCGGCCGAACAGCGCGCATAAGGCCTGGCGATCAGACAGCGCCGCCGGATCGCAGCCGTGCGCTTCGATGATCCACTCGCATCCCGACATCACCATGCTCTTTGCTCGTTCAAAGGCGCGGACCATCAGCCTTGCGAGCTTCCGCACTCCGGACAGAATTTCGCGTTCTTCGGAATCGATTTGCCGCAGTTGATGCAGAATTTCGTCTCGGCCGCTGGTGTTGCGGGAGCAGACGGCGCCGGACCACCTGCCGGCGCCGCGGGCGCCGCGGGCGGAGGCTGCTCGCCGGGACGCAGCGCATTCGCCATGGTTTGGGCCATCGTGAATCCCGCGCCTAAACCCGCCCCGATTCCGGCGATTCCGCCTTCATTCGCCGCCGCGATGGGCATCGAATTGGCCACCTGAAACTGCGTATACTTGCCCATATCGCCGAGCATGTTCATGCCGATTCTGGTATCGAGAAGTTTTTGCAGCTCTTCGGGCAACGAAAGATTCTCGACGACGAAGCTGTCGAGCGCCAGGCCGAGATCGGCGAAAACCGGCTTCAATCCCTCGCCAATGCGGTTGCCCAACTCTGTCTGATTCGCCGCCATATCGAGAAACGGCAGCGTCGATTCCGCGAACGCGCTGGTCATGCGGCCAATGATAGTATTGCGAAGCTGGCCTTCAATGTCGGGCACGCGATAGATTTCGCGCGTGCCGCTCACCTTGCTGTAAAACACCCGCGGATCGGCGATGTGCCAGGAATAGATTCCGTAGCCGCGCAGCCGCACCGCGCCGAATTCCTTATCGCGAATCGTGATGGGCGTGGCCGTGCCCCAGCGCTGATCGGTCTGGATGCGGGTGGAGAAGAAATAAACGTCGCTTTTAAACGGCGAGTTGAATTTCTTGTCCCAGTTCATCAGATCCGTCAGGATCGGTAGATTTTCCGTGGTGAGGGTGTATAATCCCGGGCCGAACACGTCGGCGACGCGGCCTTCGTTGACAAAAACCGCCATCTGCGATTCGCGCACCGTCAGCTTCCCGCCATTCATAATTTCCATGTTGTTCATGGGGAAGCGATAGCTGAGTATGCCATCTTCCGGCTCGGTGTACTGGATGACCGAGATCCATTGTCTGGCGATGAAATCGCGAAGCGCCATTTGGAAGTCCTCCGGTTTCTGTTTCACAAAGTATAACGCCAGCGGTAACCGAAATGTTCCGCCATTCCGCGATCTGCCGGCGCTGGAGGACGGATTTTAATCCGCGCAGGGCTTTGGTCCTGCTGTTTGGGATGAATCCCGCCGCAATTGTGGCAAACTACGAATTCATCATGAGCTGCGAATTGTGGTTGATCCGCCACGGCGAAACGGAATGGAGTCTTTCCGGCCAGCACACCTCGCGTACGGATCTGCCGCTGCTTCCCGAAGGCGAGCAGCGCGCCGGCGCGTTACGCGAAATTCTCGCCGGGAAAAATTTCGCGCGCGTGCTTTCCAGCCCGATGCGCCGCGCGATCGACACCGCGCGCCTGGCAGGATTCACTCCCCAGCCCTGCGCCGATCTGCGCGAATGGCAATACGGCGACTACGAAGGCTTAACCACGGCGCAAATCCGTCAATTCGCGCCGGATTGGTCCATATGGACCTCGAATCCTCCCAATGGCGAGACGGCCGATCGGGTTGCCGCTCGCGCCGACCGCGTCATTTCCGAAGCGCTGCTGGCGCCCGGCAGCGTCGCGCTGTTCGGCCACGGCCATATGCTGCGCGTGCTGGCCGCCCGCTGGCTCGATTTGCCGCCGCAATGCGGGCGATTTTTCTCCTTGAGCACGGCCTCGGTCAGCGTGCTGGCGATCGAGCATGAAATGCATGTGATCCGTTTGTGGAATCGGGTAGCATGAAGATTACGCCACGAACACGCCAGTGAATCACCGCATGCCGTCTCATGCGACGCTCTCGAACCCTAAATTGCGAACCGAGCCGGCATGGCTCTGGCCCAACCTGCTGAGCATCGACGCTCCGGTGGTCGCGCTGCTCTGGCAGCTTTTATTCGCGCGATGTTTTCACGCCGCGGTCAGCGCGATGCCGGCCGTGTTGCTGGTGCTTGCCGTGTGGCTGATCTACGCGGCGGATCGCTTGCTTGATGTTCGCGGCGCAAGCTGGACGCGCCTGCCGCGACATGAGTTTTATCGCCGCCATGGCGCGGTGGTGACGCCGGTCTGGATCGGCGTGCTGGCGCTTGCGGCGTGGCTCGCCTGCACGCGGCTGCCGGCCGGGATTTTCGCGCGCGGCGCGGGATTGGCAGGCGTGGTCGCGCTCTATTTCTTCATCGTTCATCGCCTGCAATGGAGCTGGCCCAAGGAGCTGGCGGTGGCCGTCCTTTTTGCGCTCGGCGCATCGCTTACGGCGTGGGAGAAAGTGCGATCGCCAGGCGACGTCGCCACCATCGTTTTGTTCTCCTGCCTGTGCTGGATCAACTGCGCCGCTATCGAGAAGTGGGAGCGCGGGAGCGCGGCCGCGTGGCCGGTGGGCGGCGCGGCGTGGCTGGTCGCGCTGGCGGCGATGCTGTTGGTCTACGCTCATCGGCCGGTGCTCAGCGGCGCCGAGGCGGCCAGCGCCCTGGCCTTCGTCGCGCTCGATCACGCCCGCGAGCGTCTGTCGCCGGACGCGCTGCGCGTTCT
>JAJPHS010000067.1 GCA_021325175.1 Terriglobia bacterium
CAGGCCGGCGAGCTCGGGCTCGAGGCGCACACGATCGATGGCTCCGCTGACGATCTGGCCGCGGTGATCCTGGATCAGTTGCGGTAAAGTCTCGGCGTACATCCTACCTCTATTGATGACGCGAATCGCGCCGGGAAGCAGTCCCGTGGGAAGGGTAGACGATGCACGCTATGATGCTTGAGTGCGGCTCACGGTGGTGGATTGGGCGGTGGTGGCGGCGTACTTCGCCTTCAACCTCGCCATTGGGTTCTATTACAAGAGCCGCGCCGGATCGAGCGTCAGCGAATTCTTTCTCTCCGGACGAAACGTTCCATGGTGGCTGGCCGGGACGTCGATGGTGGCGACCACGTTCGCCGCCGATACGCCGCTGGCGGTGACGGGCATGGTCGCGGTGGGGGGGATTGCGGGCAACTGGCTATGGTGGTGCTTCGTCGCCAGCGGTATGATGACCGTCTTTTTCTACGCGCGGCTGTGGCGGCGCAGCGGCGTCATGACCGATATCGAATTTTGCGAAATTCGCTATTCCGGAAGGCCGGCCGCGTTTTTGCGCGGATTTCGCGCGCTGTATCTGGGCATTCCGATCAACTGCATCATTCTCGGCTGGGTAAATAAAGCGATGGTCGATATTCTGATGCTGGTTTTGGGCGTGAGCAAGATCCAGGCGCTCGGAATCGTGATCGGGATGATCGCGCTGACGTCGTTCATTTCGACGCTGAGCGGGCTGTGGGGCGTGCTGGTCACGGATCTGTTCCAGTTCGTGATCAAGATGAGCATGGTGATCGCGCTGGCGGTGTTCGCGGTGCGGGCCGTCGGCGGGATCGACCAGATGAAAACAAAGCTGCTCGTGCTCGACGCAGCGCGGGGAAATCAGGGCTCGGTTTTAAACTTCATCCCCGATTTGAATTCGGCGTGGATGCCGCTGATCACTTTTCTGGTTTATATCTCGCTGAACTGGTGGGCGACGTGGTATCCGGGCGCCGAGCCGGGCGGCGGCGGATATATCGCGCAGCGGATGTTCAGCGCCAAGGACGAGAAACATTCGCTGCTGGCGACGCTGTGGTTCAATATCGCGCACTACGCGCTGCGGCCGTGGCCCTGGATCCTGGTGGCGCTGGCGTCGCTGATTCTTTATCCGGGATTGGAAAAGCCGGAAACCGGATATATTCGCGTGATGATCGCGTATCTGCCGCCGTCGCTGCGCGGGCTGATGATCGCGGCGTTCGCGGCCGCCTACATGTCGACCATCGCCACGCAGCTCAACTGGGGAGCCAGCTATCTGGTGAACGATTTCTACCGGCGATTTCTCAAACCGAGCGAATCGGACCGGCACTACGTGGCGGCTTCACAGGCGGCGACGGTGCTGCTGACGCTGGTCTCCGCCGTGGTGACGTTTTATCTCGATTCGATCGCCGGCGCCTGGAAGCTGCTGGTGGTTACCGGAGCCGGCACCGGAAGCGTGCTGCTGCTGCGCTGGTACTGGTGGCGCATCAATGCCTGGAGCGAAGTGTCGTCGATGATCGCGGCTTCCGCGGTTTCCCTCAGCCTGCAAACGATCTGGAAACTGGATACGGACAAACCGGTCGAGTTCGCCTGGATCATGATCATCACCGTCGCCATCACGACCGTAGTGTGGCTGGCGGCGACGTATTTGACGCGGCCGGAGCCGGATGAGGTGCTGATCTCGTTTTACGCGCGGACGCGCCCTTCCGCGGCGGGATGGCGGCGGATCGCGCGGTTGAAACCCGAAGTGCAGCCTTCGCGCGACGGATTGTCGAACCTGGTGGACTGGATCGCCGGATGCGTGCTGATCTACGGCATGTTGTTTGGCACCGGCAAGCTGCTGCTGCACGAGACGGCATCGGGGGTGGCATTGATGGCAGCGGGACTGATCGCGGGCGCGGTGATTTATTGGGATCTTTCAAGGAGAGGTTGGAGTGCGGTGGTGGATTAACTCTGTGGACAGGCTGGCTCAGTGTTGCCTGTTGATTGTTTGCGGTGTTTCCGCGGCGGCCGGACCGGTCGATTTCGGGCTGGACGAATATAATGCCGCGATCCAGGCGCGGCATGTGAAATGGAAAATTAAATGCGAGCTGACCGCGGACCCGCCGGAAACATATCGCATCGAGCCCTACGCGGTGGGCGGCGCGCACATCACCGGCGGCGATCTGCGCGGATTGATGTATGGTTTGCTCGAAGCCGCCGATCAGATTCGCGCGGCGGGTCGAATGAAGCCGGCGCATGCCGAGCCGGCGACACCGGTTCGCGGCGTGCGCCGATTTGCCTCGGCCGCGGATATGGAAGCGCCGGAGGCTTATTGGCGCGCGTTTTTCGAGATGCTGGCGCGCGACCGGTTCAATCGATTTACGCTGATCTTCACCTCGGCGCCCGGGAATTTGGAAAAGCTACGTGCGATCTCGCAAATGGCCGCGGACTACGCCGTCGATTTTACTTTGGGATTGTGGGAGCAGTCCCCTGGCAATCTGGCGAAGCTGGTGAGCGCCTGCCCTTTGATTCGTTCGGTGGAGGTCCTCGGCGAATCGGGCGATGTGAACGTGTATCGCAATGCGCTGTTCCGGCCGCTGCGCGACGCCGGTCATCGAATCGCGCTTGATCCGCGCGGGAAGCTGGCGCAGCCGGAGTTCCTGAAAGCGGCGCGCGCGATGGGAGTGGCGCTGCGCTTCGATTCGCCGTCTTTTCCGCCGTCCTTCGATCTGGACTTGCCGCGCGAATTCGAAACACATGCCGAATTGTATTGGCTGTGGGGCCGCGCCGCGTACGATCGAAAACTGAAGCCGGCGCATGGCGAAAATCCGGAGGAATTTCAGGCGGCGGAGCGGATCACGACCCTGCTCGCCGAAGCGCAGGCGGCCGATCCCGCGATGTTCACGATGCCGGAGGACCGCCGGCCGGAGCGCGAGCAAAGCGAGACGGAAAACGATTGGATCGCGACCATTGGCGAGGCAGTCCGGAATCGTCTGGAGCATTCGGCGTCGGCGAAATGGACTCCGCCGGAGATCGATGACGCGCTGCTGAAGGCGGCTGCGCTGTTAGAAAAAAGCAGTGTGCCGGATTTTCAGCTCCTGGCGAAACTGGCGAAGTTTCACGCGCACCATGAGCGCGCTGCCTACGAGCTGGAACTGTTCGATCGAAGCAAGGATGGGGTGGCGCTCGATCGCGCGGAACGAGAACTGAACGCCGCGCGCGAGCTTTTCGACGTCGCCGATTCGCGCGTCGCGGATCGCCGGCAGGCGAATGGAATCGGCGCGGGCGCGCCGGTTCCTCCACCGCCCAAAAGATTGCCGCGCCCGCAGATCGTTCATGTGCCGGTGAAAACCGCCGCCGCGGATCAGCCGATCCATTTAACCCTGCAACTGAGCTCGCTGAAGGAGATTCGCACGGTACGTTTGCATTACCGGCCGGCGGATTCCGCGGCGCTGACCGGCGTGATCGAGAAACCGGCCGCGGCTTCGACGACGTTTGAAATTCCGGGCGCCTCATCGGATCTGATTTATTATTTTGAGATTTTGAATCGCGAAAATAGCGGCTGGTTCGAGCCGGACCCCGAAATAGCGAAACCTTATTACATGATTCGAGTCGAACAGAAATGAAAGCCGTCGCCGTTTTTCCCTCTGAACGCCGCTTCGATCTGGTCGATCATCCGGAGCCGCGCCTGAGCAGCGCCAGCGAAGTAAAAATTCGGATGCTCGACGTCGGAATTTGCGGAACCGACAAAGAGATTGTCAGTTTTCAATACGGCACCCCGCCGGAGGGCTCGCCGTATCTGATCATCGGCCATGAATCGCTAGGCGAAGTGGTGGAGACGGGCAAGGACGTCACGAACCTGAAGCCGCGCGATCTCGCGGTGGCGACGGTGCGCCGGCCGTGCAGCGTGCCGGGCTGCATCGCCTGCCGCGCCGGCCGCCAGGATTTCTGCTACACAATGCAGTACACCGAGCGCGGCATCATGAAGCGGCACGGCTACATGACCGAATGGATCGTCGAGGAGGCAAAGTATGTCAATCCTGTGCCGCGAGAGCTGCGCGATGTAGCCGTGCTAGTGGAGCCGCTGACAATCGCGGAAAAAGCGGTGGAGCAGCTTTGGGAAGTGCAGCGGCGTTTGCCGTGGGCGCTTCCTGTGAAATCCGGCGAACCGCCGGCGGCGGGGCGAACCGCGCTGGTGCTCGGGGCGGGACCGGTGGGACTTCTCGGCGCGATGAAGCTGGTGCTGGAAGGATTCGATACGACCGTCTATTCGCGAACCGGACACGTGGGAGATGTCGCGGGATTGGTGAACGGCATCGGAGCGAAATTCGTTCACGCCGAAACGACGGATGTCGCCACGCTCGCCGCGCAAATCGGCAATATTGATGTGGTGTATGAGGCCGTAGGCGCTTCCTCTCTGGCGTTCGAGGTGATGCGGTATTTAGGCGTTAACGGAGTTTTTATTTTTACCGGCGTGCCGGGCCGGAAAGGTCCGATCCCGGTGGATACGGATCAACTGATGCGCGATCACGTCTTGAAGAATCAGGTCATTTTCGGGACGGTAAACGCGAGCGTGCACGATTTCAGGCGCGCCATCGCCGATATCGGCGCGTTCGCGCAGCGATGGCCGCGGGAGCTTTCCGGAATCATCTCGCATCGTATCCCGCTCGAGCAGGCGATCGTGCCCTTGTCGGGGCGCGTCGATGGGATTAAAAACGTGATCGCGGTGGGTTAAAATCTGGCGGCTTTGTACGATTGGCGCCACGAATCCGATCCTATCCGAACGGATGCTCGAGAGACGGGCTGGGCGGGGTCAAAAGCTCGGCGCCATCCGCGGTGATGTGCATATCGTCCTCGAGACGGACCCCGAATTCACCTCGAATGTAGATGCCGGGTTCGTCGCTGAAAACCATCCCGGCCTGCAATGTCGGGTTGCCGTCATAGCCGAACATATTGTTCTTCACCAGGTAATTCCATTCGTGCATTTCCATGCCGAGGCCGTGCCCTACCCGGTGTGTGAAATATTTGAACCCCGGCCCGTAGCCCGCATCGACGATCACGCCGCGGGCGGCCGCATCCACGGCTTCGTTCGGAACTCCCGGGCGCGCGGCTTTGAGCGCGGCCTGCTGGGCGCGCCGGACGATTTCAAACACCTGAACCATTTTTTCCGACGGCTTGCCGAGGACGAAAGTTCGCGTGATGTCGGATGTGTACCCCTCCACGCGGCAGCCGTCGTCGAGCATGATGATCGTGCCTTCGCGAATCGTTTGCGGCGTCCGCGAGCCGTGCGGCGACGCGGTGTATTCGCCGATGTTGAGGCTGGCTTCTCCGGGAAATCCGACGCGCGCGTAGCCGGCTTGAATCAGTGCGCTCACATCGCGCTGCGTCATGCCTTCCTTAAGGGCTTTGTAGACTGCCTCATACACTTCGAGCGTTGCGTGTCCGGCGAGGCGAAGAAACTCGATTTCGTGTTCATCTTTGATCATCCGGCAGCCGGCGGTCACCGGAGTTGCGCTCACCACCGTGAAGGCCGGCGCGCCCGCGTGCGCGATGCCGTCGGCGAAGACGAACTTCACCGTTTCCTCGATCCCGATGCGGCCGGTGGAAATGCCGCGGTCCTTCAGTCCCTGTATCAGGCGAACGTAGGGACTTTCGTCCTCCTGCCAGACGCGGATATCGGCGTGATTGGAAAACGGAGTATTGGCCAGAAGTTCGCGCGCGCGGTCTTCTTCAAACGCCGGGCAGACGAGAAACGGATCGTTCCGGAGCGGGATCACCAGCGCCCACAGGCGCTCGCTGCCGCCGATTTGAAGATTGGCGAAGTACAGAGAGCTCGCGCCGCCGGAAAGGACCACGGCGTCGATCTTGTATTGCGCCATCAACTTTCTGGCTTTCTCGATGCGCGCCTGGCGCTCCTCATTGCTGACCGGCCGGACCTGGCCGGTCATGGACTTGAGCGCGGCGATGGAGGGCGGAAGCGGGCCGTTCAAGGCCGGAGGCTGCGCGCGCTGCGCCAAAGCTTGTGGCGACGTTCGCGCCAGCGCGGCGGCCGAGGAAACCAACATGAATGAGCGCCTGGATAACATTGAAATTTCTCCCCGCGTTGAAAGCTGCGTTGGGGTGGACCTAAAGAATTATTACAAAGATCCACGGATGCGTGTGTTGTTTCCAACAACCCGGGGAATCGACGGCAGTGAAGGTCTTCGTCCCGTCCGGCTTCACAGCGATGTGTCTCGGAATTGCTACCATTGTGAGTAGGAGCCCCAGATGCAACTGGTTTGTCGCACC
Source organism: Terriglobia bacterium (assembly GCA_021325175.1). Lineage (GTDB taxonomy): Bacteria > Acidobacteriota > Terriglobia > Bryobacterales > Bryobacteraceae > Palsa-187. Next base: position 6,271 of record JAJPHS010000067.1, read on the forward strand.
TGGTCGGGGGTGGCCCTTGACTTGGAAGGCAAATTACAGCAAACTGGAAATCGATCTGCAAATGAGTTTCAACAAGAAAAGGCCGGCCCAACCCTCGCGGACGCATCCCACCCGCAACCTGACCGATCTCAAGCGCGGCGAATCCGGGATTCTCGACCGGCTTGATTTGCCGGAAGAAGATGCCCGCCGGCTGATGGAAATGGGATTTTTGCCGGGCCATTCCGTCACGCCCGCGCATTCGGCGCCGGGCGGCGATCCGCGCGTTTTTCAGGTGGACGGCTCGGAAGTGGCTTTGCGGCGTGAAACGGCGATTCGATTGATCCTCCGCTAGGAAAACACGATGGGCGACTGCCACGGCTGTCCTGCGGCGACCATAACCCGCCCCGCGAAAACGCGGCGCCAGATCGTCGCCATCGTCGGACCGCCCAATTCCGGCAAATCGACCCTGTTTAACCGCCTCACCGGCTTGCGCCAAAAAGTCGCCAATTTCCCCGGCGTCACGGTCGAGCATCGCATGGGCCGCGCCCGCCTCGATGGCGATCACGAAGTTTATCTGGTCGATCTTCCCGGCGTCTATAGCCTGACACCGCGCACCGAAGACGAGCGCGTCACTCACGACGTGCTCGGCGGCGCGATGAAGGACATGCCCAAGCCCGACGCCGTGCTGCTGATTCTCGATTCCACCAATCTCAGCCGGCATCTGGTGCTCGCCGCGCCGGTTCTTTCGCTCGGCTTGCCGACGCTGGTAATCCTCAACATGGCCGACGATCTCGACGCGCGCGGCGGCGAGGTAGATTCGGCGGAGCTGGCCATGCAGCTCGGCTCGCCTGTCGCGCTGGTGAGCGCGGCCAAGGGAATCGGCATAGAGAAAGTCATGCAGTTTCTCGCCGGCACCACGCAGGGCGCGCCGGCGCGCAATGGCGGGGGAAAGCCGCTGATGGAGCTGCCCGTAATTCAGGACATTCCCAAGTGCCGCGCCTGGGCCGCGCACGCCGGCAGCAAGGCCAGATATCACGCGCCCGCGCCGCCGCTGTGGACGCGAAGGCTGGACGCGATTTTTCTGCATCCGCTGCTCGGGCCGCTGATTTTTCTGCTGGTCGTGATCGGCGTTTTCGAAACGATCTTCGCCGGCGCGCAGCCGCTGATGGACGCCATCGACGACGGCATCCAGGCCTCCGGCGCCTGGGTCGCTTCCGTCATCTCCTACGCGCCGCTGCGCTCGCTGCTGGTGGACGGCGTCTGGAGCGGCGTCGGCTCTGTGGTCAAGTTTCTTCCCCAGATCCTGATTCTGTTTCTCTTTATCGGAATTTTAGAGGACTCCGGCTACCTGGCGCGCGCGGCGCTGATCGCCGATCGCACCATGGCCCGCATCGGCCTGCAAGGCAAAAGCTTTATCCCGCTGCTTTCCGCCTACGCCTGCGCTGTTCCGGCGATCATGGCCACGCGCACCATCGAAAATAAACGCGACCGCATCGCCACGATTTTAATCGCGCCTTTCATGACTTGCTCGGCGCGATTGCCGGTGTACACGCTGGTGATCGCGGCCTTTATCGCGCCCAAATACCAGGTGCTCGCGCTGCTCAGTCTGTACATTATCGGATTCCTCGCCGCGATCGGCACGGCAAAGCTTCTCAAATCGACGATTCTCAAAAGCGCGCGCTCCTCCTTCATGCTCGAGATGCCGCCGTATCGCTGGCCCACGCCGCGATCGCTGGGGCTGCGCCTGGTCGATCGCGCCAAGGTTTTTCTGCGCCGCGCCGGCACCGTGATTCTCGCGGTGGCTATCGTGATTTGGGTGCTCGGGCACCTGCCGCTCAAAAACGGCGCGCCGCCGCCCATCGATCAGAGCATCGAAGCGAAAATCGGCCACGCGGTCGAGCCGGCGATCAAGCCGCTCGGCTTCAACTGGAAGATCGGCATCGGCCTGATCAGCTCGCTTGCGGCGCGCGAGGTGATCGTCGGCACGCTCGGCACGATTTACGGCATGGAGGGATCGAGCGAGCACTCGGTCGAGCTGCAAAAAGCGCTGCGCCGCGACCTGACGCCGGGCGGCGCGGCCGCTCTGCTGGTATTTTTCGCCTTTGCCATGCAGTGCATGTCCACCATCGCCGTGGTGCGCCGGGAGACGATGAGCTGGAAATGGCCCGCGCTGCAATTCGCCTACATGACCCTCTTCGCCTACGCCGCCGCCTTCGCCGCAAATCATGCAGTACTGTGGCTCGCCTGAGCTACTGGCCACTTGAATTCGCTTCGGCGAAGCGCGCCGATCATGTATAATATGCGCTTATGCGCCTACTTGTCACCACTCTGTTTTTCCTGATTCCGTTGTGCGCCCAGCAAGAGGCGCCAAAGAAGGAAAAGAAGGCTCCTCCACCGCCAACCAACCTGAAAGTTTTGAAAGTCACGGACGGCGCCCAGGTTCGCCAGATCATGCGCGCTTTCACCACCGGCCTCGGCGTGCAGTGCAACTACTGCCACGTGCAGGGCAACTTCGCCAGCGATGAAAATCCCAAGAAGGAGATCGCCCGGCACATGATCGAAATGTCGGAGAAGATCAACGCCAATTTCCCCGACGGCAAGATGCACGTGACCTGCTACACCTGTCATCGCGGGGAGACCGAGCCCAAGACCGCTCCCGAACCGAAACCCGCTCAGTAAGGATCGGTTAACCTGGAACCGATGCCGTTTGACGGTCTCCGGGTCTTATCGCTTGAAAGCCGCCGCTGCCGTGAGATGGAAAGGCTGATCCGGGCCTGCGGCGGAGAGCCGTTCGTCGCTCCGTCGATGCGCGAAATTTCGCTCGCTGAAAATTCCGGGGCGTTCGCCTTTGCCGAACGCCTTTTTTCACGCCAGTTCGAAATGATGATTCTGCTGACTGGCGTGGGAACGCGATTGCTCGCGCAGGTGATCGAGACGCGCTATCCGGCTGGCAGCTTCGCCTCCGCGCTCAGCGGGCTGACTACGGTCGTGCGCGGATCAAAGCCGCTTGCGGTGCTTCGGGAATGGAACGTCCCGCCATCAGTCGTGGTTCCCGAGCCGAACACCTGGCGCGAAATTCTGTCTGCGCTTGACGGCCGTCCTGAACGGAAAATCGCAGTTCAGGAATACGGCCGCGACAACCCGGAGCTGATCGATGGCTTGCGCCGCCGCGGCGCCGAAGTAACCCCCGTTTCGGTTTATCGATGGGACCTCCCGGAGGATACCGCGCCGCTGCGCAAGGCCGTTGGCGGCCTCTGCGAGGGTCGTTTCGATGTAGTTCTGTTCACCACGTCCATCCAGGTTCCGCATCTGCTGAAAATCGCCGCGGAGATGGGACTTGAAGAGGCCGTTCGCGCGGCGTTGAAGCGGACGGTGGTCGGCTCCGTGGGTCCTACGACCAGCGAAACACTGGCCGATTACGATCTGCCGCGCGATTTCGAACCTTCCCATCCGAAAATGGGTTTTCTGGTGAACGAGATTTCCGGCGCCGCCGCGGAAATTCTGGCGAGGAAGCGATGAGTTCGGATGGGTGACGATCGCAAACAGAATCCGTGGAGTCAGGTGGTCCGCTACGTGTCTCTCGCCACCATGTTGCCGCTTTCGGGACTTGGCGGCTACGTCATCGGCTACGCCATCGATAGAGCCCTGAACACGCATTTTCTCAGCATCACGTTTCTGATCCTGGGAACGGTCGGCGGATTCATCCAGCTCATTCATGGCCTGGGCAAGGAATGAGCCCGGATTTTTACGATCGTGCCATCGCCCGTATCCGACGCCTGATCGCTGCCATCGGCTTGGTGGGGGCCGCTATCGCGGCGGTGAGATTCGGCCTGCGATCCGGCTGCGGGTTCGCCCTCGGGGCGCTGCTTTCCTACTTGAGTTTCCATATGATTCGCGGCGTGGCGGGCAGCATCGGAGCGGCTCCAACGCGGCGCGTCGGAGCCTACGCCGCTCTCTTTTTTATGCGTTACGGGCTGCTTGGAGCGGCGGTTTATGTTATTGTAAAGTACTTAGAAGTCAGTCCAATGGCGCTTCTGGCCGGCTTGTTTGCCTCGGCCGCCGCCGTATTTGCGGAAATCCTCTACGAGTTGGCTTTTTCGAAATAATTTATGCCTGAACAAGAACTCTGGCTTACGAAATTACTAAACGATCATTCCGCGGGCTTTGCGAACGCCTTCCTTGGTCTCGCCGGTTTCCCGGCGCAGCAACGGCCGTGGACCAACTGGATCTCCATGGAACTGCTGGTGATTGCCATCCTGTTCGTCCTGGTCCTGCTGGTGCGAATGCGTCTTTCGGTCGATAAGCCCGGCGCGCTGCAACACGTTTTCGAGCTGACCTACGGCTTCGTCAAAATGACCATGGAAGAGGTCGGCCTGCATCACGGCGAGCGTTATCTGCCCTACTTCGGCACGCTTTTTATCTTTATTTTGCTGATGAATCTGATCGGGCTGGTGCCTTCGCTCGAGTCGCCCACCATGTACATCATGGTTCCGCTCGGCCTGGCGTTGGCGACATTTGTTTATTACAACTATCACGGCATTCGGGAGTTGGGCCTGGTTGCGTATCTGAAGCAGTTTATGGGGCCGGTCGCCTGGCTCGCGGTGTTGATGATTCCGCTCGAACTGATCAGCCATCTGGCGCGAATCCTCTCGCTCAGCGTTCGTCTTTACGCGAACATGTTCGCGGGTGATCAGGTCACGCTGGCGTTTCTCAGCCTGACCAAACTGGTCGCGCCCGTCATTTTCATGCTGCTGCACGTGTTCGTGGGCTTGTTGCAGGCATATATTTTCATGATTCTGGCGATGATCTATATCAACATCGCCACCTCGCACGAGCATTAATTTTCCGGCTTTATCCCCGCCGGGTGTGAGCCGCCGTTCCCCCAGAGATCGGACCGGAACCACCTCCCCGGCGGAATTTAATAGGAAAGGAAAGAGAAACAATGCGAATGAGGATTGTGTTGCTGGCGCTGGTGATCTTGCTCTTGTGCACCACGTCGGTGTTTGCGCAAGCGACCAACGGTGGAGGCACGGATACGGGCCTGAAAACCATCGGGCTGGTAATCGGAATGGGCATCGGCTCCGGTCTGTGCGGCATCGGACAGGGCCGCGCCGCCGCGGGAGCTGCCGAAGCGATCGCCAGAAATCCCGGAGCCGCGGGCGGAATACGCTTTGCGCTGATTCTGGGACTTGCGTTCATCGAATCGCTGGCGCTGTACGTGTTCGTCGTCGTATTTTTAAGCCGGTAAAACGGAGCTGGGTAGTGGGAAGTGGGCTCCACTTCCCACGCTCCCTATGAAACTTCAAGGCATCCTCATCCCCATCGCCATCCCTTTCGATCACAATGGCGATATTTATCCGGTCAAAATCCGGCACAACGTGGAAAAATGGAATCGCACGGGTGTTTCCGGTTATGTGGTTTCCGGCAGAGAATCGATTTATCTCACCGCGGAAGAAAAGATCCGGGTCTGGGAGTGGACCGCTGAATATTCGGCGCCGGAAAAAATCCGGATCGCCTCGACCGGCATGCCGTCGGTACGGGAAACGGTCGAGCTTAGCAATCGGGCCGAATCGCTCGGCTATAAGGCCGCCTCCATCGGCGTTCCGCACGCGGCGGTCGAAACGCAGAAGATCTATCTTTCCGCGGTGGCCGACCAATCAAGGATTCCGATCCTCATCGACGGCGCGGCGCCGGAAGGTTTGTCGCACCCCAACATCTTGGACGCGCGGATCGGAAGATCGTCCGGTTCGATCGCGCGCGATTTCGCCGGCGGCGCGGCGGCCGTGATCTGCGATATTGCGAACGCGATCCCGTACGCGGCGATCTGCATCTGGGAAGCGCATCGCACCCGCGAATCCGATGCCGCCGAGGACTGGCAGAACCGCATCGCTCCCGCCGCGCGCTTGATCGAACAATACGGCATCGCCGCGCTCAAGCATGCGATGGACTTGAACGGTTACTATGGCGGCCCGCCGCGTCTGCCGTTGACGGTCCTTACGCCCGCCCAACGCCGCGAAGTCGAACAGGCTTTCTCCGGTCTTCGCGGGTGACTGATTTCGGCTCAAAGAGGTTTGGGAACGGTGGCGGCGATGCCGCCAGTGATCAGTTCGCCGATGGCGTCCTTCACATAGGCGAGCACGGCCGATGCCGCATCCGCCGCGGGCAGTGGTAATCTCAGCACTCCCGCCGGCGTGAACTGCGCGCCTTCGCGCGAGGAAACCAGCGCCATCAGTCGGCCGGGATCGATCTTCGAGCCGGGATGAAATTTGATTTGCAGCGCACCACCGCGGCGATCGATGGCCTCGATCCCGGCCTGCTCCGCGCTGCTCTTGAGCAAGGCGAATTCGAGCAGCGTTTCGACGGATTCGGGCGGCGGGCCGTAGCGATCGGCCAGCTCGGCGCGGATGCGTTCCGCATCCCCGGCGTCGCGCGCGCCGGCGATGCGCTTGTAGGCGCGCAAGCGCTGATTTTCATCGGCGATGTATTCGGGTGGGATGCGGATATCCAGGCCGAGGTTCAAGGCGGAGTGAATTTCGAGCGGCGCTTCTTCGCCCTTCAGTTCCTGCACCGTTTCTTCGAGCAGCCGCAAATACATATCGAAGCCGACCGCGGCGATGTGCCCGTGCTGTTCGCCGCCGAGCAGGTTGCCCGCTCCGCGCAGCTCCAGATCGAGCGCGGCGATCTTGAATCCCGCGCCGAGATCGGAAAATTCCCGCAGCGCCGCCAGGCGTTTGCGCGCGATCTCGCTCAGCTCCGCATCGGAGGGAACCAATAAATATGCATACGCCCGCCGATTCGATCGGCCGACGCGGCCTCTCAATTGATAAAGCTCCGCCAAACCGTGGCGCTCGGCGTTTTCGATGATGATGGTGTTGGCGAGCGGAATATCCAGGCCGTTTTCCACGATCGTGGTGGATACGAAAACGTCGTATTCGTGGCGCATGAAGCCGAGCAGCACGCGCTCGAGCTCCTGCTCGCCCATCTGCCCGTGGCCGACGCCGATCCGCGCGTTGGGAACAAGCTGCTGGATCATCGCCGCGCGCGAAAAGATCGTGTCCACGCGGTTATGAAGAAAATAAACCTGCCCGCCGCGCGATAATTCCTGATCGATGGCGGCGCGGATCAGCTCGGGATCGAAATGCGCCACCACGGTGTGAATCGACAGACGGTCCTTGGGCGGCGTTTCGATGACGCTCATATCGCGAATCCCGAGCAGGGACATGTGCAGCGTGCGCGGAATCGGGGTCGCGCTCATGGTCAGCACATCCACGTTTTGCCGGATCTGCTTCAACCGCTCCTTATGCCGCACTCCGAAGCGCTGTTCCTCGTCGATGATCAGCAGGCCGAGGTCGCGAAACTCGACGTCTTTTGAAAGCAGCCGGTGGGTGCCGATGGCAATGTCAACTTTTCCCGCGGCCAGATCCTCCAGCGACTGCTTGATCTCCTGGGCGCCGCGAAATCGCGAAAACATTTCGATGCGCACCGGAACCGCTGCGAATCGCCGCTTGAAAGTCTCATAATGCTGGAAAGCGAGCACGGTAGTCGGAGCGAGCACCGCCACCTGTTTTCCATCACCCAGCGCTTTGAACGCCGCGCGCATCGCGACTTCCGTCTTTCCGTATCCGACGTCGCCGCACAACAGGCGGTCCATCGGATGAGGCGACTCCATATCGCGCTTGATGTCCTTTACCGCGGAAAGCTGGTCCTTGGTCTCGGTGAATTCGAAGCCGTCTTCGAATTCGCGCTGCCAGTTGGAATCGGGCGAAAAGGCAAACCCCTCCGCCATGCGGCGCTGCGCGTAAAGCTTCAGAAGCTCGTCGGCCATGTCGCGCATCTTCGCTTTCACTCGCGATTTACGCTGCGTCCAGGTGGATCCGCCGAGCCGGTCGAGCGGCGGCGCCGATTCTCCTCCGCCGCGGTATTTTTCAACCAGATCCATGCGCGTGAGGGGAACGTACAGCTTCGCCTCGCCCGCGTATTCGAGCAGCATGAAGTCGCCCTTCTGCTCGCCCTGCGCGATTTCCCGGACGCCTAAAAATTTCCCGACGCCGTGCGTGACGTGAACCACGAAATCGCCCGGCTTGAGATCAGCCAGATCGGCGGCAAAGGCCGTCAAGTGGGCTTTGGTGATGCCGGGACGCGCAATCAGATCGGAGGAATCGAACAGGTCCTCGCTTCCGATAAAGGCGATGGAGGATTCCGGAAAAATCGATCCGCGGCGAACCTTTCCTTTAATCAGGTACGTGCTGGCGACCGGTCCGGCCAGATAAGCGCGCTCGGCCAGATAGGGCGAGGCCGCTTCGTTCGGCGCCAAACCCAACTGAAACGGCACCGAATACTCGCGCAAAATATCGGCAAGCCGCTCCAGTTCGCCGTTTGCCGGCGCGAAAAACGCGACGCGATAGCCTTGCTCGACCAGCGTCTTGGCCTCCGCGACCGCAACCTGCATCGATCCGTGAAAGGCCATGGACGGACGCGTGGCGATGTGCGGCGCCGACGCGTCCAGATCCAATTCCCGCAGCGCGATTCGCGGCCCATCGCCGATCCGCGCCTCGAGCTCCTCCCAATAGAAGAAATTCGCCGCGGCCAACTCGGGGACCTCCTGCTGATCGAGGCGTTTCCAGAGGCGCTCGGACGCGGCGCGGATCTGCTCCGGCTCATCGAGCACGATGGCCGCGCCGCCGGCCAGCTCGATCAGCGAATTTTCCCGCGGCGTTTCCAGCGCTTCGGCGAACTCCCAACCCGGCGGCGCGGGACCCTCGCGCGGCTGCTCCAGCAGCGGCAGGACGCGTCCTTCGGCGACCTTCACCACCGAGCGCTGCGAAGCGATGTCGAACCGGCGAATGGACTCGATCTCGTCGCCGAAAAATTCGACGCGCAGCGGGCGCGCGTTATCGGCCGGAAAGACGTCCAGAATGCCGCCGCGGATCGAATATTCGCCGACCATCTCCACCGGATCGCGCTTTTCGTAGCCGATCGATTTGAGATGGGCCTCGATGGTATCGAGCGGCAGCTCCTCACCCGTGCGCAGTTCGAGCGCGAGCCGTCGGTAATATTCCGCCGCGTGCGTTCGAAACAGCGCGGAGGCCACCGGCGCAATGACGATCGGCGCGTCGGCGTGGGCCATGCGCCACAGGCCGATGGCGCGTTCGCCCATGATCTCGGCGTGCGGCGACAGCTTCTGCCCGGGCAGCACGTCGAGCGCGGGAATGAGCTGCGGCCCGGCGCCCGAATGCGGAACAAGAAGGTTGAAAAATGTTTCAATGAGCTCGGCCAGCGATTCCGCGCGCTGGCTGCTGTCGGCGATTACCAGCAGCGGGCGCTCCGTCGCCTGCCACAGCAGCACGAGATAAAGCGCCTTGGCGGTGGGCGTCAATCCGGCGAGCGAAAAAAATCCGGTTTCGCGGCGCGCCAGCTTCCCGGCCAGATCCTGAAATGCCGCGTGACGGCTCAGGGTTTGAAACAGATCACGAACACCGGGGTGCGTCACAAGAGGCGAGTCACTTCCGCGCTAACAATTCGTCGACAATATTCGTGGTGGAATAACCCGGCTCGAGCGCGAGCGCCATCACCTTGCCGCCGGCGGCTTCCACTTCTTCCCGTCCGGCGATGAAGTGAGCCCAATCCGCGCCTTTGATGAGAATATCCGGCAGAATCTCGGCAATCAGTTCGCGAGGCGTGTCCTCATCGAAGAACGTCACCGCGTCGACGGCCTCCAGGGCCATCGCCATTCGCGCGCGCTCTTGCTGAGGGATCAGCGGGCGCGATGGTCCTTTGAGCCGCGCCACGCTCGCGTCGGTGTTTAGCGCCAGGATCAGGACGTCGCCCAGCGAGCGCGCTTTTTCAAGCAGGCGGATATGGCCGGGATGCAGGATATCGTAGCAGCCATTGGTGAACACCACCGCCTTCCCTTCGCCGCGCCACTGGCCGCGCGCGCGAACCAGCTCCGCGCGTGAATAAAGTTTCGACATGAGTGGATACTTTCATTTTCGCGGACGAATCGAGCAACGGGCAACAGGGGCGTTACCGCTACGCCAGGACTTTTCAAACGTCGTGTTTCGTACGCAGGAGGGCGGGATCCGCGCTTTCAAACGTTGTGGCGCGCATCCCGGGGGCTAGGGCAGCGTCAGCGACGACTTCAGGCGGAAGGTGAAGACGGTTTCGGCGGGGATCTCGACGTCTTTTTTTCCGGTTGCCGCCGCGCCGGCCGCTCCCGCGCCCGCTCCCGCAAGCGCGCCGATAGCCGCGCCCTTGCCACCGCCCGCGAGAACGCCAATCAGCGCTCCCACTCCCGAACCGCCGCCGATCATTTCCAAATTGCGTTTCTTATGCGCCGCGCTGGTTTGCGTATCGAGAGAGGTGACGATCGGCAGATCTTGGCCATTCACCTCCACCGAATCGAGCGTGATGCCGATCACTGCCCGTCCCTCCATGCGCCCTGAGGACCGCGAAGTGGAGACATGGCCGCGCAGCCTGGCGCCGCGCGGGAGCACTTCGCGCCCTCCGATGTCCACAGGACGCTCAAGGGAAGCCGTGAAGGGGTCGCCGGCGCGGTTGCGCGCCGAGGACAGCGCCTGGCTGATTCGCGCTTCGAGAACCGTGCCCGCGGGAATCACTAAGGGCGCCGGCGTTGGCAAGGGCGCCGGCGTTGGCGCCGCTGCCGGATCGCTTTTTGCAGCTTCGGCCGGCGAAGGCGCCATGCTGCTGCGCGCCTCCGGCTGCTTGCATCCTGTCAGGCAGACGAGCAACAGCCACGCTATCGTATGTCGCGTCACAACTCAGAGATGCGCGGCCTGCCAAAACGTTTCAGCGGCCTGAGGAGCCGAAACCGCCATCGCCGCGGCGGGATTCGCCGAGCTCGCCTTCTTCCCATTCGATCGCTTCATAGCGCGCGACAATGAGTTGCGCGATGCGATCGCCTTTTTCGATCACGTAATCGGCGCGGCCGAGATTGAACATCACGACGCGAATTTCTCCGCGATAGCCGGGATCGATGGTGCCGAAATTCACCGTAATCGAGTGCTTCAGCGCCATTCCGCTGCGTGGCCGGACCTGCGCCTCGTATCCCGGCGGAAGCTCGATGGCGAGTCCGGTGGGTACGGCCTGGGACTTTCCTGGGCTTAGTACCGTACGTTCTATCGCTGTCAGATCGAGGCCTGCATCTTCGTTGGATCCATGCGCGTAGGCAGGCGCGGTGGCGTCAGGATGAATCTTCTTAATCCGAATTTTCATGTGGGAACAGTTATCATAGCCGTTTGTGACCCAAGCCAAGCGAGTCATTGCGGTATCGCCGATGCCCCCGGAAAAGAGCGCCTATTCGCTGGCCCGATACAGCCGTTCCCCGGATTCGATCCGCGATTCGATCGAATGGGTGCGGACGCACGATTCGGCTAAGTTCCTGGAAAGCTTTTATTACAACTATGGCCACGCCTCCATTGCGGATCTGGGGCACCTCACTTTGTGCTTTGAAGGCATCTCCGAGCTTGCCGCCATCGAGATCGAGGACGAGCAGCTCTGGGATGGTCAGGCTCGATCATCACGCTACCAGGATTTTTCACGCTCGGGTTTCATTACGCCGCCGGGAGCCGGGGAATCGTACGCTAAAGCCGCCGCGGAACTGCTGAAGGCCTACCAGCGAATCCATAAGACGATGAGCGACTACCTCGCCGATCGTCTGCCGCGGCCCGCGGATATGAAGCCGGAACTGTATCGGCGCAACATCTCCGCGCGGGCGTTCGACATCGCGCGATACACCTTATTCCTTGGCGTCCCGACCGGAGTCGGCCAGGTTACCAGCATACGCACGCTGGAGCGTCAGATCCGCCGGCTGAAGGCATCCGAGTACGCCGAAGTTCGCCAGATCGGGGAGGAAATGGCCACGGTGTGCGCGGCGCCTCCCGAATGTGTCTGGGATGAAGCGTCAGCGAGAGAGGCGCTGGCTCCTACGCTTGCTCGCCACGTCGACCCGGACCAGCATGTTGCGCAATCTCGCGCCGATCTTGAGCAGTGGGCGCGCGAAAATCTTCCGCCTTCCTCAAAAAGCGACGGCCAGGATTTGGTTTACCTCACGCGCCCCATCGACACCCACGCCGATGTCACCGCGCAACTGCTGTTCCCAGTCACGGACCGGTCCTTTCACCAGCTCTACGATATCGTGTCCGGATGGAGCACGGCTCAGCGCAATGAAGTGATCGATCTGGCGCTGCGCTCCCGCGGGGATCGCGATGAACTGCTGCGGGCCTTTCGCGGCGGGCCGTACGCGTTCGATTTCTTGATCGATATCGGCGCCTATCGCGACCTGCATCGCCATCGCCGCTGTCATCAGTTCCGGCAGGCGTTCACGGGACGGTACGGATACGAGACGCCGGAGGCGCTGGCTGCGGCGGGCTTGAAGAATGAATACGAGTCGCTCATGGACGCGACGCTGGCCGCGATGAACGCGATGGAGGGCAACGCGGCGCATTATCTGGCTCCGTTCGGCGCGCGCTCCCGCTTTCTGTTCAAGATGGATTTCGCCGAGGCGGAATATATCGCGCGCTTGCGGAGCGGGGTCAAGGGACATTTCAGCTATCGCCAGATCGCGTGGCAGATGAAGGAGAAGATGCAGCAGCTCGAACCGGAGCTCGGCCGGCTGATGCAGGCGACGCCACCATGGGTGGATGATCCGCTGAAGCGATAGAAGTTTGGTGTCTCGCCAATCCCGCCTACGCTATTAGGCGCGTTTTCCAGCCCGGTGAAAGCCAGGCTGGTTTGAACCGTTATTTACAATAATTTACAATTAGGAAGATTGACTGTTAACGTAGTTAAGTCCATAACTGCCGTTATTTTGCGCGATCCGCCGCATTTTTTGAGGCACTTCCGCGTGAAAAAGCGCGGGAACCAAACTGCGTCGAACCGTCGTATAGTGAATGAAGCTGGAGGTTAATCGATGCGTGTTCTGCCGTTTGGCTTACTGTGCGCCGCAATCGTCGCGGCCGCACCCGATCCGACGTTTTATAAAGACGTTCTCCCCATTCTGCAAAAAAATTGCCAGACCTGTCATCGGCCGGGCGAAGCTGCGCCGTTCTCGCTGATGTCATATGACACCACGCGGCCGTACGCGAAATCGATCAAGGATGCGGTGCTCACGCGGCAAATGCCGCCATGGTTTGCCGATCCGCATTTCGGAAAATTCGCGAACGACAGGAGGCTGAGCGAAGCCGACATCAAAACGGTGGTCGCCTGGGTCGATTCGGGCGCGAAGGCGGGCAATCCAGCGGATGCGCCGAAGCCGGTCCAGTTCGCCGAGGGTTGGGTGATCGGCAAGCCGGATATGGTGCTGGAAGTGCCGACGGCGTTTGAAGTTCCCAAGGAAGGCACGATTGATTATCAGTACGTGCGGCTGCCTACCAACTTCACCGAAGACAAGTACGTGCAGTTTGCCGAAGCGCGCCCGACCGATCGCGAGCATGTGCATCACATCATCGCCTTCATTCGCGATCCGCACTCGCCGTGGATGAAAGACGCGCCGATCGGCGTGCCGTTCGTTCCGGAAAAAGGCAAGGGCGGGGAAGGCGGAGGCGGCGGATTCGGCGGAGACTTCCTGGCCGGATATGCTCCGGGGACAATTCCGGAGATGCAGAAGCCGGGCGAAGTGAAGCTGATCCCCAAGGGCGCGGACATTATCTTCCAGCTCCATTACACGGCGGATGGAAAGCCGGGCAGCGACAAGAGCCGCGTCGGCCTGATTTTCGCCACGGAGCCGCCGAAAGCGAGGGTGCTGACGCTGGCCGCCACCACGGCGGACTTCACCATCCCGCCCGGCGATCCGAATCATGAAGTGAACGCGAAGATCACGCTGCAAGACGATTCGACGCTGACCATGCTACTGCCGCATATGCATCTGCGGGGGAAAGACTTCGAATTCCGCGTGGTATTTCCGGACGGGCGCAAGGAGACGCTGCTGAAGGTGCCGCACTACAGCTTTAGCTGGCAGCTTTCCTATTACTTGCAGCAGCCGCTGTTTTTACCCAAGGGCACTACCGTCGAGTGCACGGCGCACTACGACAATTCGCCGAACAATCCGGCCAATCCGGACCCGACCAAGGAAGTCCATTACGGCGAGCAGAGCTGGGATGAGATGATGTTCGGATTTTTCGACGTTTCCGTTCCACTGAATGAAAATCCGATGGACCTGATGCGGCCGAAAAAGCAGCCCTCGACCAGCGCGGCCAACGATCGTTAATTTGCTGTTGTTGCGCACGCGGAAGCCGGGCTTATTTCCGATTCATCCGCCGCCGGACGATCTGACGATATACAGTAGAAGAGCGGAGTGATGTTTCGAATCGCCATTTTGTTCGGGCTGAGCGCGGCGGTGATCGGCGCGCACGATATTATTACCACGAAAATCACCTGGTCGAAAGAGATGTCGCGGCTTGTCTACAAGCGCTGCGCCATGTGCCACCGCGACGGCGGTTCCGCGTTCTCGCTGATGAGTTATGAGGTCGCGCGGCCCTGGGCCAAGGCGATCAAGGAAGAGGTTCTCGAGCGCCGCATGCCTCCGTGGCAGGCGGTAAAGGGCTTCGGCGAATTCAAGAATGATCGCGGGCTCACGCAGGAAGAGTTGGAAGTGATTTCCGATTGGGTGGAAGGCGGCGCGCCGGAAGGCGATCCGCAATTCCTTCCACCGCCGCCGAAGCCAGCCGAGTGGCTGGACCCGGCAAGCCCGGCTGGCGCGGGACAGGTCGATATCGCCGGCGGGACGAAGATCGACGCGCCGATTTCCGTTGTGGCGATTCGCCCGAAAAGCCTCAACAAGGGCGCAACCGTGCAGGTGGTGGCGATGCGTCCGGATGGGACATTCGCGCCGCTCGTTTGGATCTATCAGTTCAATCCGGATTTCGCGCGGACTTATTACTACCAGTCTCCGGTGGCGCTGCCGGCCGGGACTGAGATCCTGATGAGTCCGGAAGGCAACGGCACGTTTTCGCTTTTTGCCGTGGGAGACAGTGCACCCGCGCGGAAAACTCGTCTGGCGAGATAGAGTTCCGAAATGGTTTGCACGCCGGCAATGCCCCACTCGTCTATTCCTTTTGAAGCATGAAGCCCGGCGTGTAATGTCGAGCTAAGTTGTTGATATGGCAGCAACGGACCGCCATCTTCCCACCGATCCCGTACAGGAAGCCGCTCGCGCGCGCGCCGTCGCTGAGCGTTACTACCACGAGTTCGTCGATCTGCGTGAGGTGCGCATCGATCACGACCTTTTTCATTCGATTCCGGTCGATCTGATGTTCCGTTACAATTTTGTGCCGATTCAGGCGCATAACGGATCGCTGGAGATTGCTCTGGCCGATCCGCGGAACCTGGGGTTGATCGATGAGCTGGCGGTGCTGCTCGGCAAAAAGCTGCGGGTGAAGGTCGCCACGCTGTCGCAGATTTCGGATCTGCTCAAAAAGACCGAACAGTCGCAGCGCGTTTTGGAGGAGGTCACCGAAGGCTTCACGCTGGA
>JAJPHS010000027.1 GCA_021325175.1 Terriglobia bacterium
CTGGGCAACTCGTATCTGTAGCCCACCCAAAGCTCGCACAGAGCGATAACAATACAGCCGGAAACAGCGCCCTGCGCGCGTGCCCGGCATTTCTCCGATAAGTCATGATTGCTTTTCCTTCCGGCGCGACTGGCCGATCAGGAATCCTCCTAGTAATTGGCTGCGACACGTCAGAAGCCCTCCGACTGTCATCAATCCTACACTGGATCGCCGGTCTGGTCAAGGTTTTTTCCTGCGATAAATTGAATGTAATGAATAATAAAGAGTGATCGGCGCGCCGCGGATGGTACTGTTACGTCCTGGCCGATCGTACCACCTCGCATCCCGGTTCGCCAGGACTCGGGCCGGTAACATCTTTCCTATCTTGCTTCGCCTGTAGTATTCTGGGTAGTTAGAAACCCCATTTCCCGGAGGTCGATTGCACCCCATGCGCGCCACACTTCGAACGCCGATTCTTGCGATTCCCTTAGCCGCTCTTTTCTCGACGATCTGCCTGGCCCAAACCACAGCCTTTGAAGGCAATGTGATGGGCGAAGACGGCAAACCGGTCCAGGGAGCCATGATCCACCTGGATCGCAAAGATATTAAAGGCAACTATAAGGTCAAGACGGATAAAAAAGGCCACTACTACTACGGCGGGCTGCCGATCGGGACCTACCGTATCTCAGTCGAAGTCAATGGGAAAGAAGTGGATTCCGTGGATAACGTCAGGTCCAGGCTGGGCGATCCGATTGAAATCAGCTTCGACCTGAAGCAAGCGGCGGCGCGCGCGGCCGCCGCCAGCGGAGGCGCCGAGGCCGAGTCCAAAGATGCCGAGCGCGGAATGAGCGCGGCGCAAAAGGCGGAGTACGAAAAGAAGCTTAAGGAACAGCAGGAGAAAATGGCCAAGAACAAGGCCTTGAACGACGCTTTTAACGCCGGCGTTCAGGCCGAGGAGGCCAAACAATGGGACGTTGCGGTTCAGAGCTTCGAAAAGGCATCCCAGCTTGATCCGACCCAAAACGTGGTTTGGGGCCGGCTCGGCGATAGCTACGTCAACCTGGCGGCCACCAAAACCGGCGCCGATCAGCAGGCCGCGCTTGATAAGGGCATTGCCGCCTATCAGAAGGCGATCGAATTGAAGCCCGATGCCCCCGAATATCACAACAACTACGCTTTGGCGCTCGCCAAGGAAAAGAAGTTTGCGGAAGCACAGGCGGAGCTGACCAAGGCGGCGCAGCTCGATCCAACGTCGGCGGGTAAATATTATTACAATCTGGGCGCGGTGCTGGTCAATACCGGCCAGACCGATCAGGCTGTGGATGCTTTCAAAAAGGCAATCGACGCCGATCCCAACTACGCCGAGGCCTATCTGCAATACGGCATCACGCTGATGGGCAAGGCGTCGCTCGGTCCGGACGGAAAGATGGTTCCGGTGCCAGGCACGGCGGAGGCGTTCCAGAAATACTTGCAGCTTCAGCCCAACGGCAAGGACGCGGAGACGGCAAAAGCGATGCTCGCTTCGCTTGGCCAGAGCATCGACACGACTTATAAGAAAACGAAGAAGTGATTTTGCGGTTGATCCTCGAAGCCGTCATCGCCGTGCTGGTGATCAGCATGGTGCGATCGGTGATTGGGATCATCGCCAAGGCTCTATTTCAATCGGCGATGCGGCCCTCGGGTCAGGCGCCGCACCGCCCGCCGGTTTCCTCCGGCGGCGAACTGAAAAAAGATCCGGTGTGCGGCACCTATATCTCCGCCGCCACGGCGATCCAAAAAAAGGTTGGCGCGGAGACCTACTACTTCTGCTCGCCCGGCTGCCGCGAAAAGTTTCGGACGTAGCGCTTGCTTCCCTGGCGTTCGGGAGCGCCGGTAAAAGGGGTGAGGCTCGGCGCGCGCACTATATTTCCGGCTCGGAAACGAGAATCGCTCCGTGGCAGGCCAACTCCGCCAGAAATTCCTTGAGGTCGTTCACCGGAAATTGGTCTTCAAAGCGGCGGCAAAACTCGGCGACCGATAGGGGCGCCGAATGCGAAAGGTAATCGAGCAGGGGAACAGTCGCGTCACTGAACGTCAACTCCTTGCCGGCAAAGGCGATCTTTATATCGCCGGGCTCCGCGTCCGGTTTAGGCCGAAAACCCGACGGCGACCCGAGCGTAATGATGGCGTCCGCCGAATCCGGCAGGATTTTTGGCGTCGCGCTCGCGGGAAGGCTGAAGCGGGGGCGGCGGTCCGAGGTCGCCTCCACATGATCGAGAAATTTTTCGATCAGATCCTCGTCGCGCAGCATATTCGCGACATTTTCCCGAACGGCGGCCAGATACTTCCGTTGATTTTCCCGATCCCCGAATCGCGGTAAATCCATTCGCAGCAGCTCGCTCGCTGCCAGATCCCGCATCGCCCATTCCACCAGCTTGATGCCCGTCGGGGGATGGAGGCCGGCGGTCAAATGCATCGTCGGCTCATCGAGCGGAGTCACCACATGCCACCATCCCCGCGGAATGTAGAGCAGATCTCCGGGCGTTAAAACATCGTCGAAAACCGGCTCCAGCGACAGCACGTCGGGCTTTTGTTGGGTCTTGTAGCTGATTGGATAGCGTTCCGTGGGGCGGAAGACTTTCCAGTGCTTCGGGCCTTCGATCTGAAGAATGAAAACGTCGTGGGCGTCGTAGTGCAGGTCGAATCCCGGCGAAGACCGCCAGCTCGCGTACAGATTCACCTGCACGACGCTGCGCGTTGCCACCTCCAATCCCTCCGCCACGGATCGGATGGGAGGATGCAGCCTATCGATCTCGTTCAAAATGAGACTGGCGCCATCCCTCAGATGGGCGATGATCGCGGGCGCATTGGGCGACTGCGTCGAACTGCCGGAAACCGTATAGCGGGTAGTTAAAAAAGAAGCGAGCGGCAACTGCGTGCCCTCTTTCGACATCCGCAGTTGCGGCGCAACCGCCTGATAGGAAAGAATGCCGTTCAGCGCCCGCCAGGAGAGAATTTCCCGGAATTTTTCCCGATGCCCGCGAATTGCGAGAAAATCGTTGCCCAGATATTGGTCGAAAAACCTCGCTTCCTGCTCCGGAGCGATGAGAGCGGATAAGCAATTCGAAGGATGAGTTAGCTGTGGGATGCCCATTTGAGACGCAAGACGGCTGGTTGCAGTCTCAAAGAATACTTCGCAATGCAAAAAATTGTCAACACCCCCCGGCCGTAATGGAGCCCGTTTTTGGGACTCCTGGACTTCTTCACGCCTCTGGCAGACGGCTCGTTTGCGTGAATAAATTCAGCGTAACCGCATGAAGTGAAAATCCTTAGCTCTGCTTTCTGGAGCGGGATAAGGGAATCCGCGAAGCTTGAGGCGGCTTGCGGTGAGATCCGCTCGCGGCGGCTGTCCTTTGGTACTACGGATTTTTCTTAGTAAGTTTGCTAAGAGTTCCTTAGATAGGATAAGGTATCGATCTTAGCGCGAGTCTGCCGAAAGTACTAGCGCCGGGAGCGGATTAATTTAAATGGAGCAGGTGTGAACAATGTTGAAAATTAAGAAAGTAGCCCTATTGTGTGCTACAATCCCCTTGTCGATCAGCGCTGGAAATTATGCGAAGTCGGTGCTTGCCTCCGGTCCTGGACCGTCTGTGGATGGTTTCACGGCCATGGTGTCCGGTCCTGGGCCTTCTGTTGACGGTTTCTCTGGCCCTGGGCCTTCTGTTGACGGTTTCTCTGGCCCTGGGCCTTCTGTGGATGGGTTCTCCGGTCCCGGGCCTTCTGTTGACGGGTTCGCGTCATAAGCCTACTGTCTTTCCTGCGAGCCGATCGGCCGCCCTTGGCTTTGACAATCGCGAATTTGGATTGACCAAGTTATTTTTTTCAGGAAGTTTTTTGGCCAGCAGAATTTCTGCTGGCCTTTTTCCTTTTCCGGTTGAGTTGCGCTAAGCCTATGGACAGGTTTTACGAATTCCTGGCTCCGCTGCTCGAAGTCGGAATCATCTTTTCGCTTGCGTTGGTTCTGGTCTTTCTAATCGCTGGGCGATTTTATAAGTATTGGGCCGTGCTGGCTTACGTTGCCTGGGAGCTTGTGGCCACCTTGGCATTCACGATCGCCGACGTCATTTTTAACGGGAGCTCGCCGGAACAACAGGACAAATCGGCGCAGTTGCTGTACGCTCGCCTGTATTGGACGAATGACGTGCTGGTGGATCTTTTCCGCTTTGTGCTGGTCATCTTGCTCATCTACATGGTGTCGGAAGGATCAAAACGCGTTTCTGGGACCTGGCTGGCGGTGATCGTAGCGGCGGCGCTCGTTTTGCCATTCATGCTCTTTGACCGCGATGTTCGGGTTGTCGAGATGGGTTCCATGCACTTCCGTTTTCCTGCGACGTTATGGTTCCAGAGCACCAGCGAACTGCTCAATTTCGGCGCGGCGATTATGAATTTGATTCTGTGGATAAAACTACTGGCGTCAAGGCAGCGCGATCCGCAGATTCTGCTGGTCAGCCTCGGGCTGGGCATTGTGGTCACCGGAACGGCCATGGCTTACGGCGTGCGCCACCTGCTCGGCGCGCGGGAGTTCAAGGCGGTTGGATACGTGATCATGAATTTAAGCCAGTTACTCGGCTGGCTGATATGGTGCCGCGCCTTCCGGCCCGCGGCGAAAACACGGGCGCCGGTAAAGTCGGCCGTTTCTTCGATCTGAAATGGCGGCGCAGCGCCGCTTCATTTTTTTACTGCGGAAATTGGTGTAAAATCTTTTGAATTGATGGAGACCATTTTTCAGGATTTTCGTTTCGGCGCGCGGGTATTGCTGCGTGCGCCGCTGGTCGCGGTCTCCATTATCGTCGTGCTCGGGCTCGGAATTGGCGCCAATTCCACGATGTTTGGCATATTGGACGGCCTTTTCCTGCATTCCGTTCATTATCCGGATCCGCAGACGCTGGTTTTTGTCTGGAGCGTCGATTCACAGGGCGCGCTGAGCAACGCCTCCGCCGCCGATTATCTCGATTTTCGAAGAAAAACAAAAACTCTTTCCGACGTCGCCGCCTGGAGTCCGACCTCGCTGGTCTTTCTGGCCGGGGAGCGGCCGCGCCAGTTGGGCGGCGCGCGCGTGACCGCGAATTTCTTCCGCACGCTTCGCGTCAAGCCGATTCTCGGCCGGACGTTCCTGCCGGATGAGGACGGAATCGAAAATCCGGCCCACGCCGCCCGCTCGGTGGTCATCAGCTACCGGCTGTGGCAGGAGGATCTGGGTGCGGATCCCAACATTCTCGGCCGCACGGTGCTCATCGAAGCTTTGCCCTACACCATCATCGGTGTGATGCCGCCGAATTTTCAATTCTGGTGGCGGCCGCACGACCTTTGGATTCCGGTCTCGCTTGATCCGAACCAGCGGGACTACCGCAACCTGGCCCTAATCGCGCGGACAAGGGCGCCGCGGGCAGCGGTCAAAGCTGAAATGAATGTCCTGGCGCGCTCGCTGGCCGACGCCTATCCGAAAAGTGATAAAGGGTGGACCGTTCTGGTGGAGGGGCTCGAGGAGCGGCTACTCAATCGCACCTTCCGCCTGCGCCTGCTGCTTGCTTCGGCGGCGGTGGGGCTGGTTCTGCTGATCGCCTGCGCGAATGTGACCGGATTACTGCTGGCGCGGTCGGCCGCGCGTAATCAGGAGTTCGCGGTGCGCGTTTCTCTCGGCGCTACGGGCTGGCGGCTCGGACGCCAGTTGCTGGCCGAAAGCGCGCTGCTGGCCCTTGCGGGGGGCGCCGCGGGACTGGCGATCACCTGGACGCTTATCCGGGCCATTCCGGCGCTGGTTCCGTCGGCGGTGATCCCCACCGGCTCGATCGAGCTGAATGGCGTCGTCATCTCTTTCTGCCTGGCCGCTTCCGCGGTGACGTGCCTTCTGGTCGGATTGGCGCCGGCCTTGGCGGTGGGCCGGTCGGGAACGCAGACGGCGTTAAGATCGGCCCGCACCACGGGTCCGGGGCGATCGCCGCTGCGATTCCGGCAGGCTCTGGTGGCGGGAGAAATTGCCATCGCGCTGATCCTGCTGGCGAGCGCCTGGCTGATGATGGGCAGCCTGCGCGCGCTGACGGGCGCCGATCCCGGATTCGATGCGGCAAATGTCTTGACGCTTCGCGTAGTAATTCCCGCGGCCAAGTACGACGGTCCGCAGGCAGCGCGCTTTTTTGCGAACGCGCGGGAGCGGATTGCGGCGCTGGCCGGCGTCGAAGCGGCGACGATGGCCACGACGCTGCCGCACATGGTGAACGGGATGATGGTTCGCTTCGACCGTCAGGATTCGCCGCGCGACGAAGCGCAGCAGCCCAGCGCCGCCTATGCGGGCGTGGGGCTGGACTATTTCACCACGTTAAAAATTCCGCTGAAGCGCGGCCGCCTGTTTACGGAATCCGACAATGAGCGCGCCAAGCCGGTGGCCATCGTCAGCGAGGATTTTGCACAACGCTATTTCCCCGGACAGGACCCGGTCGGCTCCATGATTCTCATTTATCGTCCTACCCGAACCAACGGTGAAGAACGGGTCATTGTCGAGATCGTGGGCGTGGCCGGAAACATAAATCTGGGCGCGCTGTCGGCCGATACGCGCAGCATGATTTACGTGCCGTTTGCGCAGAATCCGTACTCCCGCACGGTGCTATTCGCGGTTCGTGCGCGGGGAAATTCCGCCAACCTGGCCAGCTCCGTTCGCGCCACCTTCGCCTCGCTCGATCCCGAACAACCCGTCGATCGTGTGACCCCGCTCGAACAGTTGCTTGGGATTCTGTTTGCCGAGCCGCGCTTTGAAACCAGGCTGATGGGATGCTTCGCGCTGCTGTCGCTGCTCCTTGCGGCTATCGGAATCTACGGCGTCAACGCTTATTCGGTAGCGCAGCGCCGCGCCGAGATCGGGCTGCGAATGGCGCTGGGCGCGAGCCGCGGCGCGGTCTTGCGCGAAGTGATCGGGCGGGGCCTGCTGCCGACGCTGATCGGCATCGGCCTCGGGCTCGCCGGATCAATATCGATGATGTTCTGGCTGAAGTCCGTTCTGGTGGGCGCAATGTCACCGGACCCGCTGGCGTTCATCGGAGCCGCGCTGCTGCTGAGCGTGGTGGCGTTGATCGCCTGCTATGTGCCGGCGCGCAGCGCGACACAAATCGATCCGGCGATCGCGCTGCGGGCGGAATAATCAAGACCAATCCCTAAGGCGAGGGAAGCAGCCGCACTTTCAGTCCCGCGGATACGGCTTGCGCGGCGAAATCGACCAGGCCCTCGCTGATCAGGAAATTCGGCCGGTTGCACTGCACGCGAATTCTGCCGCCGCCTGCCGTTTCCAGATAAAAAACCGCCTGCGATTGAAAATACGATTCGTCGCTTCCCGACGCGCCGGGGCGGCGCGCCAGGCGAATCTCCGGATCGGCGACGGCCAGCTCCCCGGACGGCGGCGGCTTATCCGCGGAAATGCCGCACACCTCGGCGTCCATTCCGACCTGGGCGCTCCCGGTGCGGGATACAAGCTGCGGCGCCGAGTTCTTGCCGGTCCAGGTTTTTTCGACCAGCAGCGGCCGCGAGGCCAGATTTCTCAAAACATTTTCGGTTTCGCGCGTGGGCTGGAATTTCAGCTCGCTGAAACGGCGCCGCAGGGCGTCGACAAGCACGGGATCCCGGCTGAGCGAGAGAACTTCGTTCCAACTGGCGGGCCGGCGCCCCACAAACGTACCGTCTTCCCTCTGGCACGGCGTTTCCGGACAATATCCGGCGCGCGCATAAACCATGACGCCAGGCCGGTTCACGGTAACCCGCAGGTTACGCCACATCCGCGTATTCGTAATATCGGTGGCGGCGAAGGTGAGCTGGTAGTGCGTGCGGATATCGCGCGCGATTTCGGCGTAAACGCGCTGGAGCTGGCCGGCTCCGGCGTGCAGCAGCTTGCCCCCGGATTGCGCGGTAATCTTCGACAGCGTCGAAAAATCGCTGTCGGGCGAACCGGACTCGAAAGCGATCGAATACACCGTGATATCGCGGCCCAGCATCGTGGATGCAATCTCCGACCACGGATGCGCCGACGAATTTTCTCCGGCATCGGTGAACAGCACCAGAAATTTCGATCGCGAGGTTTCGTCCTTGGGCGCGGCGGGCGCCGCCGATGGGCTGCTCACGAAAGGACCGCTTTCGCCCTCCCCGCCCGATAACGCCGGCCGGCGGGGCCGCGCGACGGGACGGCTGTCGAAGGCATTTTCGATCGTCGCCATCACGGAATCGACCAGCGCGGTAGTGCCTCCCGGCCGAAGGCGGCGCACAGCTTCTTTAAATTCGGCGGTGTTTGAAGTGCGATCCACCAGCACGGTCGCGCTGGTGCTGAATGGGATCAGGGTCAGCAGAACATCGCCGGGTTCGTGATTGTAATCCTCGGTCACCAGATCGGCGAAATTTTCGAGCGCCGCTTCAAGCGGCCCGAAAACCGACGCCATGCTGCCGCTGACGTCCACCAGGACCACCACTTGAGCGTGCGCCACGTCGCCGCGAAAACTGCGAATCGGCCGCACGATCCCCTCATCCTCGACGCGAACTTCGCTGGCGGTGATCCCCGGGATGGGCTGATTGCCGCGATCCACGGCGCGAAACAGCACCGATACCTCGCGCACGTTCGATTTGAAAACGGCGTCTTGCGCGTAAAGAAGAATCGGAAACAGGAAAATTGCGCGAAGCATCGTTCACGTCCGGTCGGCCTTTTTCTGATCGAGATAGTCGTTCACTTCGATGACATCGTCGATATTCACTTCGAGGATTTCAGCGCGAATTGCGGTGAAAAGATCATCCTTCACTTCCGAATACGGGCCGCCGACGTTCGCATACCAGCGGCGCAAGGCGTCCCGGGCGGTTCCGAACGCCTCCGCCCGGCTGCCTTCGTAGAAGCGGACGATGACCGAATTTTCCCCGACCGCTTCCACCTGGCCGATCTGCCCGGCCTCAACGACGCGCGATTTTTTTAACGCGACGAGTTTTTCATTCTGGCCGGCGTCATCGACCCGGCCGACGTAATATCCGCGGATTTTTCGCCGCGCCAGGACCCAGGCGGTGCGATTCAGCTCACGCGTGGGATCGATCGGCGGAGCGGCGCCGGCGCGCTTGTGTTCCGGCGCGGCGATCGCGCTCCACAGGTTGCGATTCGATTCGCCGCGCGGGTCTGTTCCGCGTCCGGCGGCGGGACGAATTTCCCGAATGGAAGTCGAATCGGCGTCGAAGACGAATTCATAGCTTTTATCGCGCCGGACGAACCCGCCGCAGGTCTCGATGCGCCGCGGGCGCAGCTTGATTCTCTCCAGGTGAAAGCGATAGGGAGTGCCGGCGGGTTTGATCTCCGTCGAGCCGGCCCATAGCGCGGCGCAGCGATTGGAGCCCGGCTGCGATTCGGTACTGATGATCGTCTGGCGGTCGCTGTTGCTTTCATAGCGGACCATGCCGGGTTCCAATTCCTGGCGCGCTCCGCAGGTGCAGCCGGCCGAGGCCAGTCCGGTAATCGCGCACGCGAGCAGGATGATTTTCATGGCTCGATTTTAAATTTTCCGGAGAGAATTCGCCGCGCGCGATCGACCAGCGAAACGTCGATGGCCTCGAACGGAAACCGGCATACCACGCGAGCCTGATTCGCGGCCGAACGCAGCGACATTTGCAGATCGACTGCATAGTAATCCGGCGCGGCCGGCGTCGCGCGCGGCCGAAAAATCTTCACCGCGGCATCGGTCACATTCAGGCGTTCGCCAGCGGCGTTGGTTTCGATGAAGCACTGGCGGCGAAGCAGATTGGCGCGCGGCGCTTCGCCGGACTCGTCAAGAATCACCAGCCCGTTTTGCCGTACTTTGGGAACCAGCGCAAGCCGCGCCAGTTCGGCTTGAATGCGCGCCAGCGACCCCGAAGCGCGCGCCTCGGCGATATTTTCCTCAAGCGGCAGCTTCCGCGGGGCGAAGATCGCGGGCAGGTCCATCGTGCCCGGATCGGGGGCGCGGCGTGAATCGGCAAAGCGCGTGGTTTCGATGTGATAACGGTCGAGAAAATGATTAATCTCGACCAGTTGACTGGACGCAAGGATCACGCGATTCGAAGCAGGACTTGTGCGGCGAAGCGAGGCGGCCAGCGTTCGCCAGAAGGGCGCGGGCGCCGAATCCGGAAACAGATCGACGGCCCACAGCGGTTCCGAACGGTTGCCGGCGCGCTTCTCGATCCGCCCGAGTAAGCCGGCGCCGACGCTCACTTCTCCCGCCGCCGTCCCGCGATCGCTATAGACGCTCGCCTTCACGCGCTTGCGCACGATCACGTATGCCGTTTCCTTCAGATCCTCCTGATCGAAGCCGGCCGCCGCGGGATTCAACGGGCGCGAGCGCGAATCGAATAACAGAAGGTCCTTGCCGGTCAGGTCCGGCGAGAGATCTTCCGGCGGATCGGCTGGCGCGGGCGCGGTGTCCACCGGCGTCGCCCCGTCGAGCGTCACCGCGTTGCCGTCGTCGGCGAAAAAATCGTACGACTTAGCGGATTGAATAAAGCGAATCTGCGTCCGGCAAATATCACGAATCACGCCGCGCTTGCGATTTTCGCGTTTGAGATAGACACGGCCGTCGGGAGAGCGATGCAGCTCCACGGTTTGGCCCAACGCCTGGATCGCGGAGCATCGGGGAAGCATCGCCGAGGCGGGCAGCTCCGGTTCAAATCCGGCGACGATCACGCGGGTGCTGTTTTGGCCGAACATCGCGGCGCCCAACGAAAAAATACGGCCATCCGGACACGCGCAGCGGTCCTGGGCAAGTGCGGGCGCGCACGCCAGCACCGCGATCCCCCAGCGTAGGGCCGCCACTGGCATCATATAGAGTTTTAGACTGCGGGCCGGCCCCTGCGTTTCGGCTACATCGGCGTGAACTCCTGGAACACCGGCCCCGCACCAGGGCGTCTAAAATTTTAGTGCACTGGCCGACCGTCGTCATCGCAGTGCTGTGCGCCGGCTGCGCCACCCCCATCGCCGGTCAAGGCGATCCAGTTCCCGATCGCCGCCCCGAACAGGTCAAGCCTCCGCGTCAACCGGTGGACACGCATCCCCGTCTGGCGCTGGGCTTGGGCGTGACCGTTTTGCCATGGGTCCGCTACGATTATCAGACGGCGGTTACCCTGAACGGCGGCCGCCAGCTCGCCTACTCCGGCGCCGGCGCGGCCCCGGGATTGATGGTTTTCGCCAGTCCCGCTATCGTATTGCCGGGTTCGCTGCGGCGCGTCAGCGTGGGCGCCGATCTGTCCGCCGGCGGATTATATACATTGAGCAACGCGGTGATTCCGGCGGGAACCGCGGCGCCGTTCTCCACTTCGAACCTGCAACAGGCGATCAAAGCCGAGCACTCCTTCGGGCAGGGTTGGCATCCCTTGGTTTCTCCCTATATTGAGCACGATATTGCGTCCATCCGCGACAATAAACTGCGGCTCGGCTATCAGTTTCTCACGCAATCGGGCGAGTACGCCGGCGCATTTCCGCCCAATCCGGTGGGCCTCGCCAGCGCCGGTTATGACGTGAGAATGACGTATCGCGCGCATCTGATCCGCTTTTCCTGGACCAACTACCTATACGCCGGCGATTACGGCCGCGGCGGCGGCCCTCCGGAACACCGCACCGGTCTTCTGCGGCGTATAGGCGTCTGCGCTGGAACGCACCGCACCATCGAGATCTTTTTCGCAATCGGCCCCATCTGGGATCTCTAAAAAGATACTGAATGCTGAAAAAGCCAGTAAATCACCCCAGGTGAGCGAGGATTCGAAATATCTGGCGCTACTGTATGCCGATGGTGAATGGCTGGGAAATTCGCGTGCCGACCTGCACCGTCACCTGCGTGTTTCCCACCGCGAGCGTCGTCGGGACGGCCACCTGCAACTGCGCCGCGATCGCGTTCAATGCGGTGACCTGCGCCGGATTCTGGCTTATGCCGCCAATGGTCACGGTGATGTCGGAAGGCGCGGGCAAAATCCCGAAAGGATCGGCCAGACCGTCCACCGTCAGCAGAATGATCTGACCCCGGCTCACGCTAAGGGCCGCGTTCGTTTCCGCTCCCGAGCCGCTGCTCACCGCGGCGATCACCGGCGCGGCTTCATCCACCTGCATCGCCACTGGCGGCGGACCCGATCCGCCCGGCGAGGTAAGCTGAACTACCTGCGGGCCGATTACCAGACCGCTCGGCACAATCGCAAGAATCTGGCTGCCGTTGTAAGTGAACTGCGCCGTCTGGCCGCCGATGGTCAGCATCCATCCGGCCAGGTTCCCCGGCAGCCCGGACGTGTTGATCAGCGCCACGCCGCCCACTGGGACGCCCGCCAAATTCGTCGCCTGATTGAGAATCGGCGTCCGCAGGCTCATCGGTGTTCCCGTTCCCGGCGTCACCTGCAATCCGGCCGTTAAGGACTCAAGCTGCAAGCCGCTCGCGATGCTCACGGTGGTCGATTCGGCCGGCGCCGCCGCCCCCGTTGAAACGTTCAGCATCATTCGCTGCGGGCTTACCACCCACAGCTGTTTCACAATCACGTCGCTTGTTCCGAATCCCGCGGCAATCTGTCCATTCACGAAATTCGTCGAAAATCCGGTCACCGTCAGCACCTGATCGGTCCCCGAGGTAAGTCCCGACGGATTAATGTGGATCGCCGGAAACGAGGGTCCGCCGTAGGTAAACTGCGGCGGCGGATTTGATCCCAGCGTCTGCTGCGACGTCTGCCCGTCCGGATTCAGCGCCTCCACCGTCGCACTGTATCCATTCACGGCCGGGGGAGCCGCAACCGTCAGGGACCCGTTGATCGAGCTGATCAGCGTGGCGGGCGCGCCGTCGAAAACGATCCGCGAGCTCGCGCTCAGGTTCGATCCGGCGATGGTCACCGTCGCATTGCCGTTCCCATCCGTGCTGCCCGAAACGGAGGTGATCGTCACCGGCCCCGAAGGCGTCACGGTAAACGCGGCCGGCAGGACGTACAAATCGCCGTTGACTGTCACCGCCAGCGCCACCGGCGTCGGCGAGGTCACCGATCCCAGCCACACGTCGTTGTACAAATAGGGGTAGCCGTTGGGTAGCGCCGCCAGACTGTTCGGGACCACCTGCGCCGCTCCTCCGATGGCGCTGATGTTCAGCCCCGGCGCAAGTTGCATGTATCCGCTCGCCGTGGTCGTGCTCCAGGCGTAGAACTCCAGCGCGGCCGAGGTTCCCTGCACCAGCGGCGGCGCCTGTACCGGCACTCCAGGATTTCCTCCGATGTAGGAGAAAACCACCAGATCGTAGACTGATGGCCCGTTCGTCGCCACAACATTGAAATTAATCCCTGTGGCGGTGTTCGCCGCGGTGACCGTCACCTGCTGCGCCTGCGTCCAGTCGGTCGTGCCGCCATAGAACTGGCCCGCGAATCCGGTGTTGGCGGCATACACATTTCCTGAAAGATCGGCCGGAGGCTTTACGTTATCGGGGTACGCTTCACCAGAAAGCGCCGGCGGAAGCGGCTGCGTGTAGACGTAATATTGTCCCGGCGGAACACCTGCGATCCAGTACGTGCCGTCCGGATTTGTCAATGTGCTCACCGCCGCGCCGCTGGTTGAAAGCGCGACCACCGTCGCCAGGTTCACGCCGTTGCCGCCCACCGATACCGTTCCGGTGATGCTGCCGGTCGCCGCCGCGAATCCATTCGCCGGATAAAGCAGCGAAATGCCCGCAACATCATCGGCGGCGAGCGGCTTCGCCTTGGTCACAGCACGCGTCAGGCTTGTGGTCATCAGGCTTGACGTTTTTGTGTGCTGCAATCCGAGCGCGTGGCCGAATTCATGGGCCACCGTCAGAAAAAATGCGTCGCTCCAGCTCGGCTCCTGATACGGATTCGTCAGATCGCTGCGAATCTGGATGGTCGAGTTCATGATGGGCACGAACGTCGCGCCCGAGGCGATCAGCGGCGCCGCGTTCTGGATCGTCGTCACCTGCGTCTGCGCGATTAGCCCCGGGGGCATATCGTTGGTGAACACTACGTCGATCTGCGGCGTCGCCCCGCTCGAGCTCATCGAGGATAATCCGCCGAAGGCCAATCGAATTCCCGACGTGCTCACCGAGTTCCAAACATTGGCCGCCGCGCGGATCTGGCTGATCACCGCCGGGAACGAATCTCCCGGCATCAGCTTCGCCGGACCCTGGCTCGAAATCAGGTACGTCACCGTGTTGTTCGGCAGCCCATAAGAATCGGCGGGATTCAAATCGAAGCGCGCCGGAATCGGCGTCCACACTCCGCCTGCATTGTTCAAAAGCGTGTAATAGTAATAGCCCGATGAAAACGGAGCAAGCGCCGCAAGTAAAGCTGCAACCGCCAGCGCGCGCGTCCGCATTACTTCGCCCCCATCGCTTTCCGGATCTCGTCTTTTAAGGCCGCAAGCGTGATCGTCACTGCCGCTGGAGTTTGCGCCTGGCCCAATTGATTCACCACGTTCACGCCGCTGAGCGCCGCCCGCACCAGCACCGGATTCCCCGAGGAATCCTCGGCCACTTTAAACAATCCCTGCGACAGGCCGATCACCTGCATCAGGGCCGAACTGCCGCTCCACAGAAAGATCACGTATTCGCTGCCGGAAGCCAGCACCGGCGCCCCCGCGACCTCCTGCCGAATCATGGCCGTGCTTCCGCCAGGAACCGCGACTTCACTCGCCGCCGCGCCCTTCAGTGTCTCGATAGTTTGAAGCTGGTAGAACGTATAGACGTTCCGCCCTCGCATGGCGGCCGAGGACGAGGTTACCTTCACATGCACGATCGCCGTCGATTGCCGGATCATCTGATCGAGCGTAAGCTGCTCCAGCGTCGTGGCGCCTAAACCGGCCGCGGCGAGTATTAGAAGCGCGCTGGCAAGAATCAATCGCATTTCGCTCAAGGCCATCCAAAGCACGTTCCGAACCCAAACGTAAATTGCTGATGTTACGTTACTTAGCGTACCTCTAACGCTCGGGATTGTAGACCTTGGACACGCGGTTTGGGACAGAACGTCACATCATCCCGGTAGCCGGCTGCAACTTGAAAATCTTAAACATCGGCCGCCCGTTTGAGTCGTAAACCGTCCTTAAAACGCGTTTCTCCAATCCCCGCGCCGCGATTTCCTTATCAAAACGCGCTCCGACGCCGCGATTCACCTCCGCCGCGGGAACGTGCGCGAGGAACATGCCTTGCGGATCATGCAGCATAAATTCCATGTCTCGCAGTTCCTCGGGCGCGGGATGATCGCTCAGGAACGGCGGATCGGCCACAAAAAGCGGCAGCCTGCCCTGATGAAAAAGCGCCAGCGTATTCAGCATTCCCCAATCGAGAATATAGATCCGTTCCGCTTCGAGGCGCGGCGGGTCCGGGATGGATTTAGCCAGCGCCAGCACCGCGTCATCGAACGTTCCGGCGGCTCCGTTGCGCTCGAATTCGGCGATGTACTGGTTCATGACCAGCAGATTCATCCCGACCATGACGACCGCGATCACGCCGGCGATTCGCGGCCAGGGCAGCGAGGCGAGCGCGACCGCCATGAACAACTGCGGAAAGGGCCAGACCAGCACGGTGTGATGCACCGAGCCTCCGGCGTCGCGCGAAAACAGCATCGCGGTCCATGTTACCGCGATGAAGATCAACGAAAACCACGCCGATCGCCTTCGCCACCACCAGGCGGCGCACGCCAGGCACAACAAAAAGGCGAATTCGAAACCATTCTGATACTGGCCGCCCACCGCATCCGCGATGCGCCATGCCAGGCGGCCGCGAATGGTCCCGGGGTGCTTGGCGGGTTCTTCCCAATCGCTCCGGCACAGGAAGCCGAACAATCCGTGGCCGTTCAGGGTCTCGATCATCATCGGCATTTTGCGCATCGCCTTTTGCGGCGAGTCAAAATGAGCGTTCGATCCGAGCGTCGCGTTCGGTTTTCGGATGTTATAAATCACAAAAGGCAGCGCGCCGATCAAAAAAGCCGCCGCCGCGATCGCGATCGCGCGCGGCCGCGCCAATTTCACCAACTGGCGGTGGAAAACCGCCACGCCCGCCACGCCCAGCCCGGAGAGCGCCCACAGAAAAATCGCCTTGTTCCATAGCCCCAGTCCCAGAAAAAAGAATCCCGCGGCGAGGTAGCGCATCGAACCATTCCTAAAGAAACGGAGCAGGAAAAAACAGGCAGTCACAAGCAAAAGATGCTCTAGCGCAACGGGTCCCCAATCGTAGGTGTTGGTGAGGATAAAGCTGGGGTCGCTGGCAAGCAGGAAAGCGCCGATCAAGGCCGGGGCGCGGCCCACGCTTTCCGCCAGCAACTTATAGAAAATAAATACTGTTATCGCCCCGGCGAGAACCATGGGAAAACGAATGGTCCAGAGATTTGAGCCGAGAAAATGAAAAATCGGGAGATAAAGAAGGGTCTTTAGATTACCGACATAACTCATCACCATCAGCGGGATAGTGTGATGGAAGACGCGGATGCAAAACTCCTTTGGCATCTGCTCGTAAAGGGGCGCGGCGAACAACGCTTCGTCGTTCTGCACCCCGGCGTAAGGGATCAGCGCCGCGCCGAGGAGGGTGAACATTGCGGCGGGAGCAAAATTCTTGACACCTGTGCTAAGATTCGTCACGGCTGGCAGCAGCGAGGAAAAATTACCGTGTAGCCATCCAGTATAACTTCTGAGCGGCTCGTTGCCGAGTCCAAAACGAAACGGGACGAGCGCCGGAGCCAGCCGTTTTTAGAGGCTCCTTTGAAAAGGGAATGGCAAGATCCGGGAAATCGGCCGCAACACGTAATGCTTTTAAGGGATGTGGACGATAAGTTTGACCTGGTGAGCAACTTGGTCGGGGCAAGTTTTCGGTTGGTCACAAAGTTGCTTGCGTCAGGCAGTCGATTGTGTTATGGTTTGGAGAAAGCGATCTCGGAGCAGGCATCGCGTAGGCGACAAAGGCGTCAGCCAAGAACCTGCCTTACAGCAGGAGCTGTTTGCTGAACTGCAAATAGCGAATTCCCTAACAAACAGGGTACCGATCTTAGCGAGATGGATGATTGAACCTTTTTGGGTAACTTCGCGTCTAATGCCTTGTGACGCGGTTGACCCCGATTGAAGCATTAGATATTTAGAAGAAAACAAGATAGAAAGAGACAGGAGAAGGCAGAAATGACAAAAGCTGAATTGAACAAATTTAAGAGCATTCTGGAGGCGAAGCAGGCAGAACTGGCGCAGTTCGTCCGCAACCGCGAGGGCATCGCGATCGAGAAAAGTCCCGATGCGCTCGACGAGGTGCAGCACGCCGCCGAGCGTGAGTTGGCGATCCGCAATTTGGACCGCGAGTCCAACCTGCTGCGGAACGTTCGCGCAGCGCTGCGGCGCATCGATGAGGGCACCTTTGGCGTGTGCCTGCACTGCGAAGAGGACATCAGCCCGAAGCGCTTGGCGGCGGTGCCGTGGACGGCGTTTTGCATTCAGTGCCAGGAGATGGCGGACCGCAACCAGAACGGCGAAGGCTCGGAGAGCCTGGACGAGCTGCTGGTCAACGCGGCTTGATTCGTCGTCAGAAAACTAACGGGCGCGGAACGCTTCCGCTTCACCGCGCCCAGGGTGTTTGGTGTCGGATCGGCCGTCGCCAGAAGGGGTCACTCAATTGAGGACTTCGATCGATTCGGCGACATCCCCTCTGCGTTCCGGGAGAAAATGAATTTTCACATTTTTGTGCGCGCTCAGATCGCCAAGGCTGAGGTGCGCGCTGCCCTGCCGGATTTTTGTCCTCGGCGTTACCACGAAATCAAAAGTGGTTCCGTCGCCCGATACGATCAGTAGATGCTGCGACACGTCGACTTGATCGATGCGGCCAGACAGATCCTCCGGTGGCCAGCCGCGGATTTCGCTCCTGGCGGCAGTCTTAGCCGGAGCGGTGTTGGAAGCGAAACACACGGGAGCGGCGGCCAGCACGGCCGCGGCTACAAGAAATAGAGCTTTCATGGTATTCACCTCTATACAAATTTTTTCTCGAAACGGCGGCATTATGCCATCCTGCCGGCGCGCGATAGCGCCTTAGAGCATGCGGATAAAGGAAATCATTCTCCCGGCGCGCTCGCCGTCGCGCCGGAAGGAATGAAAGCGGCGGCCGTCGCAGAAGGTGCAGAATCCCAGAACATCGATCTGCGGCTCCGGAACACCGGTTTCGACAAGCTGCCGCCGGTTTTCCTTCGCCAAATCGACAAACCCCGGTCCGTTTAATCCGAACCGGCGGCCGACATCCTCACCCACGCGATAACAGCAGGCGCCGATTCCCGGACCAATCGCTACCATCAGATCCTCGGGCCTGGTCCCGTATTGCCGCTGCATGGCGCCGATCGTTTCCGCCACGATCCGCGCCGCCGTTCCACGCCATCCGGCGTGAACCGCGGCGACCGCGCATTTCACCGGATCCGCCAAAAGGATCGGCAGGCAATCGGCGGTGCGGATCGAAACTCCCAGGCTGGGAACGTTGGTGATTAATGCATCGCCTTCGCCGGCCGGCCCCGGCGTGCAGGCGGCGATCCACCGGGCGGAATGAATCTGTCGAAGACTTGCAAACCCGTCCTGCTCAAAGGCTGAAGTCCGAGTACCAAAGCCGTGCTCGACGCGCGGGACGCGGCACAGGAGTTGTGAGGCCAGCAGATCCACTTTTCTGAAGTGCGAGTTTACTCGCCGCAGTTCGCCGCCTGATCGAGCAGCAGGGAAAACTGCCGCGTCTTCTGATCGACGCGGGTTTTGAGCTCGGTGAGTTCCCGCTCGATGGCTTTCAGGCGATCGGCCATGTGCAGGCAGGCGAGCACGGCCACGCGGTTGGAATCGGCCGTACCCATGCGGTGCGCGATCTCGGTCATCAACTCATCGACGGTATGCGCGAGCGATTCGACCTCTGCCGCGTCGCCGCTGGTAACCAGAGAGTAACTCTGGTTGAAGATGGTGACTCGAACCGCGTTTCGCGCCGGGTCCATTTACGACCCGCTTAACAAATCCATCTGTCCGAGCAACTTTTCGATGCGCGTGCGGACCTGCTTGCGTTCGCCGCGAAGCTCCTCGAGTTCCTGCCGCAGCTTCTGGATCTCGGAACCGGCCGCGGCCGAGGCTTGCTTCAGCTCCTGCCGGGCCTGATCGCGTTCGGCAAGGGCGGCGTCGCGCTCGGCGCGGAGCGAGGCAACCAGATCCACCGTGCGGCGGATACGTTCTTCCAGATCGAATAGCGAATCCTGTTCAGGCGCGGGACTGCTCATTTACTTCGCTGCTCCTAATGCGGCTTTGGCCTGCGCGATCAGCGCGCCGAAAGCGGCGGGATCGTTGGCGGCCAGATCAGCCAGAATTTTCCGGTTCAGCTC
Source organism: Terriglobia bacterium (assembly GCA_021325175.1). Classification (GTDB taxonomy): domain Bacteria; phylum Acidobacteriota; class Terriglobia; order Bryobacterales; family Bryobacteraceae; genus Palsa-187. The sequence continues at coordinate 19,330 of JAJPHS010000027.1, forward strand.
GATGCCGGCTTTTTTCAATCCATCCATGAAGCGGCTGTAGGAAATTTCGGCGGAGCGGCAGGCCGCCCCGATACGCACGATCCACAGCGAACGGAAATCGCGCTTCTTCAGGCGTCGTCCGATGTAGCCGTAGCGCAGCGATTTTTCCACCGCCTCCTGCGCGGAGCGATGCAGCTTGCTTTTGGTGAGGAAAAAGCCTTTGGCGCGAGCGAGAGTTTTCTTCCGGCTGGCTCGCCGGTGGGTTCCACGTTTGACTCTGGGCACGTTTTCTCCTTCTGCTATTACGCCGGATCAGGCACGTGCGATTTTGGCCCGTCCAGTCGAATTCGCCGCTCTAATACGGCAGCATTCTTTTAATTTCGGGCGCGTTGGCCGGTTCCGCGACATCGCTCTGACCTAGCCGCCGCTTGCGCGAGCGCGGTTTCGAGGTCAGAATATGGCGCGCAAACGCGTGGCGGCGCTTGATCTTGCCGGTCCCGGTCTTTTTGAACCTTTTGGCCGCACCCTTATGGGTCTTTAACTTTGGCATGAGATGTCCTGGATGCCGGCAGCGTGCCGACTGTTTGAGTTTAACACAGTGCTCGCCGTGCCCGCGCCTGCGATCAAACCCGGAACGGCAGAGGATGTGCGCAACCACGATCTTTCGAAGTCCATGCCGGCGCTTCGCCGTTTGCGAGCCTGAGTGCATTATCATGATTGAGGTTCACCAATAATGCCGGTTATTGATTTTCACAATCACTACTATCCGCCAGGATATTTAAAAGCGCTCCAATCCGGCCAGAGCCAGGTGCGGGTGAGCTATGACGATCGCGGCAATCCGCTTCTGCATTATCCGGGCGACTACAACATCGCCGTTCCGGGCCAGCGTGATCTGACGATTCGCGAAAAGATGCTGGATGATCTGGGTATCGATATGCAGGTGCTGACGATGACCACGCCGGGCACGCATGTCGAAACTCCCGCGGCGGCGGCGCGCCTGGCTTCGCTGGTGAACGACGAATTCGCCGAAGGGATCGCCGCGCATCCGGGCCGCTTCACCGCGCTGGCCACGCTGCCGTTGAACGATCCCCACGCATCGGTGAAAGAATTGGAACGCGCCATGCGCCAGCTCGGATTGCGCGGGGCCATGCTGTTCGGCAACGTGAACGGCATCGCGCTCGCAGATCGCCGGTACTGGCCGCTGTACGAACTCGCCGATGAGCTGGAGGCCGTGCTCTACATTCATCCCACGCATCCGCTGGGCGTCGAAGCGATGACGGATTTCTGGCTGATGCCCCTGGTCGGATTCCTGTTCGATACAACGCTGGCCGCCGCAAAACTCGTCTTCGCCGGCCTGCCGGAAAGATTCCCGCGCATCAGATGGGCGCTGGCTCATCTGGGCGGGGCGATACCATATCTGGCAGAGCGGCTGGACCGCGGGCATCGCGCCTTTAAGGAATGCCGTCAAAATATCCAGCGCCCGCCGAGCGAGTATCTGAAGAAATTCTACTTCGATACCGTGAACTTCGATCCCGATGCGCTGAAGCTGGCGATTGCGTTTGCCGGCGCGGACCATCTGCTGGCCGGCAGCGATTACGCGCATCAGATCGGCAGCCCTACGCTGATGCTCGAAAGCATTCGCGCGCTGGAGATCTCCGAGGAAGATCGCGCGCGCATCCTCGGCGGCAACGCGGCCCGGCTGCTGGGATTCAGCCGATCCGCCGGAGAATAAATCGGCTGAAAAAATTATTTCTGCCGCAGCACGGAGATGATATCGTCGGCGGTGATTACGCCCGCCAGTTTTCCGTCCTCATCCACTACCGGGAGCGCGAGAAGGTTGTACTTATCGAACAGCTCCGTGATGCGATCCTGACGCTCGGAAACCGGGACCTCGATCAGCGAGCCGGCCGCCAGCGAGGCCAGCGGAGTGGCGCCTTCATGCAGGAACAGCCGCGCCAGCGGCACGGCGCCTTTTAAACGATCCTCGGCATCCACCAGAAACAGCGTATTCAGGTTTTCGAGCAACTCCTCATTTTTCTTGAGCGCCGCCAGCGCGTCGGCAACCGTCGCATCTTCCCGGAGCGCGACGTATTCGGTGTTCATCATTCCGCCCGCCGTGTCTTCCTCGTATTCGAGAAGCTCGGAAACCTCCGATTTGGGTTCGGCTTCCATCTCCTGAAGGATTCCTTCGCTGGTTTCCTCCTCGAGCTCGGCCAGCACGTCGGCGGCTTCATCCGGCGGCATTTCCTCCACAATATCGGCCGCTTTTTGAGCTTCGAGCGATTCAAGAATGCTCGCCTGAATGCCCGGATCGACTTCGGAGAGCGTTTCGGCCGCCACTTCGTGGTCGATGTTCTCAAAAATCGCCTCGCGATCCTGCGGGCTCAGTTTTTCGACGATATCGGCCAGATCGGCCGGGTGCATGTCTTCCAGCAAACGATTGGAGATATTCAGGCGCAGCCGGCGCTGCGGATCGGGCTCCAGGATATTGCAAAACTCCCAGCGAATCGAATGCGGCGGGATTCGGACCTGCAAGCGCCGCACCCAGCGCGGCGGCAAAATGCCGGCGAGCAGCCGCCGGAAAATGCTGCGGATGCCGATATCGACTTCCAGCACCCATAGCTCGTCGCCGCCGTTTTCGTGCCGCACCTCGAAGGTGATGTCGTTTACGCGAACCACCTTGCGGCCCTGCGCGTCGATGATCTGCTGATCGAGAAGATCGCGCACCATCCGCAGCATGTACTCGTCGGAATGATACGGGGTAAGGTTTTCATCCTTGAGATAAATCCCGTCCAGGGAGATGGACCGGATCTGGTCGTGGCGGATCGTCAGCCAGGTCCAGCCTCCGCCGCCCATCAGAAATCGGTCGATGCGGACCGGATCGATCAGCGGCACCAGCGCGGCGTCTTTGAGCACACCGATTTTGCGCCCTTTAAGGTCATAAACCTTGAGGCCGCGCAGTTCGGTGAGGTACAGAATCTGCTGCTCCGCCATGCTGGATCCGGCAAGCCCATATAAGGCACGAGGCCTAACTTCAATATCCACCATCGCGGCGGAGGTGGCAAGGAAATTTCGAAAATTTAAGGTTTATCGCTTGGCGATCAGCACGCGCGAGGGATAACCGGTCTGCCGGACCGAATGCGCATCGACGATTCGCAGCCCGGCTTCTTCCACCAGATCGGGCACGGAGCGCTCGATCTGCCGTCCCCAGAACGCCGGCACCAGCTTCCCGCAGACGCCATAAAGACGATTGAACACGGTCGCGTTCTGGCCGATCACCACCAGCGCGAATTTTCCTCCGGGGCGGAGAACACGCCGGATCTCGCGCAGCGTGAGACGAATATCGTCGTGCGCCAGCAATTCGAACAGATAGCAGCAGACCACCGCGTCGAAACTCGAATTGCGAAACGGCATGCTGCGGACATCGACCGCTCCGCAGTGCGCTTGCGCCTTGGGAAACGCGCGGCGCGCCCGGAGCTGCGTTCGCGCCGCCATCCTCGGCGAAAGATCCAGGCCGAATGTCTTGCCGCTCGGATTGGCTTTCACCAAACGCTGGAACATCTCCCCCGATCCGGTGGCCAGCTCCAGCACGCGCATCCCATCGCGGATTCCGGCATGGCGCATGGCGCAGGCGTGAGCCTTGGAATGAAAAAAGAACGTGCTGACCGGATAGACGGAGGCCAGCCTGTCATATACGCGGCGCGTGCGTTCCGCGATCGTGCGCGGCAACTGCTGTTCCGCCCGCGGAAGGAGAATGGAGTAGTTCCAATCGCTCAAATGCGGCTCCCGCCGTTCACGAATGTGTTCACCACTGTTTCCGCCAGTAGCGTACCGCTTGCCTGCTCGGGAAGCTCGATACCCGTGCTGGTTCCTTCTCCGGGCCGGCTATCGATCCACATCTTGTAATCATAGCCGAAAAGGACCTTCAACCGCTCGTTCACGTTGCTGACGCCGATGCCCTGCTGAAACAGCGTCGCCAACTTCGCTTCCGGGATTCCCACCCCGTCATCCTCCACCGAAATCTGCAATCGACGGGCCACCATTCTGCTGCGGATGCGAATCGTGCCGCCGTCCACTTTGCTTGAAAGCCCGTGGCGAATGCTGTTTTCCACCAGCGGCTGCAAAAGCATGCTGGGCACCAGCAGATCAAGCGTCGCCGGATCGATATCCTTCACGAAACGGAGCTTCTCGCCGAAGCGCACCATCTCAATGGAAAGATAATCGTCCACAAACGATAATTCTTCACCCAGAGAAGTCAAATTGTCCTGTTGACGCAACAATCGGCGCAGAATTTTCGACAATTTGTACACCACCTGGCGAGCCTGGTCCGGATCCAGACGGATCAGCGACGCCACCGAATTTAACGTGTTGAACAGGAAATGCGGATTGATCTGCCGGCTCAGCGCCGACAGACGCGCTTCGTTCAAGTGCAACTGCTGCTGCTCGAGCTTTTTTTCGTTACGATTGCTGTTCCAGATCTTGATCGGCAGCGCCGTGGCGAACAGCGTCGAAGCGTAGATGGCGACAATCATCCAGGGCCCGTCGTGAAACTGCTGCTCCAGGGAAAATGCCGATTTGAAATGCCGCGAGACGATCTGCCGCAGCATCTCCGCCAGCACAATCACCAGCACGCAGCCCAGACTGTACGCCGGCAGCCGCAGATCGCGGCGGCGCACCAGCCGCCAAAGGCTCAGATCCGGAAACGGCGAAAACTGCCAGATCGCTTCCTTATCCGGCGCGACATCGCGCAGCAAGCCTCCCAGCACGCCCGCCGCCGCAAACAGGATCAGCGACATCCATTCGCCGTGCAGAACCGCGGGGATCGGGATCAGAACGCCCGCCAGCAGTCCCGTGACGTAACCGCCCAGCATCCCCATGGCGAGGCTTCCTTCCAAACCCAGATCCAGCGCCTGATACGATTCCGGCTCGATTACACGAGCAAGAACGCCGGTTCCGAAGATGGCCGAGCACACCAGCGCCATCTGCACGCGCTGCGCCAGCGTTCGCTCCTCGCGCATCAGCATGCGCTGGAAGCGTCCGCTCCGCGTGAGAATGCTGGCAAGCGACGCCGCCACCGCGAGCTTCACCAGCAGAACCACCAGATGCTGCGAAACCATATTCCGCCACGCATCATTATAATGAAAGTACCTGCCTCACTCATGTCCCGCGCCGTCCCATTATTGAAGAAGGTCGCCGAAGCTAACCTCCCCAGCCGTTTCGGACAGTTCCGCATTTTCGGCTTCAGCGGCCTGGGCGAAGAGGCCGTCGCCTTGAAAATGGGCGATTTAAGCGCCGGCGCGCCGCCCCTGCTGCGAATCCATTCGCAGTGCCTCACCGGCGACGTCTTTCACAGCCTGCGCTGCGACTGCCGGGCGCAACTGGAGCTGGCGCTTGAAACCATCGCCCGGGAAGGCCGGGGCCTGGTGATCTACGAGCATCAGGAAGGCCGCGGGATCGGCCTTCTGAACAAGCTCCGCGCCTACGAGTTGCAGGACAACGGCGCCGATACGGTGGAGGCCAATGAGCAGCTCGGCTTCGACGCCGATCTGCGCGGATACGAGCTGCCGGCGCGGATCGTGCAGTATTTCGGGTTAACGGCGGTGCGTTTAATGTCGAACAACCCGGAGAAGATCCAGGCCTTGGAGCGCGCCGGCGTGCGCGTCGCCGAGCGCGTGCCGTGCCTGGTGACGCCGGTCCAATCGGCCGAAGATTATCTGCGAACCAAAAAAGAAAAACTCGGGCACCTGCTCGACCCGGTTTAAGATAAACATCAGCGACGTCGATTGGATCACTTTCTCCACGCTTCTGCTTGCGCCGGTCGTCGTGGAGGCCTCAATGATGCTACTTCTTTTTTTTCTTGTCGGCGGGCGGCGGCGGATCCGCTACAGCCGCTTCAGCCGCCGGCGCGACCCCGGACAGAACTTCGTTGTAAAGCTCCTTTTGCCGCGCCAGCTCCTTCTTGGTCGGCGGAGCCTGTTCATTTCGATAATCGTGGTCGTTGTAGCAGGTCCGGCAGCGGACTTTCGCCGCGCTCCCGTTCATCAGCGACACGATCGAATGATTGGTCAAGCGGCGGCACTTTACGCAATAATCATCGATAACGTCGCCTAGTCTGAGGTCCGGCATGGCGCATCCGTGAGTATATAACAGTAGCAGGGTGCTTATGCGGCGGATCCCGCTGTTATTCGCCACGGTAACGGTGTTGTTTTTCTGCGCGTGTTCGGAGCCGGGCCCTCCGGCGGTGAAAAAGGCGCCAGACCACGTATGACGTGAAGGCGGCCGGAGCCGGCGGCGCAACCGACGTCGAGCGCCTAACCGCTCGGGTCAAACGACCATCGCGTCGTTCCCGCGCGGAATCAGGCATCGAGTCGCTCAATGTACCACCACCAAACCCCGCTTTTAAGATCGTCTATTATCGTTTGCATGGCTGGATCTAAGCCGGAGGCAGCCGATTGCCTCAAGGAGGATTGCTGAAACCGCGCAGCCGCTCCGGCGGAGCCCTCTGGATCATTCTGGCGATCGTAACCGCCATTTTCGCGGCTGCGTTCACGCGAACGAGAATCGAGCCGCATCTGCCCGCCATGGCCGAGGGCCTGAGGCAGCGTCTGATCGAGGGAGTTAAGCTGGCGCGGCTTACCTTCCTGGCGATAAGCTGTTTTTCCATTGCCAATTTCTTTCTCTGGCGGCGGTTGTACGCGGCGTCTCAACTCAATCGGCCGCCGCGAAATTTCAGCTTCACCAACCGCGACTGGATCGCCGCGTCGGGCCTTTTCTTGGCGGCTCTGCTGTTGCGCTTACCGTCCTTGAATCAGTCCCTCTGGTGGGATGAACTGAACACGTACGTCCGCGTCGTTCAGCGCGGCATTCCGGTGATCTTCGCCTTCTCCGCTGACGGAAACAATCACCTGCTGAACTCGCTGCTCATGTTCGTCTCGGCGAAACTTATCGGCGCGCAGGAGTGGGAACTGCGCCTTCCCTCGCTTCTGCTGGGATGCGCCGCGCCGCCGGCTATCTATCTTTGCGGAACTCTGGCGCTGCCACGGCGCATCACGGTCTTAATGGCGGCTCTCGCGGTGATCCATTTCCGCTGCGTGTCCTATGCGGACGAAGCCAGGGGCTATGCCGGCGCATTCACATTCGGCTTAATCGCATGTTTCCTGATCTGCGCCGTTTGGCGCGAGTTCGATGCGCGGGTGGCTGCCGCGTTCGTCATCGCGTCTTCGGCGGCCTGCGGATTCCTGCTGCCGATGCTGGTTCTTCCAATTGCCCACGCAACCGCCGCCGCCGTATGGTTTCTCTTCGCGCGATTTTCACGCGCCCCGCGTCAGGACACCGCCGCGTCGTTACGCGGTTTTCTGATTGCCGTCTGGGGGGCTTTAGGCGGACTGCTCATCGGCGCCTTGGCCATTCCCCAGGTGATGGAGTACTCGCGAAGATCCCGCGTCGATATGTTGCCGTTGCAGGATTTGTACCTGCCGCTTCTCAATTTCGCCGCTGGTGGACCGGAGGTCCTGCTGAGCGCCGTGATCTCGGCTGCCGCGCTGCTCGGCCTTTATTCCGCGCGGAAAAATCTATCGCTCATCGCCGCGATCGCCTCCCCCGCCGCGCTCGAACTCGCCGCGTTCCTCCTCACCGGACAGGAGACCGCGCCTCGCATTTTGCTGCCTGTAATTTTTCCCTTCCTCCTTGGGCTGGCTTTATTTCTCGCCCGGAACTGGCCGGCGAACTCCTTGCGGCGCGCGGCCGCAGCCATCATCGCCACTGCGTTTCTAATAAACTCCGGATTTGCTTATTGGCCGTACTGGACGATCGGCAACCCGCCCCTGCGCGAGACGGCTTCCCTTGTCGGCTCGCGCTCGATTTTCCTCACCGGACCGCAATCGGATCTGAACACCTATTACTTCCGCTCCGGCGTGGTGCGCTCAAACGAAAATGTGTCGGAATTATTGGATGACTCACCGGAATTCGTCCTCGACGGTATCGACTGCGCCGCCGCATCGAATGGCGCGCCAGCTCCTAACTACCGCGAAGCCGCGCGCCTGGACGATTGGACCTTCCGCTTCGAGCCCCCCACCGATCGCCGCCCGTGCTTCGTCCTCTGGCGCCGGACCGCGGCCAGCAACAGCGGCGTCCCGCGCCCGTAATCCCAACCCTACCGCCCGCTCCTCCAACGGACATAATCGAAACTCAACCGGTAAACCTGGTTAAACTCCTTGCCATCAAATATCGCTCCATCCAGCGCGTGGCCGAACAGATCGTCGCCTTGCGTCTGATACTGCGCAAGCCCCGTCAGCCGCCAATACCATGCCCAGGCGTGCGCGTAAAGATCGTTCAGAATCGGCGTCTGCGCGTTCGGCGTCCCGCAGATCGACGAATTCGGACCCGCAAACCACGTCGCCGACAACGAACAGCCCACGCCATCGGCGCCCGTGTTGTACAGCAGGCTGTGATTGGCCGAATCGTACCAGTTGCCGTACAAATCATCCAGCTCCCGCCCGATCACGTAAGGAATCCGCGGATCGTGCGTAATCCCCCACCGCTTGATCAGCGCCTCCATCGCCAGACCGTCCATAAACGGCTGTTTGGCGAACTGCCGCGCCTTGATCCCGTCCACGTCCTCGGTCAGGATCTCCAGCAGGTACGTGGTGGTCTGCTGCGCGCGATCAATCACCGCGCCCGATGGCGGCGGCCCGTAACGGTTGTTGTAATTGTTCGCCGGATCCTCATAGATACGCGGCTCGCCCGCGTCCGCTTCGAGCACGTTATAAACATTCAGCGCGTACGCCGTCTCCCGAATGTAGGTCGGATCGATCCAGGACCCGCCTTTCACGTACCCGCCGCCGCCATAGGGAAATCCCGTCGGCGGAAACGCGAACTGCTCCACCGCCGCCGCATAGCGCGTATCGCCGGTGATTCCCGTCTCGTACACCAGCCCGTGCGGAAAAATCGTGTATCCCGGAATGGCGGATTGACTTGTTGAAACATAGTTGTAGTAAAAATCCGCGAGCGATTTCGAGCACAGCAGCCACCCCGGCTGGTTCGTGTATCTTTCAATTTGCAGATACGATCGCGGTCCATCGTAATACCACACGTTTCCCTCGAACGTCGTCATCGGATTCGGATTCGTGATTCCCGTCGTCGGATCGCACCAGCACGACCCGCCGCCGATGGTCGAGCAGGAATCCGCCGTCTGCGCCGTCGTCCATGATGGTCCGCCGCCCAGCGACGATCCGGTCAGCCCCGGAATCGGAGGAAACGACGACGGCCCCTGATTCGTCGCCACCGGCGTGATCCTCACCACGTTGATGGGAAACGTGAACGTGCTGCTCGCGCCGCCGCCCGACGCATTCGTCGATACCGTGAACGACAGCGTGTAAGCCCCGGGACTCGCGCTGGCCGGAACATGGATCTGAACGCCCATCACCGCGCCGCTATACAGGAAAAACGGCGTTGGCCCGGACATATACTCCGCCCCGATAATCCCGCCCGGAAGAATATTCCAGTAATTGATCGTCGATCCCGGCGGGTACCCCGAAAAACTCGAAAGATACACCAGCGGGCTCTGATCGAAGATCAGCGAAAGCGTCCCCGTGCCGTTATCCGCGAACGTTTGTTGCGGAGCCGAGCAGGTTTGCCCCTGATTCAGCGTGAACTGCGTGCCGTTGATGTTGCAGATGTGATAGTACGCCGTCGCGCCGCCATAAATGCTGCACATCGCCGTACCGGAGCCGCACGTGCCGCCGCTCGCCGCGCCCGGCATCAGCCCCGTCGAGGTGACCGTCACGCCCTGAACCGTTCCGAGATTGGGCAGCCCCAGCGTTTCATTTCCCGTCGGCGTGTAGCCGCCGTTGGTGTCGCACGTATTCGTGGTGTGATCGCAGGTGATGTCCACCGCCCACCGCAGCATCAGAGAATAATACGTGTCATAGCCGGCAAACACCGTCGCGGCCCCTAAGAATCCGCCGAATCCCGTCGAATTCGAAGCCGACCCGTACGCGATCACCGGATAAGGCGCGCTCGCCCACCCCATTAAGGCCGCGCTCAGAAGCAGAAGTGCCCGTTTCATCTTATTGATCCGATCCCACGAAAAGATGCGCGGTCGCCACCGAGTTCTGTTGCGCCGCAAGCGTCGTCGCCGTCGCCGAAAACGACAGGTTCGTTCCCGCCGGAAGATTCGCCGTCGGAAAATTCGTGCAAACCTCCACCGTGTCGATGTAAAAGTGCAGAGTTCCGCCGGCATCGTCCACGATCACCCCGAATTCGTGCGGATTCGTGTCCGGCGCCACGCCCGAATCCATCGTGCTGCTCGCGCTTCCGTTGCTCACATAGCAGTTCCAGGTGGACTGGCCCGCCGACGTCGAATATTGAAAACAGATCGCCGCTCCGGCCGTCTGCGGGCTGTCGGTCGCCGCCAGGCTCGCCGCCGGAAAACTGGTCATGCACACATACAGCCGCGCCGAACTCACCGATCCAAACTTTCCGTTCCAGTTGAACGCGAGGTTTCGGCCCGTGCGAAAAATAAAATTATTCGTCCCGCCCGATCCGGTCGCATGCGCCGCCGAATTTCCCGAAGTCGCCCCCGTCGTGGTGCTCCACATCACCGGATCGCTTCCCGCCGGCGCCACCGCCGCCGATGATCCGCCCGAGCTCGTCGAAGTAAACGCCGCGCCCATTTGATCGATTCCCGATCCGTTGGCCAGCCACATCGCCGTCCGCCGCCCCTCCCCCGGATTCAGCATCGCGTGCATGTAGGTAAACGCCGCTCCGTTCGTCACCGGCATCGCGTTCTTGCTCACCAGGCTCTGCACCGGCAGAATCGGATACGGCTGATTGGCGAGCTCAAAACGATTCGAAGCCGCGTGATACAGCAGAATCGCCTGCGCCGGATTGGCCGACGTGGCCCCGATAATCTCTCCCGCCGAAAGCGAAGACCCGTTGGCGTGCACAATCGGCACCGGCGTCCCGTTGCAGATCGAAATCGTGCTCGCGCCCGTATTCGTCGCCAGCGCGCGCAGTACCAGGATTACGCCGTCGGAAAGCGTCGTGTTGGGATTCGGACAGCCCTTGTATGCGTTCGCCGTTCCGCTGTCGCTGACCAGTAGCGCCGCGCCCACTCCGCCCGCCGAAACCGAGCCGCCTCCGCTGCCTCCGCCGATCATCGACCATACGTTCGCCGCCGTACAGGCAAAGACGTTTTGCCCGCTGGGCGCCGAAGTCTCGAAAAACATCTGCCCCACCGAACAGATCCCCGGCAGCACGGACCCCACTTGAAACGGCCGCGTGCCCGTGAAGTTCGAAAAATTCGAGTGGCCGATCGCCGATTCCGGCGGGACCTGGGCCCACGCGAACGCTCCCGCGGCCCATGTCAGCAATAGAGTCTTGAATTTGCGCATGATCTCCTCGCCCTCAGAACAGCACGCCAACTCGCCGCCGCATGCCGTTTCGAAATGCCATCTGCTTGCTTCAGCGGACGTAACAATTTCGCGGGCTGTTATAATCGACCGATGCAGAGCGTCCCCGGGCCAATCTGGAGCCGCCCCGTCGCAATCGCCGCCGTCGCTTCCGTCTGGCTCGCGATGACCGCCCTGTTCTGGGTTGGCTACGCCGGCGCGGACGATATGTTCTACGCCCGCTACGCTTTTCTTTTTCATCGCCCGCCCATCAACTGGTGGGAATTTCGCATCCCCGCCATTTTGGCCATCCGCGCCGCATTCCTGCTCTTCGGACCCTCCGCCTTCTCCGCCGCGCTGCCCTCGCTTGTCGCCTCGCTCGCCATTCTTTTTTCCGTCGCCTGGATCGTCCACTGGCCCGCCAAGCTCAATTGGCAAACCACCGGCGCGATGCTCGTCGCCGCCACCATGCCCCTCGATGTCGGCGCGCGATCCACCGCCGGCGCCATCACCATCGCCACCGGCCTTCTCGCGCTCGGTACCGCCTGCCTGCTTCAGGACGGCCCAAAAACCCGCTGGGCCGGCGCGGCTTTATTCGCTCTCGCCTTCAGCACCCACGAGCTGAGTATTTTCTACATCGGAATCTTCTGCCTCGCCGCGCTCCTCATCGATCGCAAACGATTCCTCGGCCCCGTCATCGCCTGCCTGCTCTTTTCCCTCTGTCTGGCGCTGATCGAAGCCGCCGTCTACAAGCATCTGGTCGGCGACGCGCTGGCGCGCTTCCGCATGTCCGCCTCGGAAAGCGCCAACCAGGCCTTCGACTCGGACCCCGATACCAACCTCACCGGCCTTGCGTTTTTTCTCTGGCCCGTCCGCAATCTGTTTTTCGGAAAAGCCTTCGGATGCGATTTGATCCTGACGCTCATCGCCGGCCTCCTCGCCTGGAAGTTTTTATTCTGGCGCCAGAAGCTTCTTTTTCTCAGCGCCTTCCTCACCTGGGCCTGGCTCGGATACGGCACCAAGGTCCCCTGGGCCTACAAGCCGCTTTATCGCGAAATTCACTACTACGGAATCGTCATCGTGGCCATCGCCGTGGTTCTTCCCGCAAGCCTTGCCATCGTCTTTCGCCATCGTCCCTTCTGGGCCGGTGCAATTTTGCTGTTCGCCCTCGCCGTCCAGTTCGCCTGTTCCGCCGCTGGAGGCCGCTGGGGAGATGATGTGAAAATCTCCGGCGATCTGCTGAATTACGCCCGCCTTCATCCCTCGCAGGTTTTCCTCACCGACGTCGCCACCATGAATCAAATGTACGTCGTCAACGGCTTTCGCCTCCCGGAAAACGTAATCTGCGAAAACGGCTCCGCCGTCCGCAAGGATCTGCTGGTGAACAAGGAGCCTCCTGGCGCGCCCGTCTTCACTTTTCCGGAGCGCCCCGTCCAAGGCATTCTGATCAACCGCGATGTGTTGGAGATGCGCGGAGCCGAGCCCGAGTTCACTCGCTTCCTGCGCCAACACCCCGGCCCGCGCACCGTAATCGCTCCGCTGCGCTACAAGCCTTGGCTGCGCCCGCTGCTTCCCCTCGCCGGCCCGCGTCCGTTTCTTATCAAAAGCCAGGGCGGGGAGCTGGTTACCATCGGTTGAAAATCCACCCCGAACTCACGTTACCAGGCCGCAAAGCCAGCTTTCAAACTCCACATCGCTGATAAAGCTGTGATCGAGCAGGCGCGGCAGCAGCAGCGGATCGCTCGCGGGCCGCGCCAGCGCCGGATCGCAAGTCGTCGCGCTTTCGACGCCGCATTCCCCCAGCCAGGAAAAAAACTCCTCCGCGTAATCCCCGCTGGGATAGCAAAAATGAGCGGCGTCCCGTCCGGTGAAATCGCGGATTCGCTCGCGATTATCCCGGATTTCCCGCAAAAATAGCTCTCGGTCGCGCGGCGTCCGGTGCCGGTGCGTATGCAGCTCCAGATCGACCCCCGCCGCGTGCGTTTCCGCCGCCTCTTCTGGACTCATGATCTGCAAAATCCGGGATTTCAAAACCTCGCCATAATCGATCCCCGCCGCTTCGGCAATCGCCGCCGCCAGATCGTTCTTCGCCGCCGTATCCATCCCGTTTTTTTCCGCGAATGCCACGATCATCCTGGTGGCCGCCAGCCGCTCTTCATAGCTGCCAGTGCGAACTTCCGCCGTCCCTCCGAACCGGCTCAAATCCATCGTCTGGCGGCCCGATTTCCAGAGCAGATAGGGTACCGCCAGATTGAAAATCGGGAAACGATATCGGCAGTAGTGCGTCGTCAGATACAACGTGCAGGGATAGCCGAACTCCTTGAGCAGCGGCAGCGCGCGCCGGTGAAAATCATAAAAGCCATCGTCGAAGGTCAGAACCACGCTGCGCGGCGGCAAACTGTGCTCGCGCAATCTCCGCACCGCCTCATCGAGCGGCAGCACGCGCGCGCCAAAGCGCCGCAGGATTTCCAAACGCCGCCGGAACAGGCCCGGGCTGATATAAAGCAGCCCTTCCCACTGCTCCTCGTCGCGCAGCGAAATGCCGTGGTAGCACAGGATCAGCAATCGTTCGCGCCGCGCCTTGGACCTGGCGGCGAGTCGGAAAACGCCCGCCGATCGAAGCGCGCGCAGCGCTCCCTGTTTGATCCGCGCTCTCATTGCGACGCGCGCGGTTCTTCCAGCTTTCGAGCGATGGAGCAAACCGCCCCCGCCTGATTGCCGAACAGCCGTTCGTAGCGGTCCATCACAATCCCAGTCGAGTACTCCCGCAGAATCAGATCGCGCGCCGCCGCTCCGAACGCGCGGCGCTTTTCCGGATCCGCCGCCAGCAGCGCCAGCGCTTCTCCGATCGAAGCCGCCTCGCCGCAGCGCGTTACCAGACCATGCACGCCGTCGCGCACCAATTGCGTATTTCCCGGAATATCACTTACCACCGAAGGCAAGCCCGCCGCCATCGCCTCCGATAACGAGCAGGGAAAGCCCTCGAGCGAGGAAACAAGCGCGAAGACATCGGCCGCTCCCAGCCATTCGCGAACCCCGCTCGAAGAAACCGCACCCGCAAACCGAACTTCATCCTCGAGGCCAAGCCGCGCCGCAAGACTTTGAAGCTCATGGCGACGAGGTCCGTCTCCTACCAGCGCCAGCGACGCCGCCGGGCACGCCCGCCGCACACGCGCGAAAGCTTCCACCAGCAATGGCAATTGCTTTTCAGGCGCCAGCCGCCCCACATAGACAATCAGAAATGCATCCGGAGCGACTCCCAGCCGCCGCCGCAGCTCCATTTTCAAATCCCCGCCCGCGGGAGCAAACAAATCGACGTCCACCGGATTCGGCATCCAGCCAAGCTGGGAACGCGGAAAACCCGCCGCCTGCGCCTCTTCCATCATTCCCGGGTTCAACACCAGCACCTGTTCGGCCCATCGCCGCAGCGCCCGCAGCTCGAACCGTCCCAGCGCGGAGGCAGTCAGCGGCGCCACCGTGTTGCTGCCGGAAAACTTCATGAAAATTCGCTTGCGCGCCAGCCGCGCAACCGGCAGAGCCAGGGCGAGCTGCACGCCGCCCATCACGAAATAGGCGATCTGATACGTCCGCCGCCGGCGCCACAGCGTCCAGGCGACACCGATCGCATACGCATAATCGCGAATTGCCGCGGGCCAGCGCCCACCGAACATTCGAACCGGCACGCCTTCCGCGTCAACCCATCGCCGCCCCGCCGGCATCGGCGCGCCGCCCCGGCATAGCACTTCCACTCGATAGCCCCGCTCCAGCAGCGCCGCGCAAACCCGCTGCACTTCGACCTCGGTTCCCCCGAGGACCGGAGGATACGAGCTGCAAATCGCAACAATGGAAAGCCGGCCCGGCGCCGGCGCAATTTCCGGCGAAGTCACGCCATGCTCCGCGCGGGGGCCGGCGGCTGGCGCCATTCCTGGTCGGCAACGCGCGCGACGGAGATAATAATCCCTCCCATCGCCGGCAAATAAAACCGGTAAGCTAGCGACAGAAAGAAAATCGCGACACAGAATCCGAGCAGCGACAGGCTTAAGGCGATCACGGCGACGCGGAGCATATCATTCCGCTCGTTTGACGGCTGATTGCGGGACCGCAGCCACAGCCTCCGCAGCAGAAGAAAGCTCGACACCAGCGCGCCGGCAAAGAAAATAAAAGCCGGAATGCCGGCCTCGCTTGAAACTTGCGTGTAGGTGTTGTGCGTTTCATGCCAGCTTCCGCGGCGGCCCTTTTCTCTCGCCACGCTGGCCTCGGCATCCATGAATTCCCCACTCCCCACGCCGAAAACCGGATGCGTGATCGTGAGCCACAGACTCTCCTGAAGAACGAATTTTCGCGCGTCGAGCGATTCGGCGGCCTCTCGGCTTACCGGATCGTACGCCGGCGCATCCGTATCCTCCAGCGTCATCAGCCGGTGCACGGTCTCCGGCGGAAGCAGCAGACCTAATCCGATCATCGCCACCGGCAAAAGAACCGAAAATGTGATTTTCCAGCCCGCCGATGCGCGCCAAAAGCACACCAGCGCGAGCGCTACCAGCGACAGCATCGCGCCGCGCGAGCCGGTCCGCAAAATCAGATAAAGCCCGTAGCCCAAACCGAGCAGCGAAAATGCGCAAAGCAACAGATTGCGCTTGCGCGAAAGCAGCGGGATCAGCAAAAACGGCAGCATTAACACCAGTTGCGCCGCAAAATCGTTGGCGTTGCTCATCGTTCCGGTGAACAGCTCCAGGCGCGTCCGCAGCTCATCGGATTGAAGAAAGCGGGCCATGAAAACGTCCACGAGCGCCGCGTAAAACATCACCCGCATCAGCCGCTGGAGATCGGTAAACGTGAGCAAAAGCCCCGCGATCAGAAACAGCATGACGAATTCGGTGCGCAGATAACCCCAAACCCTGAGCAGCGATCCCATTTTGTAAGAGCTGAACGGGATTCCCAGGATTAACCAGGCCGCGAATCCGAGCCAATATCGCGCCAGATTCCACTGCAAAGTGCGCCGCGCCCCGCCGCTGGCCAGCATCGCAAGCAGCGCGGGGGGAACCAGAAGGTACAGGATGTAAGTATCGCCAAAATACGTCGCAATCCACTCATGAATGCCCGTGAAACGCACAAAAACGGTAATTAATGCAAGAACGCAGCCGATTTTCCTGAGGACATCGTTTTCCGCTCCCCGCGTCCGGAGGTTAGAGACCGCGCGAGGGACCTGCGGCGGGGGCGCGACCGGCTGCGCGGGCGCCGGCTGGCTGCGCGCCGCCTTCAGCGGGCGGGCGGTGCTCAAAGATTTGGAGAGCATGTGGCAGGCGAACCTGAGTAGCTGGACAATTATAACATCGGCCGGTCCCGCCAATCTTTTTAGCCGCGGAGCTATTTTTCAGCGAGTTAGCCCGAAACCGGCCACTCAGTTCTTCTGAAGACGGCGAAGCGTGTACTGTTCCGCGGTGATCGCGCCGTTTTTGAGCTTTTTCCAGTCGTCCATGACGCCGATCAGGCGCCCGGTGACGTGATTTGACGCTTCCGACGCCAAAAATAGCACCAATTCCAACTGTTTTTCGGGCGAAGTGCCGCCGGTCAGCCGCGTCTGCTCGGCGTGCTCAATTTCGCGCCAGCCCGCCCGCTCCCCCGCCGCGAGAATCTGATCGGTCATGTGGGTGTAGGTGTCGCCGGGCGAAATGCAATTCACTTGCACATTGTGCTCGGAAACCTCGGCCGCGACGCTCTCTACAAACCGCGCGACCGCCGCTTTGGTCGCCGCGTAGAGCGCGAAGTTCGGCCGCCCGCTCGAAGCTCCGCCGCAGGCGAGCACGATAATTTTCCCGGACCGTCGCTCGATCATGCCCGGCAGCGCGGCGCGGCAGGCGTTCATCACCCCCACAAGGTTGGACTGAATCACTTCCTGCCACGATTTGGGCGAGCTTTCGACAAACGGTCCGATGGGGCCTTGCAGCGCCGCGGCGCAGATCAAAATCTGTACCGGGCTGTTGAAATGAACGCGCATCCGTTCGAGCGCGGCGCAGACCTGTTCGTAATCGCCCACGTCACAGCGGATGCGCAGCGCCGATCCGCCCGCGTGCTCGATTTCGAGATGACAGAGGTCCAATTCCGCCTTGCTGCGCGCCAATAATCCCAGGCGCGCGCCCTTGGCCGCCAGGCCGATCGCCAGGCGCTTGCCAATTCCGCGCCCGGCGCCGGTCACTAACACGGGAACCGCTTTGAACGAGTGCACCTCACTTGAAGTTATTACATTTTTTCGCGTCTCACGCGGCTGGAATCGAGGCAGACGAAATGGCGTTTTGCGCGTCTGTCCTTATAAAGAAACGGCAATTGTGTGATTGCACTTCAGATTGCGGCTGGATAATGAGCAATGAGGGTTATTTTTGACAGACGCGCGGTGGTGGGGCTTTTGGCGGCCTTGCCGCTTCTCGCTTCGGAAAGCGCCGGCGTCGTCAAATTCGGCGGGCTGCCGCTGCCTGGCGCGACCGTTACCGCTTCCCAGGGCGGCAAAAAAATCGTCGCGGTGACGGATGCGGATGGAAAATATTCCTTTGCGGATCTGGCCGATGGAGTTTGGACCATCGAAGTCGAGATGCTGTGCTTTGAAAGCGCCAGGAAAGAGATCCCTGTTGCCAAGGACGCGCCACCGGTCGAATGGGACCTGAAGCTGCTGCCGATCGAGCAGATCAAGGCGATCGCCGGTCCGGCGGCGCCGCCCGAGCCGGCGATTTCGGTAGGGCCGCCCGAGTCCGCCAAAAAGAATGCTCCGGCATTTCAACGCACGGATGTAAAAGCGTCAGCGACGCCGCCGCCATCGGAGCCGCAAAGCGCCGATTTCGCCAATGCCTCGGAAAGCGAGCTGAGCCAGCGCGCGAGCGACGGTTTTCTGATCAACGGAACCGCCAACAACGGAGCCGCCTCGCCGTTCGCGCAGGCACAGGCGTTCGGCAACAATCGCCGCGGATTCCGCTCGCTCTACACCGGCGGGATCGGCTTCACGTTCGACAATTCCGCGCTCGACGCGCGCACCTATTCGATTACCGGCCAGGATACGCCGAAGCCGGCCTACAACAATATGACCGGCATGTTGTCGTTCGGCGGTCCGTTGAAGATCCCGCGCCTGTTCAATAACGGCCCGTTTCTCGCGCTGAATTATCAATGGACGCGCAATCGGAGCGCCGCCATCGCCGACGCTCTGATGCCCACGGCGGCCGAGCGCGGCGGCGTGTTTCCGAGCACGATTGTCGATCCATCGAACGGCGCGCCGTTCGACAATAACGTGATCCCGGCCGGCCGGATCAGCGCCCAGGCTCGCGTGCTACTAAATTTCTATCCGCTGCCGAATTTCGCCAGCGCTCAATACAATTACCAGGCGGCGCTGGTGACGACGACGCACATGGACGCCTTGCAGGCGCGCACGAATAAAACGATCGGGCGCAAGAATCAGCTCGCGGGAAATTTCGCGCTGCTCAGCAGCCGGGCGGATAATCCCAATATCTTCAATTTTCTGGATACGACGGACATGCTCGCCTATGTGGCGGGCGTCAACTGGAGAACCACGCTGATGCCGCACCTGTTCGGAACCCTCGGCTATCAGTTCAGCCGGGCCTCGACGCGCAGCGCCGCGTTTTTCGAAAATCGCGAAAATGTTTCCGCGGCGGCGGGGATCACCGGCAACAATCAGGACCCGATGAATTGGGGTCCGCCGTCGCTCGCATTTTCGAGCGGCATCGCCGGGTTGTCCGATGGGGATGCGTCGTTCAATCGCCGCCAGACCAGCGCGCTTTCTTATTCCCTGTTCTGGTATCGCACGCGGCACAACGTGACCTTCGGCGCCGATTACAAGCGGCAGGAGATGAACAATCTGGGCCAGCAGAACGCGCGCGGCGCTTTCACCTTCACCGGCGCGGCGGCGGGAAACGACTTCGCGGATTTTCTGCTCGGCATCCCCGATACCAGCTCGATTGCGTTCGGCAACGCGGACAAATATTTTCGCGATAATCTGTGGAATCTTTACGCCAACGATGACTGGCGCGTCAGTCCCGAGTTGACCCTCGACTGGGGCGTGCGCTGGGAGTATGCTTCGCCGATCACGGAAAAATATGGGCGCCTGGTGAATCTGGACGTCGCGCCGGGATTTTCCGCGGTCGCGCCGGTGATCGCGATCGATCCCACCGGCCCGCTGACCGGCGAAAAATATCCGGCATCGCTGATGCAGCCGGACCGAAGCGGCGTCGAGCCGCGGCTGGCGCTCGCCTGGCGCCCGCTTTCGGGGTCATCGATGGTGATCCGCGCCGGTTACGGCGTGTACTACAACACCTCGGTTTATTCGCAGATCGCGCAGCAACTGGCGCAGCAGTATCCTTTATCGAAAAGCCTGAGCGTGGCGAACAGCCCGTCGGATCCGCTGACGCTTGCCAGCGGATTCAACGCCTCGCCCGCCACGACGCCGGATCTGTTCGGCATCGATCCGCATTTCCGGGTCGGATATGTGCAGAACTGGCAGGCGTCGGTGCAGCGCGATCTGCCCGGCGCGCTGGTGATGACGGCGACCTATCTGGGAATCAAAGGCACGCGCGGCGTTCAGGAATTTTTGCCGAACACCTATCCGATCGGCGCGGCGAATCCCTGCCGGTCGTGTCCTTCGGGATTCGTGTATGTCGCCTCCAACGGCAACTCGACGCGCAACGCCGGCGTTCTGCAACTGCGCCGGCGGCTGCAAAGCGGATTCACCGCCACGCTGCAGTACACGTACTCCAAATCGATCGACGACGACGCGGTGCTCGGCGGAAATACGCAGCTTGCGACGGTGAATTTGGCTCCGGGGCAGGGGTCCGGCGGCATGGGCATGAGCCCGGCGGCGGCGATGACCATCACCTCCGGAGCGAGCTCGCAAGCCGCGCCGATGATCGCGCAAAACTGGCTGGATCTGAGCGCGGAACGGTCGCGCTCCAGCTTCGACCAGCGGCATCTTTTAAATTTCCAGATGCAGTACACCACGGGCATGGGGCTGCGCGGGGGAACGCTGGCGAGCGGATGGCGCGGCGCGCTGTGGAAGGAGTGGACGGTGGCGGCGCAAGTCAATGCAGGCTCGGGATTGCCGCTGACGCCGCTTTATCTCGCCGCCGTTCCAGGAACGGGCGTTACCGGGACGATCCGGCCGGACTACACCGGCGCGCCGCTTTATTCGACGTCCACGGGATTGGCGTTGAATCCGGACGCCTTCATCGCGCCGGCGGCTGGCCACTGGGGTGACGCGGGGCGCAATTCGATCAACGGACCGGCGCAGTTCTCGCTGAGCGCCTCGCTGGGGCGCACGTTTCGCGTGAGCGATCGCTGGAATCTGGATCTGCGCGTCGATTCGATGAACGCGCTCAATCATGTAACCTATTCGAGCTGGAATACGACGTTCGGCAGCCCGCTGTTCGGGTTGCCGGTGGCGGCGAATGCGATGCGCAGCTTGCACACGACGCTGCGTTTGAGGTTTTAGGCATGACGAAGAGATCGTCCGCGGCGCTTTTGCTGGCGCCGGTGGTATTCGCTCAACAGGTTGGCACGAATCAGCAATCCGGCCCGGCGGCGACGTTTCAAAGCAGCACGCAGCTTGTGGTCGAAACGGTGGTGGTGAAGGATAAATCCGGCAAGCCGATTGAAGGGCTGACGCAAAAAGATTTCAGCATCACCGAAGACGGC
The DNA here is from genome assembly GCA_021325175.1 of Terriglobia bacterium. GTDB lineage: Bacteria > Acidobacteriota > Terriglobia > Bryobacterales > Bryobacteraceae > Palsa-187. Next base: position 40,386 of record JAJPHS010000027.1, read on the forward strand.
GTTCCGCAGACCATCCGATTTTTCGAGTATCAAAAGCTGCCCGATGCCGCGGCGCCGGAGCCGCCGTACACAACGCCGGTTGCGCCTTACAAAAAATATCCCAGCGCTCACATCTCGCCTGAGCCGCCGGGCAGCGGTAAGTATTCCGGCAAGCGGCTGCTCGCGATGTTTTTCGACATGACCGCGATGCCCGTGCCGGATCAGCTTCGCGCCTTCGCCGCCGCGGAAAAATTCATTCGCACGCAGATGACGGCGGCCGACATGGTCGCGATTTTGATGTATCAGGGCGGCGCGGTTCGCGTGCTCGAGGATTTCACCGGCGATCGCGATCGTCTGATGCGGACGCTCGAAACGCTGATCGCAGGGGAGGATCAGGGTCTCGAGGAAACCGCGGGCGACGAGAGCGCCTCCGATACAGGGGCGGCGTTCGGGCAGGACGACACCGAATTCAACATCTTCAATACGGACCGCCAGTTGGCGGCGCTGCAAACCGCCGCGAAAATGCTCGCCGCGTTAAACGAAAAGAAGGCGCTGATTTATTTTGCGAGCGGTTTGCGTCTCAACGGGCTGGACAATCAGGCGCAGTTGCATGCGACCATCAATGCGGCGATTCGCGCGGGGGTGGCGTTCTGGCCGGTGGACGCGCGCGGTCTTGTGGCGGAGCCGCCGATGGGCGACGCCACGCGCGGATCACCCGGCGGCGTGGGCATGTACACCGGCGTCTCGGCGATGCAAACGACGGCGAATTTCCAGCGGACGCAGGACACGTTGTGGTCGATAGCAGCGGACACCGGCGGCAAGGCGCTGCTCGACACCAACGATCTGGCGCGGGGGATCGTGAACGCGCAGCAGTCCATTTCGAGCTATTACCTGATCGCTTATTACACGACCAACGAAGCGCAGGATGGAAGATTCCGGCGCATCCGGATTTCCTTGAACGATGGCGCGGCGGCGAATCTCGATTATCGCCAGGGCTACTTCGCCGGCAAGGTATTCGCGAAATTCACGGCGGCCGATAAAGAGCGGCAGCTTGAAGACGCGCTGCTGCTGCCGGATCCGATCACGGAGCTGACCATCGCCATGGAGATCGACTATTTTCAGTTGAACCGCGCCGAATATTTCGTACCGCTGACGGTGAAGATCCCGGGCAGCGAGCTGGCGCGCGCCCGCCGCGGCGGCGCCGAGCGGACGGTCATCGATTTCATCGGCGAAATCAAGGACGAGTACGGCGCCACCATCACCAATGTTCGCGATAAAGTCGATTTGAAGCTGAGCGGGCAGACCGCGGCGGAGCTTGCCAAGCGCCCGATCGAGTACGACACCGGATTTACGCTGCTGCCGGGCGCCTACACCATAAAATTTCTGGCGCGCGACGCCGAAACGGGCCGCATTGGCACGTATCAAACGAAATTTCTGATCCCGAATCTCAATAAAGTCGAGGCGCGCATCCCGATCAGTTCGGTGGTGCTGGCCAGCCAGCGGGTCAACCTGCGCGATGCGATTTTCAACGTCAAGGACAAACAAAACGCGGAGGCGGTGAATCCGCTGGTGGTGGGCGGGGAGAAGCTGATCCCCAGCGTGACGCGCGTCTTCAGCAAATCGCGCGATCTGTATGTGTTTCTTCAAGCCTATGAGCGCGGGGCGACGACGCAGCAGCCGCTCTATGCCTTCGTGACGTTCTATCGCGGGCAGACGAAAGCATTCGAGACTCCGCCGCTGCCGGTGATTGAGGGACTCGATCCGAAGTCGAGAGCGGCGCCGCTGCGATTCAGCATTTCGCTGGGGAAACTCGCGCCGGGAGAATACAACTGCCAGGTAACGGTGCTCGATCCGAATGCGCAGAAGGCCGCGTTCTGGCAGGCTCCGATTATGCTGATCCCGTAATCAGCGCGGCTTGGGATCCCAGAAGACGCGGCAATCGCCGACCCCGGCTTTGTTTTTGAACAGCGGAGCGAGGTTGTCCTCGACGAACCATCCCTCATCCTCGCAATATTCGACGGCGTAGTATTGGCCTGTTTCGACGCGGCGTTGAAGGTCCGCGCGGGAGATCACGTGCAGCAGTGCGGCCTGTTCGGGCGGAAGAGCCAGCTTGTGCGAATCACGGCTCGCCAGAACCGGGTCGGGAAGGCGATGGAGAAGAAAGAAAATGGCCTCATCGGCCAGCAGCGGGCGATCCGGCGGGACGACTTGCTTTACCTTGGCGGCGGTGGCCTCAAGGTCGCGCCACTGGAGGTCGTCGCGGATGTCGTATAGATTTTTGCCGGTGTCGAGGATCGCGATCGCGCAGACGAGGGCGACCGGCAGCCACGGCCGATCGGGCGACCACAGCCGCGCGCCGGCGTGGTAAATTCCCGCGGCGGCGAGATAGGCCAGAAACGGCGTCGTGAACAGATAGTAGCGGGCAAAGGTCGGATGCGCGCTGGAGATGTGCGCGGCCAGAGCCAGCGTCAGCAAAGCGCAGAGATAAAATTCCCGCTTGCGCTCGCGCTCCCATTCCGCGCGGAACCAGACGAAGAGCACGCCTCCGAGGGCCAGCAAAACGAGCAGCAGGGCCTGCGGAAAATCGATGAGGCCGGCCATGGTCTCAAGATCGTGGCGGATGGCGCCTTCCCATTGAACCTGGCGATAGTACAGGTGATATTGAACGATGCAGAACCACGTCTGGCGCGGCGCCTGAGCATAGAGCCGCAGGATGGGAAGAATCGCGAGAACGCCTCCGGCGGCGAAGGCGGCGAATTTCCACCAGCGGCTTCCGGCGCGATTGCAGAACATAATCCACAGCAGCAGGACCGGCGCGACGGGCGCGGTGAGCAGCGATCCTCCGGCGGCCAGTCCGGCGGCGAATCCGGCGGCGAAGGACGCGAAAACGCGGGGGCGCTCGACCGCGGAGGCCGCGAAGGAAAACGCGGCGACAATCCAGAGCAGGCAGAATCCGTAGGCTTGGGAAAGCGGTCCAAATTCGACCACCGCCAGATTGGTGGCGACCAGCACGGAGCAGAAGATCGCGGCGGGCAGTCGCCAGGCGGCGGCCGGGAATCGGCGCAATGCGAACCAGCCGATAAGGAGGGCGGCAAGCGAGACTTCGAGGGCGGCGACGGCGTGCGTGGTCCGCCAGCTTTCCGCTGCGACACGCATCCAGAACGCGTTCCAATACGCGTTGAGAGGGGTCTGCGGGAACATGAAATCGATGTACGGCCGCCGTCCCGCCTTGATCAATTGCGCGGCGAGGGAATGAAATCCTTCATCCCAGGCGAAGGCGAACGTCTGCGAATACGCGAGCAGGCCGGCGGCGAGGAGCGCGCAAACGCCCCATAGCGGCAACGCGCGCGGCTTTGGTTCCATCATCGAACTACTTGGGAATCTGCATCAGATAACCCGTGATGGCGTCCAGATCGCGAGGATTAAATTTAAATGGCGGCATGGTCGAGCCGGGGGAGTATTTGGCCGGATCGGCGAAATGATCCTTCACCCAGTCCCGCGCGCGGCGATCGGCGAGTCCATTGAGCGCCGGGCCAACGTTATTGCCGCTTCCATTGAGCACGTGGCACATGGCGCAGTGATTGGCGTCATAGACCATCGCGCCGTCCACGGCCGGCTGCGGCGCGTTCTTCCAGGCTTCGATGTCGTTGTCGCCGCGGCGGGTGACGAACGTGGCCAGGGTTTTGAGTTGCGTGGCGTTCAATTGAGCAGGCGGCGCTCCGGGCGCGGGCTGGCGGAAATGGTGGATCAGCCAATCGACGGGCTTTTGCGAGGGCGCGGCGGTGAGATCCGGCGCCGATCCGGATTTTCCGAGCAGGTGGCAGCCGCCGCAATTTTCTTTGCGAAAATAGCCGATGGCGGCGAGATTTTCCGGCGGGATCTGGCGCCAGGCCGCGATGTGTTCGAGTCCCGCGTTCTCCGATTCTGTGGAGGGCGGCGTGGTGGCGATGGCGCGCGCGGTCAGGCCGGCCCAACCGAGGGCGCCGAGCGCCACCAACGAAATCGCGCCGGTTCGCTGCCGGACTCGAATCATCTTGCCGCGGTCGATGAAGGGCACCAGGAACAACGCCAGCACCGCAAGCGTGGGCAGCACAATGCTGCCGACAATTTCGAGCGGTCCTTCAAACAGCTTAAGGATTTGAAAGAGAAATAAGAAATACCATTCCGGACGCGGGATGAAGCTGGTGTCGGTGGGATCGGCCGTGCGTCCCAGCGGTACCTTCACTGCGACGGCCATGGTGACCAACACCGCGAACCACAGAAACGTCGCGACGGTGTCTTTCAGGACCTGTTCGGGATAAAACTTTTTTTTCGGCTTGAAATCGCCGGCCGAGGGCGCCACGCCGTGGCGGCGCACCAGGATGAGGTGAATCGCCAACAGCAGGACCGTCAGGACCGGCAGCAGCAGCACATGCACGGCGTAAAATCGGGCGAACGTCACCACGCCGATCGCGCCGCCGTCGCTGCCGAGCAGGCGCAAGATATAAGGACCGGCCAGCGGCGCCTGGGAGGCGATCTGCGTCGTCACCACCGTACCCCAATAAGCGCGGTTGTCCCACGGCAGCAGATATCCGGTGAGCCCGTAGGCCAGCGTGAACAGCAAAAGCACGCACCCGACCAGCCAGGTCGCCTCACGCGGCTTTTTGTAGGCGCCCCACAGAAAAACCTGCGTCATGTGCAGGACCACGACAATGATCATCAGGCTTGCGCCCCAATGATGAAGACCGCGGATCAGCGAGCCGGCGGTGAGCTGGGTCACGATGTAGCGCAGGCTGTCGTAAGCGTCGCCGGGCGTGGGCGCGTAGTTGAACGCCAGCAGGATTCCGGTGAAGAACTGGGTCAGAAACGCGAACAGCGCCACGCTGCCCAGCACCTGGTGCCATCCCGAGGAATCCGGAATGTCTTCGTACAGGAAGTGGTGAATCGCGCTGACGGCGCCGGTACGATTTTCCAGCCATTCGAGAGCATTGCGAAACATAGGTTCAGGATTTTTGAATCGTGGGCGAGATCAGGAGCTTGCCGTTATCGACGCGGGTCAGATAACGGTCGAGCGGGCGCGGCGCCGGGCCGGCGAGCACTTTGCCGTCTATCGAAAAGATCGAGGCATGACACGGGCAGACGAACTGTTTCGCCTGATCGTCCCAATGATAAGCGCAGCCCAGATGCGTGCAGGAGGGTGAATAGGCGACGACGTTTTGCGGGTCCATTTTGACCACCCAGGCCGTCGCTTTCTCATTCAGGACGCGCCAGCCGTCGACGCGCGAACGAAGAAAGACGACCTCCCGCGGCTCTCCGGCTGCAAGCGTATTCACGTCCGCCGCATCCACCCAGTCCGGCGACTTGCCGGCTTTCGGCTTGCTTAGAAGATAGGCTACGGCGGGAACGGCCAGCGCAAGTCCCATCAACCCGCTAAGAGCGTTGATCAATAAAGAATAAAACCCTCTGCGCGAGGTATCTTGATTATCCATAACCATCCATAGAAGACGCGATGATCCCTCATTGTATACTTTGAAAGGCAGTGAAATCTCCAGCAATCTTGATCACCATTGCGGCGATTTGTAGCGTGGCGGCAGGTGTCTGGCTGAGTTCGGTTCATGCCATCGCCCGGCGGCTGGTTCCGTTCAGCGGCGGATTGCTGATGGGGGTCGCGCTGTTCTGGCTGCTTCCGGAAATTGCCGCCGAATTGACATGGCCAGGCGCTCTGGCGTGGACGCTGGGGGGCGCGGCCGGGCTCGCCCTGATCGATCGGTTCGTCTATCCTGTCTGTCCGGCGTGTTCGCATTCACATCAGCATGTGAAATGTGAGACGCGCCTGCACGGATTCGCGGTTCCATTGCTGATCGCGGCGTCGATTCACAGCGTGCTGGACGGCTGGATCGCGGCGTCGGCGCGCGATGTGGTGGTGATCGCTCCGGCGCTGGTAATGGCGATCGGCTTCCACAAAGCTCCCGAGGGATTTGCGCTCGGCGTGATCGCGCGAGCATCGCTCGCTTCGAGAGCGGCGGCCTTCGCCTGGTGCGCAGCGACGCAAGCGGGCGTTTTGGCCGGGGCGGCGATGCAAGCGACGATGGCGCCGCATCTGCCCGCTGGTTCGTTGTATAAACTGCTGGGGCTGGCCGCCGGAAGTTTCTTTTATTTGGGCGGCCATGCGGTTGACGGAGAACTGCGGCGCAGCGGCCCGGCTCCGGCATTCTGGCCCGCGCTGACCGGTGTCGCCGGCTCGAGCGTGCTGCGTTTTTTCATTTCGTGAATTCGTTCACGTTTCACCGATTGGCGATTTCGTAGTTTAAATGTTTCAATAAAGAAGAAAGATCTCAGGAAAGTGCAGCAGGACTAGAACCTTGTGCGGAATTGCCGGATTCACTCATTCCAAGCTCAGGCCTGACCGGAGACGCATCGAACAGATCACGCGCGCGCTGATCCACCGTGGTCCGGATCAGCAGGGCGTGTGGCAGTCGGCGCACGTGTCGCTGGGCGCGGTGCGGTTGAAAATCATCGATCTGGAGCAGGGGCATCAGCCGATGCAGAGCGAGGACAGCGGCACGATCCTGGCGTTTAACGGCGAAATCTACAACCATCTCGAGGTCCGGCGCGAGTTGGAGCGCGCCGGGCACCGCTTTTTGACGCGCTGCGACACGGAAACCGTTTTGCGCGCATTTCTTGAATGGGATCTGGACTGCTTCGCGCGGCTTCGCGGGATGTTCGCGGCGGCGTTCTGGACCGAAGCATCGCGGCGTCTGGTCTTAGCCCGCGACCGGATGGGCATCAAGCCTCTTTATTTTGCCGAGCGCAACGGGGAGATTTATTTCGGCTCCGAATTGAAGGCGATCCTGCTGCATCCCGAAATTGACCGCAGGCTCAGCCCTGCGGGCTTGGACCGGTATCTGTCGCTCAACTACATCCCCGGCCCGCAAACGATGGTGGAGGGGATTGAAAAGCTGCTGCCGGGACACTGGCTTGAATGGCGCGGAGGGCGCATCGCGTCGGATTCTTACTGGCGCCTGGAAATGCGGCCGGACCCGGCGATTGATCTGGAGTCGGCCAAAACGGAGCTCGATCATCTGCTTCGTTCGAGCGTTCGGGAGCACCTGATCGCCGACGTTCCGCTGGGCGTGTGGTCGAGCGGCGGGCTCGATTCGACGACGATCCTGCACTACGCGGCCGAACAGTCGTCATCGCGCCTGAAGACGTTTTCCGTCTCCTTTCGCGGGCGAAGCTTTGACGAGACACGCTATTTCCGGCGGGTGGCCGAAGTCTATCACACCGATCACCACGAATTCGATCTGAATCCGGAAGGCGAATTGCGCGATGCGATCGAGCAGTTCGCCTATTATTCCGACGAGCCGAGCGCGGACGCGGGAGCGCTGCCGGTGTGGTTTCTTTCGAAGATGTGCCGCCGGGAGGTTACGGTCGCCTTATCTGGCGATGGCGCCGACGAGCTGTTCGGGGGCTATAACACGTATCTGGCCGATCGCTACGCGCGCGCGCTGCGCGTTTTTCCGCGCGCGGTTCGCAGCGGAGCGGCGCGGCTGGCGCGCTTTCTTCCGGTCTCGGATGAAAAAATCGGCATCGATTACAAGATCACCCGGATGCTTGAAGGCTCGCTGCTCGATCCGGTGAACGCGCACCTGTTCTGGAATGGCACATTCGCGGGCGCGGAGAAAGCGCGGCTGTGTTCCATCGCCGGGGGAGCGCGGCCGCTGGCGGTTCCCAACGGAAATTGTGGTTATTTGAACCGCTTTATCGCGCTCGATCAGCTTTATTATCTGCCGGACGACATCCTCAATAAATGCGATCGAATGAGCATGGCGCATTCCCTTGAGGTGCGCCCGCCGTTTCTGGATCATCGGCTGGTGGAGTTCGCCTCGCGCTTACCGGAAAATCTCAAGATTCGCGGAACGCGACTGAAATTCGTGCTGCGCGAGCTGATGAAAAACCGGCTGCCGCGCCCGGTGATTCAAAGACGCAAGGAAGGCTTCGATATTCCGGCGCATCACTGGCTGAGGACGGCGCTGAAGCCGCTGCTGGTCGAGACTCTCACTCGCCGCAACGTCGAGGCGGGCGGGATTTTTTCCTGGACGGCGATCGACGAGATCCTGCGCGCGCATCTGGCGCGGCGCGCCAACGCGGGTTATCACTTATGGGGTTTGCTGGTGCTGTTTCTGTGGATGAAGCACTGGCGCGTGGAGCCTCCGTTAACCGCCGCGCCGGAAGCCGCCGAATTTATTCCCGCCCGCATCTGAAAAATGCGCATCACCATCGACGCGACGTCCGCGTTGCTGCGCAGCGCCGGCGTTAAAAACTACGTCTATCACTGGGTGCGGCATCTGCGCCTCGCCGCCGGTTGTGGCGATGAAATCCGCGGCTATCCCTTTCTGAACGAACTGGGCCGGCTGGATCACGACGCCTCGACGCTTTCGAAATGGCAGACCATGCCGCGTCTGGCCGCGCTCTATCTGACGCGGGCGAGCTTCGCTCTCGATTGGGCAATCGCCGGCTCGGATGTTTTTCACGCCTCCAATCAAGTACGGCGCGCGCCGCGCAGAGCCCGGCTGACGGCGACGATCTATGATCTGACCACGCGTCTGATGCCGCAGTTTCACACCGCGGGAAATATCCGCGCCGAGCGGACGTTTACCGAAAACATTCTGACGCGCGCCGCCGGCATGATCGCCATTTCGGAAAACACGCGGCAGGACGCGATCCGGCTGCTGGGATTGGAGCCGGAAAAAATCACGACCATTTATCCCGGAATCAGCGAGCAATATTTCGGCGCCAGACCGAAGCCGCGCGAGCGGCCGTATCTGCTCTACGTCGGCACGATCGAGCCGAGAAAGAATCTTGAGACGCTTCTCGACGCCTGGCGCCTGGTGAAGCCGTCGATTCGCGGGGAATGCGATCTGGTGATCGCCGGTCCTGGCGGATGGGCGCCTACCTCGACGCTGGCGCGCGTGAAAGCTGAAACAAAATATCTCGGATATGTTCGGGAAGAGGAGTTGCCCGGATTGATCGCCGGCGCGGCGGCGTTTGTTTATCCCTCGCTTTACGAGGGCTTCGGTTTTCCTCCGGCGCAGGCGATGGCCGCCGGGACGCCGGTGATCACCTCGAATAATTCGTGCCTTCCCGAGGTGGCCGGCGGCGCGGCGCTGCTCACCGACGCGCGCAGCCCGGCCGAGATCGCCGCCGCGATCACGCGAGTGGTCGAATCGGATTCGCTGCGCGCGCGGCTTTCCGAGCTCGGACGGGCTCGGGCCGAGAGTTTCCGCTGGGAAAACTGCGCCGCGCAATCGCTCCAATTCTTCCGCCGGCTCAGTTAGTTGAAGGTTGGTGGGATCAAGCCTGGCCGAGCAGCAGGGCGGCGGGCGTGCGCTCTTGCCGGATACGCTTAGTTACGGTTCCCTGGAGGCTCGGTGCGGCCGGCGAGCGGTTTTACCACGTCTCCGCCGCATACGCCTACGCCGGTGTTCAGCAGCGCGTTCAGGAAGTTGTAGAGAACCGCGTACACCATCTGCTCCGTCACCGGCGCGCGATTCGGCAGGCGGAAGCTGGTCGGCAACTCCTTGTTGATCTGAAGACGAATGGCGTGCGGCAGAGCGCGTCCGGAACGATCGCGCTGGTTGGCGAGCTGGATCGGAGTTTGCAGCACCGTCCCGCTGGTTCCGTCCACGTAGAACTGGCAGCGCGAGAACCAGCCGAGATTGGCGGGGTCGGCCGCGTCGAACAGCAGCAGCGGCGCCTGGCGGCCTTGCGCGTTCAAATCGAGCAGGACGCGCCGGCTCTGATCTTCCAGGCGAAATTCAAATCCCGCCTGCCGCGCGATGTTTTCGATGAACTCGGTATCAAGCTCCAGAAGCAGC
>JAJPHS010000079.1 GCA_021325175.1 Terriglobia bacterium
AGCTACGATGCGACTTCGAGCAAGAAGTACACGCTTTCCGATCAGACGCAAAAGATCGCGAAAAACCTGAAGCAGGACGTGACGATCAGCTATTGGGATCAGCCGACCAAATTCCAGAGCGCGCACGATCTGCTGGACCGCTATCAGAATCTTTCGCCGAAGATCAATGTCGAGTATCACGACGTGGACAAGAACAAGACGCAGGCCATCGCCGCCGGCGTGAAAACCTACGGCACGATTTTCGTCAATGTCGGCAATAAGCACGAAGAGGCGAAATCGCTGAGCGAGGAAGATATCACCGGCGCGCTGGTGAGGGCGATGAAGGGCGGCGCGCGCACGGCGTGTTTCGTGGTGAGCTCGGGCGAGCACTCCATCACCGATACCGAGCGCGATGGATATTCGGCGCTCAAGGATCTGCTCGAAAAAAATAATTACAAAACCGACACCGTGAAGCTGCTGGAGAAGCCGGAGATTCCGCAGTCCTGCACCGTGCTGATCGTGGGCGGGCCGACGCGCGATTACGTGCAGCCGGAAGTGGACGCCATCAAGAAATATGTCGAAGACGGCGGGCGCGCGCTGTTCATGGTGGATCCGCCGCTGAAGTTCGCCGGCAACGGAGTGGATGAGAATCAGCCGCTGATGACGCTTCTTGAAAGCTGGGGGGTGACGCCGGATAAGGATCTGGTGCTGGATACCAGCGGCGTCGGCCAGCTTTTCGGTCTGGGTCCGGAATTTCCGCTGGTTACTTCGTATACTTCGCACGCGATCGTGCGGGATATGAAGGATGTGCCTTCGGGATTCCCGCTGGCCCGATCGCTCGAAATCAAAAACGGCGACAAGACCACGGTCGAAAAGCTGTTTGAGACCACCGAGAACAGTTTCGCGACCACCAATCTCAGCTCGCCGGAGATTCGCGAGACCAAGAATGATAAACACGGCCCGCTGACGCTCGGCGCGGCCGGGACGTACAACACCGGCAAGGAAAACGGCAACGGCCGCTTCGTGGTGGTCGGATCATCGCGTTGGGTTTCGAACGGATTTTTGAAATTCAACGGCAACCGCGACCTGTTCATGAACATGATGAACTGGCTGTCTTCGGACGAAGATTTGATCTCCATCCGGCCCAAGCAGCAGGACGACCGTCCGCTGACGATGACCAGCCGGCAGATGTCGCTGGTGTTTTATGAGAGCGTCGTGTTCCTGCCGCTGCTGATCGTGGCGGCGGGCATCGGGGTGTGGTGGAAGCGGAGATAGTTAAAAAAGCATGGGTGAGGTGAGAAGGTGAAACCGGGCCGTCTTTTGATCGCCGCGGTGCTGCTTGCCGGACTGAGCGGCGCGCTGTGGTGGTCGAATAAATCCGAAGCCGCGAAGGCCGCCAAGCCGCCGGCCGACGCGTCCCCGAAGATTCTTTCGCTCAAGGATGACGATATCCGGCAGATCGAAATCAAGAAGCGCGACGGCACCGACACCATCGTCAAGAAGGATGATGCCGGAAAATGGTCGATCACGGCGCCCAAGCCGCTTGGCGCCGATCAGGCTTCGGTGAACGCGGTGGCCTCGGCCGCCACCAGCATCAGCGCGGAGCGCGTGGTCGACGAGCATCCCGCCGATCTCGCTTCCTACGGCCTTTCTCCGGCCGCCGACGAAGTCATCTTCACGATGAAGGACGGCAAAACGAACAAGCTGTTGATCGGCGATTCGACTCCGGCGGGCAGCAACGTCTATGCGATGACCGCCGGCGATCCGAAGCTGTACACGATGTCCAGCTTCAATAAAGACAGCTTCGATAAATCATGGAAGGACCTGCGCGATAAGCGCTTGATGACCTTCGATCAGGATAAAATCAGCCGCGTGGAGCTGAATGCCAGGCACCAGGACATGGAGTTCGGCAAAGTGAACCAGAACGAGTGGCAGATCCTGAAGCCGAAGCCGATGCGCGCGGATGCTTTTCAGGTGGACGATCTGGTCCGCAAGCTGAGCGGCGCGCAGATGGATACTACCGTGTCCGATGAGGACGCCAAGAAGATCGCGGCGTCGTGGGGTTCGGCAACTCCGGTCGCGATCGCGAAAGTGACCGACGCCTCCGGCACGCAAACGCTGGAGGTTCGAAAATCGAAGGACGACTATCTGGCCAAATCGAGCGTGGTCGAAGGTGTGCAGAAGGTTACCAAGGATCTGGGCGAAGGCGTGGATAAGTCCGTGGACGATTTCCGGAACAAGAAGCTGTTCGACTTCGGCTTCACGGACCCGACCAGGATCGAATTTAAGGACGGCGGCAAGCTCCGGACTTTCGAAAAATCCGGAGACAAGTGGATGTCCAATGGCGCGCAGATGGACAATACCAGCATTCAGGCATTTATCGACAAGCTGCGCGATCTGACGGCGACCAAGTTCGTCGATAGCGGATTCACCACCCCCGCGCTTGAGATCACGGTGGTTTCCAACGACGGCAAACGCACCGAACACGTGCAGATCGCCGAGAACGGCATCGCGAAACGCAACGATGAGGCGTCGCTTTACATGCTGGACGCGAACGCCGTCAAAGACCTGCGGAATAGCGCGGACGATGTGAAGGCTCCGCCGCCCTCGACCAATAAAAAATAGTGCCCCTCGGCATCCTGACCGACCTCTATCAGCTCACCATGGCGGCGGGCTACTTCGAGGCCGGCAAAGCCGCCGAGCGCGCCACGTTCGAGCTGTTTGTCCGCAAGCTTCCGCGGAATCGCAATTTCATCGTCGCGGCCGGATTGGCGCAGGCGGCGGACTACCTCCTGAATCTGCGGTTCACGCCGGAGGAAATCGATTATTTGCGATCGCTGCCGCACTTTGCGCGGGCGCACGCCGGATTTTTTGAAATGCTGGCCGGGCTGCGCTTCACCGGCGATCTGTTCGCGGTGCCGGAAGGCACGCCGCTATTCGCGAATGAGCCCTTTCTGACGCTGCGCGCGCCGCTGATCGAGGCGCAAATCCCGGAAACGTACCTGCTTTCGACCATCGGGTTTCAATCCATGATCGCGACCAAGGCCGCGCGCGTGGTGAAGGCGGCGCTGGGGCGCGGCGTGGTCGAGTTCGGGACCAGGCGCGCGCATTCGCCGGAAGCGGGCGTCCTCGCCGGGCGCGCGGCGTATATCGGCGGTTGCGAAGGGACCAGCAATATGGAGACGGGCATGCGCTTCGGCGTTCCGGTCTTCGGTACGTGCGCGCACTCCTGGGTGATGAGTTTTCCGCACGAGCGCGAGGCGTTCAAGCGCCTGCAAAATCTGCTGGGAGAGAGCACGGTTTATCTGATCGACACTTACGATACGATCGAAGGCGCGCGCCGGGCGGCGGAATTGGGCCGCCCGCTATGGGGCGTCCGGCTGGACTCCGGCAATCCGATGGAGCTGGCGCCGGCGGTGCGAAAGATCCTCGACGAGGCCGGCCTTCGCGACGCGAAAATCATGATCACCGGCGATTTGAATGAGCACAAGATTCACGAAATGCTCGCCGCGCGCCTGCCCGTCGACAGTTTTGGTGTGGGAACGGAGCTGGCCACGTCGGCCGATGCGCCGACGCTCGGCGTGGTTTATAAATTGGTTGAGCTCGACTATTCCGGAACGCGCCGCTATACGCTGAAACTGAGCGAGGATAAACGGACGCTGCCGGGAGCCAAGCAGGTGTTTCGCTTCGCCGATCACGATTTGCTGGCGCGCGCCAGCGAATGCCCCTCGTGCCCGCCGGGGTCGCCGCCGTCGGAGGCTCTGCTGCGTCCGGTGATCCTGGGCGGGGAGCTGGTGGAGCCGCTGCCCTCGGCAAGCGAGGCGCGGAAACACTCGGCCGAATCGCTGGCGAAGCTCCCGGCGGCCTGCCAAAGCCTGTTTGAACCGCACGATGGCTGGAATGTTCAAATCAGCATGGAGCTTGAATGTTTGTATGAGCGCGTGAAAAGAGGAGTGGCCGAATGACGGTATTCTTCGACATCGACACGCAAATCGATTTTCTGTTCCCGGCGGGCGCGCTCTACGTGCCCGGCGCCGAAACGATTCTGGATCGCGTCGCGGCGCTGAACCGGCTGGCCGCGTCGCGCGGCATTCCCGTCATCTCCACCATGGATGCCCACGCCGAGGATGATCCCGAATTTCGGGTTTATCCGCACCATTGCGTCGCTGGAACCGACGGGCAGCGCAAGCCCGCGGCTACTCTGGTGGAAAATCGCGTGGTGGTTCCGAACGCGCCGTCGGATCGCAGCGCGGCGCAGATTCTTCTCGAAAAACAGCAACTGGACTGCTTCACAAACGTGAACCTGCCGTCGATCCTTGACCGGCTGAAGGCGAATCGCTATTTCGTTTACGGCGTGGTCACGGAAATTTGCGTGAAATGCGCTGCGTTCGGACTGCTAAAGCGCGGCGGCCGCGTCACATTGGTGAGCGACGCCGTACGAGCGTTGAATGACGATGCGGCATCCAGGATGATCGCGGAGTTTTGCGCTTCCGGCGGCGAGTTGATGACCGCCGCCGAGGTCCGGGAATTGGTCGATGGCGAAGATCAGGTTTGCCGATGAATAACCGCATTTGCAGCTTTGCTTTGATGCTGCTTCCATTCTGTTTTTGCCTTGCGGCGCAGCCGCCCGCTTCCGAAGGGTGGCAGTCCAGCGCGAGGCGATGAGCAAGCTTTCATTCCTGGTGGGCGAATGGTCGGGACCTGTGACCGTCCTTCGCGGACCGGGAAAGGCGCTGCACCTCACGCAGACCGAACACATCGCCTACAAGCTGGACGGGATCGTTCTGCTCATCGAGGACAGAAGCACCAACTCCGAGGGCGGCACGGTATTCGTTTAACGCCCGACAGCAAGTGGCGGGACCGGCGTGACACCGGACGCTGCTCCAGCGTCAGGCGAGGCCTTAGTAGCGCAGCGCCGCGGCGATTTGATCCTCCATCCTGTCGCCCGGCAGGAGTGTGACGTCTCCGGAGTGCGCGATGGTTTCCACCGCCGCCGCGTTTGTCAGTTCGTCGTCGGTTCCGGCGCGGACAAACAGGCGTAAGACGCGACCCTCGGCCGCCGCCGCGCTGATCGCCTTGGGCTCGGTCAGGAAGCGCGCCGGCGCCAGGCGATTGGAGGCGTCCGCCAACTCCTGCAATCCGCGCTCGATGGCCGCTTCGCGCAGCAGCGCATAACCGCGATCCACCACTTCCTGATCGGGCGAATTTTCGCCAATTGTGCCGGCCACCAGTTCCGGATGCGAGCTCACCTCACGATAGAGCGCGATCTCCTCCTCGACGCCCCCCAGAATCAGCGGAGCCTTCGGATGCAATTCCTGAATCGCACGATCAAGCGCGCGATAGTAGGCAGCGGAGTCCGGATCTGTTTCGCGCGGCGCTCCGGTGCCGAAGCGAATCCGCCGGTTTGCCGCTGGGCCCGCGGGCGCCCGATTTTCCCGGTCATGATCGGGCTTATCGAGATTTAAAAACGCGTCCACGTTGTCGGGCAGGTTGCCCGGCATGGGCAGCCGTTCCAGAGAAAAGCGAACGCGGGAAAAGCCGGCGTGTTTTCGCGAAATGCGCAAAAAATAGAATTCCGGCGGAAGATTTAATTCGCCCAGCACTGGCAAAACGTAGATCCCCCGGCCCGCGAAGCATTTCACCGGCGCGGGCTCGCGCAGAAATACTGTTTCAAAAAATTCCGGAGAACGAAACAGCGCTCGCGGCCAATGGCAGCCCTGATCGGTGCTGGAGTCGCGCGCCATCGCGTTCAGCGGCTGAAGCAGATCGCCATCTGGTGGAACGCCGAGCGCGCGCGCTGCGTCCTGCACGAAATTGCGCAACAGGCGCGCGGCGGAATGCAACGTCTGATCGCCGGGCCGGTAAGCCGGCAGAAAAATGGTGACGCAAGGTCCGGAAGAGCGCGCGATTTCGCGCAATTTGCCGATTTCAAGTGGAGTCACGAACGCCAATTTGCACGTTTGCTGCCACGCGTTAGAGTTCAAGCTTGCCGCGATACACCATTTCCTTTAGCGCGAATTTGCATTTAATATCGATGGGCCCGAGCCGGGTGACGAACGTTACCGATCCGTCATGAAGCGTAATGGGGTCGCTCCGGTCGAAATAAAATCGCGTTCCCGCTTCGGTCCCTTTTCCCTGCTGACCGGTGAAGTTCGCCAGGTATAAAGGACCGCCGCGCTTTTCGATTCGCGTGTACTGTTTCAAGTTCTCAAGCCGCGATTGATGCTCGTCTTCCGTTTCTTCGCCCGGGCCCCCGAGCATCGGCAGATCCCCGGTAACGCTCAAAATGTAATTCGCTGGCTCTTTGCCGGACTTGTTTCCGCTTGCCTGCCGGATCGGTAGCGCGGATTCCCACCGCACCGTGGCGGCAAATTTCTTCGGAGTTCGTGTCGTACTGCCGTTGGGCTCATTCAAAATCACGCCAGGCTGCGCCATCAACCAGCCATCAGGACCGCCCAGCGGACCCGGGCCGCCATTGAATTTCAGGTCTGCCCCGCGCGCCCACGGCGAATGCGATAGCAGTTCCCGCCGTTCTTCGTCCGTCCAATCCTCAGGTTTTTTTTCTTCCCAGAACGCGCGCGTATCGGAAGCGGCAAGCGGCAGCCCGAACGCGAGCAGGATTGCTTCCCGCCGTGTCATTTCTAAACAAGACGGATTCAAGCTGGTTCCCGTTACGAAACATCCGCGGCGGGCATGCCTTTGTTTTGTGCAGCTTGTGCGCGGTAGGCAGATTGCCTCACCCTGTTGGGAGTTTCTCGTGTCAACTGCCGCCGCTTTCAAACAACTGCCGCGTCCGGCGCCCTCGCGGCGCCTGGACGCTTCGATGCTGGCCGGCATCGCGATCGCGGCCGCCGCATTGCTCGCCGGCGTCGCGGCCAGCGGTGTGCGGCTCGTCTATTTTTTTCAACCCACCGGAGCACTGGTCGTTGCCGGCGGGACGCTCGGGGCCATTTTCGTGACGACGCCCCGCGCCGCGCTGATTCAAGCCTTCAGGCGGGCGCGCGAGCTTTTTGTCGCAGCCGAGTTCGATCGCGCCGAATTGATCGATGAGATCATGACCTTCGTTAAATACGCGCGCGGCAGCGGGCTTCCGGCAATCGAGCCGATGCTTGAAAGCGCGCGCCATTGTTTCCTGAAAGAATCGCTCGTGCTCGCAATGGATGTGGCGCAGCGCGCCGATCTGGAGGACGCGCTGCTCAGCCGCGTCCGTCTGCGCGAGCGCCAGGGCGAAAGCGATGCGCGCCCTTTCGAAGTCGCCGGCGGATTTGCGCCGACTCTCGGCGTTCTCGGAACAGTGGTCGGTCTTATCGAAGTCTTGCGCCAGTTTACAGTTCTGGCTTTCGTCGCCGCCGGGATCGGGGCCGCGTTCGTATCGACCATTTACGGGCTCGCTCTGGCCAATCTGGTGCTGCTGCCGCTCGCCTATCGCATCCGCGCCCGCGCCGCCGAAGCGGTGGAGCAGTATGAGCTGATTATGGAAGGAGTCCTGTGCTTGTACGATCGAGTGCATCCGTCGCTCGTGCGCGAGCGCCTCGACGCTTACCGCGCCCGCGATTAAGCCTTCGCGCCGAAGCCAGCAAGACCGATCGCTGGATGATTAGCTACATGGATGTGCTGACGATTTTGCTGATTTTTTTCATCGCCGTCGCCGCGCAGTTGCCGCCCAATTCGCCCGCGCCTCCGCCAATCGATTCGCCAGGACCGTCGCCACTCGACAAGGCGCGAAAAGTACTGGAGCAGCGTGGAATTGAAGCGGCGCTAGAACCCCGCGGTTTGGTCATCAGGCTGCCGCAGGCGATCCTGTTCGCTTCCGGCGACGATCAGGTGAGCGCCGGCGCTCTGCCGACGGTGGAGGTGATCGCCCAAGTGATTCGCGACGTGCCGAATCGCGTCAGCCTGATCGGCCATGCCGATTCCGTGCCGATCCGCAACCGCCGCTTCGCCAATAACTGGGAATTGTCCGCCGCGCGCGGACTGCGCCTGCTCGAACTGCTGGCGAATCGCTATGCGATTCCCGAGTCGCGGCTCTCGGTTTCAAGCGACGGCTCCAATCGCCCGCTCGGATCGAACGAGACCGAAGCCGGGCGCGCCAGCAATCGCCGGGTGGAGATCGTGCTGCTCGCTGAATGAGCCGGCACGAATCGCCCGTCCCGCATCAGGCGATAGCGCTCGCCGCGCCAAACAACGGTGCGGCCGAAAAATCCGCCTATCCAGAAGCCGAACGCGGCCAGATCCTCGAGGAGCAGCAGAACCGGGATTTTTGTTCGTAAAACCAGCGCGGCCATGACGTATGCGGCCGCGATCCGCAGCGCGATCGCAACGGCCGCGACCGGCCATAGCCGCCAATCCGCCACGAGCATTGCAAGCGAGAGCGGGGTGGTCATCGTGAACACCTGGCCCAGATATCCCAGCGGGCGCGACCGGCGCGTGCTTCGCAGCCATCGCAGGCGATGCGCAAAGTTTTGCCGGACGCCGGCAGCGGCGATGTGATGCTCGATCACATAGGACGAAAGAATCACGCCATAGCCTGCCTCCGCCGCCAAACGCCCCAGCATGAAATCTTCGGCGAGATATTCCTTCAGCCTCGCGAATCCGCCGACGGCTTCGAGCACTTCGCGCCGGGCGGCGATGGTCGGCCCCACGGCGAAGCGCATCCCTTCGATCATCCGGGCGGCAAGAATCCCGGCGATGAAATCGCTGTTCAATCCGGCTGCTTCGAGCTTCGACCAGAAATTCGCGCCCGGCACGGCGCGATAAGGACAGGTGGCGAGGCCGACCGCCGGATCCTGAAACTCCGCCGCAAGCGTTTGGAGCATCGAAGGCGTGGCGCGGGTATCGCTGTCGCTCATCACCACCAGATCGTGGGACGCAACCTTGAGCATCCGCTCCAGGCTGTAGGCCTTGCGATTGGCGTACGGCGGCTCTCCGGTGAAGATCACGCGCGAGGGCACACTCCTGTATTCGCGCCGCAACTTTTCGGCGATCGCGAAGGCGGGATCGCTCTCGTCGCGAACAGCGAACAGAATTTCAAAACACGGATAATCCTGTTCGAAGAAACAGCGCAGGTTCGCTTCGAGATCGCGATCCAGCCCGGCGAGCGGTTTTAGAATGCTGATCGGCGCCGGCGCGCGAAGCATCGGCGGGCGCACAGCGAGGTACCGATGTGCCGCGATGATCGACAACAGCGAAAACAGCGCGCTGATCAGAACCAAAACCGCGAATATCAACTCCAGACTAAACACAACGCCCGAAGCGACACACGCCGCCCTCGTATCACTTTGAATCCCCGCATGTGAATAGTTTACGCGAATCGCGCGCCGGACGTGGAGGAGACGGTATTAAGCCAAGCCAAGCCGGCCGCGGTTGTTTCTCCGCGGCGGGGCGGCACTGCTAACCTAATAAACTATGCCTCTTCTGCAAGCGATCGTGTTGGGAATCCTGCAAGGACTTACGGAATTTCTTCCGGTCAGCAGCAGCGCGCACCTGATCGTCGTCCCCTGGATTCTCGGCTGGGACGACGGCGGCCTAACGTTTGACGTCGCCCTCCATGTCGGGACGCTTGCCGCCGTGGTTCTGTTTTTTTTCCGGGATTGGATCCAGATTATCGGCCAAGCGATCGGGCTGAGGGCCGGACGCGACGCCGCGCTCAGCAAAAATCGCGGCCTGCTGTGGCTTTTGATCCTCGGTACGATTCCAGGCGCGATCGCCGGCGTCCTGTTTGAGAAACAGGCGGAGACCGCGTTCCGCAGCCCCTACATTATCGCCACGGCGGCGATCGTTGTCGGCGTGATCATGTGGCTGGCGGATTCGGCGGGCAGCAAACGGAAGGACATCGGGTATGTTTCGATGTTCGATTCGCTCGCGGTCGGCGTCGCGCAAGCTTTTGCCATTATTCCGGGCGTATCGCGCAGCGGCAGCACCATCGCCGCCGGCCTTTTCCGTGGCCTGGACCGTCCCACCGCCGCGCGATTCTCGTTTCTGCTCTCCACGCCGATCATCGCCGGTGCGGCGGCGAAGAAATTCTGGGATTTGATGAAGCACGGCGGCGGTATGCCGCAGGATATGCAGACCGCCTTTCTGGCGGGCATGATCGCCAGCGCGATCACCGGCTGCCTGGCCATCGCCTTTTTCCTGAACTACCTGCGGCGGCGTTCGCTGGCGGTCTTCGTCTGGTACAGGATAATTTTTGGCATAATAGTTATCGCTCTGGCATTCTTCCGCGCTGGCGGGAGATGAAATATTTGGGACCTACGCGGCATCCGCGGCTCAATGAAGCCTTCGCGGTCGTGTTTCTACTCGCGGGACTGTTCATTTTTTTCAGTCTCGTCTCGTATCAGCCTTTTGATCCTTCCTGGGATACGGCCAGCGGCGCAGCGCGGGCGGTGAACCTGACGGGACGCGTCGGCGCATTCACCGCCGATCTCTGCCTGCAAATTTTCGGGCTCGCGGCCTATGCGATTCCGGCACTGATCCTTCTGCTCGGCTGGAAATGGGTTCGCTCCTCGCCGATTGAAGCTCCGACCATCAAGACCGTGGGCGCGCTGCTTCTGGTGGCGTCCACCGGCACGGCATTTGGATTGGCCGATTGGCGGCCGATCGCGGGCGTGATCCCGGCCGGCGGCCTCGCCGGAACGATCCTGGCCGATTACCTGATGGAATCTATGAATCTCACCGGCGCGATTCTGGCGACCGCGGCGTGCTGGATCGTCTCGATCTATCTGGTTTCGACGTTTGAGATGTCGCGGCTGGCGGTGTGGTTCCGCGGCCCGATGCGTATTCTCGCAAAGCTGGGCGAACGGTTCGCCGCCTGGAGATCGCAGCGCCGCAAGGCCAAAGAAAAGATCCGTCAAAAGAGCGGCGAAAAAACCGGCAAATTCCGGGTGCCCGCCGGCAACGGCGCCGCGGAATCGCCCGCGCCGGAAATGCCTCCCATTGTCGATCCGCTCGAACCCGAAGCAGTTCAAGTCGAGATTGAGGACATTCCGATCCGTCCGCTTGAAATCACGCCAGAGCCTCCGCGGCCCGCCGCGCCGCCGCCGGAACCCGTTTCCATCCGCAGCGGGCCGATGCCCATGCAGCGCACCGAATTCCAGATCCCGCCCACCGATCTTTTGAATGAGCCGGCCGCGCGCAGCGCCTACGATAGCCAGGAGCTCAAAGAAATCGCCGCGCGGATTAAATCAAAATTCGAGGAATTCAATGTTTTCGGCACGGTGACGCAGATCAATCCGGGTCCCGTGGTGACCACGTTCGAGTTCAAGCCCGAGGCCGGCGTCAAATATTCCCGGATCACCACTTTGACCGAAGATCTGTGCCTGGGGTTGCAAGCCGAATCGATTCTGATTGAGCGGATCCCCGGCAAGCCGACCGTCGGAATCGAGGTGCCGAATTCGAAGCGCGAAGTGATCAGTTTGCGGCAGATCCTTGAATCGGAGGAGTTTCACGATTCGGCGTCGCCGCTGACCATCGCGCTCGGCAAGGATATCAACGGCCGGATCAAAGTAACGGCGCTCGATACGATGCCGCACCTGCTGATCGCCGGCTCGACCGGGTCAGGCAAGAGCGTGATGCTGAATACGCTGATCATGTCGATCCTCTATAAAGCGACGCCGCGTCAGGTTCGCATGATCATGGTCGACCCCAAGCGGCTCGAATTCGGGCTGTACGAAGGCATTCCACACCTCCTCACGCCGGTGATTACCGACGCGAAAAAAGCGACCAACGCGCTGCGAAACGCCGTACTCGAAATGGAGCGCCGCCTGAAGCTGCTCGCATCGCAAGGCGTACGCAATATCGAGCAATACAATAAAAAAGTTCGCGCGATCCAAGCCGAGCCGCGCAGTCTTTTCGAGGAGGAATCGGGCGAGGAAGAGCTGGAGCAGATCCCCTACGTGCTGGTGATCATCGACGAGCTGGCGGACCTGATGATGCTCGAACGCGCCAACGTGGAAGAAAGCGTGACGCGCCTGGCGCAGATGGCGCGCGCGGTCGGCATGCATCTGGTGCTGGCGACGCAGCGGCCGAGCGTCGACGTGATCACGGGCTTGATCAAAGCGAATTTTCCGTCGCGCATCAGTTTCCGCGTGGCCACGCGCGTCGATTCGCGGACCGTGCTGGACGTGATGGGCGCCGAGCATCTTCTGGGAAAGGGCGATATGCTGTTCCTTCCGCCCGGATCATCGCGGCTGACCCGCGTTCACGCGGCTTATGTCAGCGAGGCGGAAACGAATCGCGTGGTGGAATTCTGGAAGGCGCAGGCCGAGCCCGAATACGACAAGACGTTCCTGATCGCTCCGCCGGCCGACGATGAGGAAGGCGAGCCCGAGGAATTCGACGGCGAGGAAGATCCCATGTATCAGGATGCCGTTCGCATCGTGGTGGAGATGGGCAAGGCCTCGACATCCACGCTGCAACGCCGCCTGCGGCTGGGCTACGGCCGCGCCGCGCGAATTTTGGATATGATGCAGCGCGACGGAATTATCGGCCCGCCCGACGGCAGCCGGCCGCGCGAGGTGCTGAAGCGGCCGGACTGGCTCACGGAAGTCGAAGCGCGATGAGCCTTTGCCGGTTAATATAAGAAGGATGTCCCGCCGATTCTTTCTTTTGCTGACGTTGGCCGCGGCTGCGGCCGCCAAAACGCCGCGCGCGGCGGTATCGGTTCCGATCCGCGGCTCCGATGGAAAGCCGATCGAGCTGCGCAAATTCCGCGGCCGCACCGTTCTGCTGATGATTTTTTCCACGCAATGCGACGACTGCATCAGAATGCTCGATATCCTCAATCGCATTCAAAAGGACCTGGGGCCGAAAGGACTGCAAGTGATCGGCGCGGCGGGCGACCCGAACGCGAAATACATGCTCCCGATTTTCACGCAGCGCTACCGCCCCGCGTTTCCGATCGGTTTTATCGAGAAGGAAGCGATTATCAAAGTGGCGGACGTGCCGGAGGGCATGCACCCGGTGGTTCCGATCCTTCTGTTTATCGATCGTTGGGGAATGGTGCGCGAGCAATACTACGGCGATAATCCGGTGGTCAAGAATGGCGAGCCCGCGATCCGCGCGCTGGCCAACGCCATGCTCGGCGTCACGCCGGCTGGCACGCAGCAGGCTGCTTCAAAATAGGCATAATCAATCCAAGGAGGGAACATGAAAACGTCCCGCAGAAGGTTCGCCATGCTGCTGCCCGCGATCGCCGCCGCGCAGGAGACAGCGAAGCGCCTGCCTTCTCAAGCTTTCCCGTTCGAAAATCTTCCGTCGAAAATCAGCGCCGTTTCGAAAACACACGCGGTATTCACCGGCGAAACGCACACCGGCTATCCTTTGGAAGTTCATGTAACGGAGCTGAACGCGGGAGCGTCGCCGCACCCGCCGCACCAACATTTGCATGAAGAAATGTTTTGCATGCAGTCGGGCATTCTGGACGCGACGGTGAACGGAAAGACCACCCGCCTGACCGCGGGGTCCGTGCTGTACATCAATTCGCACGATCTGCACGGCGTGCATAATCCCGGTCCGGATAAAGCGGAATACTTCGTGATCGCGCTTGGTCCGGAGGCTTGAGGGGACGCTGCTTAATCGATCACGAAGGCGCGAAACGCTTCGATCATCTGGTAAAACGTAGCGTCGATCGGCTGCGCCCAGATCTTCTCGTTCATGATCTCGACCTCGATGGGACCGGTGTAGCCGGTTTCGTCAACCGCGCGCCGGATCCGCCGGATCTCGATCACGCCCTCGCCCATCATGCTCCGTCCGGTGACGATACCGGGGAGCGGCACGGCCCAATCGGAGACGTGCAAACCGAAGATTCGTCCGGAAGTGCGGCGCAGTTCCGTGTAAAGCCGCGGATCCCACCAGAGGTGAAAAACATCGAGGATCACGCCGGCGACCGCGGGATCGAACTGCGCGGCAAGATCGAGCGCCTGACTCAGCGTCACAATCACGCTTCGATCCGCGGCGAACATTGGATGCAGCGGCTCAATGCCCAAGCGTACCCGCTGCTGGCGCGCCCGATCCGCGATTTGTTCAATGCCGCGAGCCACCATCGCTCGCGCCGCGTCGAGATCGCGATCGGGAGCCGGTCCGCAGACCAGCACGAGCGTCGGCGCTCCCAATTCGGCGGCTTCGTCGATCGCGCGGAGATTATCGTCGATTCGCGCGCGGCGCTCCGATTCACTGGGGGCAGGGAAGAACCCGCCGCGGCACAGGCTTGAGATTCGCAGCCCGCAATCGCGAATCAGCCGGGCGCTTTCCTTGAGCCCGAGCTCGGCCGCGGGCTCGCGCCACGGCGCAATCCAGCCTACGCCATGCCGCGCGCACGCCTCGACACTTTCGCGCAAGCTGGCGCGCTTGGATGTGATCTGATTGAAGCTCAGCCGCTCGATCATTTCGCGAGCAGTCCTTGCATGCGCGCGCAGGCCAGCTCCGGATCGCGCAGGACTCCGGCGTGTTCGGCCAGAATAAGCAGTTTCGAAAGATGCTCGATGCTTCGCGCGGATTCCAGCCCGCCGAGCAGGCGAAATTCATCCTGATGGCCGTTCAACCAGGCGAGGAAAACGATTCCGGTCTTATAGAAATAGGTCGGCGCTTCGAAGATCAGGCGCGAAAGAGGCATCGCCGGCGCGAGAATGCGCTGGTATTCGTCCAGGCGTCCGTTGTCCAGCGCCTGGATAGCGGCGGAAGCAACGGGCGCGATCGCGTCGAAAATGCCCAGCAGGGCATCGCTGTGCCGCGCGCCGTCGCCGCGGATCAGCTCGTCGAAGTGAAAATCATCGCCGGTATACATGCGAACTCCGGCGGGCAGGCGGCCGCGCATCTCGATCTCGCGCCGCGCTTGGAGCAGCGAAATTTTGATGCCGTCGATCTTGTCGGCGTGCTGCCGTATCAGGCCGAGGCAGGTTTCCGTAGCCTCGTCCAAATCGCTGGAGCCCCAATATCCCGCCAGATGCGGATCGAAGGCATCCCCCAGCCAATGGAGAATCGCTGGACGCTGGAGTTGCGAAAAAATCTTCGAATAAACCCGGAGATAATCGTCCGCCGATCGGGCCGTTCGGGCCAGCGCGCGGCTGGCCATCAGTATCACGCGCCCGTTGCGCGATTCGATCCATTCGCATTGTTCCTCGAAGGCGGCGATGATCTCCGCGATGGCGGCGGATTCGCCCAGTTGATCGGTTCCCGCTCCGCAGACCATCGGGCCTTGCGCTTCGGCGAGCGATCGCGCGATGAATTCGCGGGCCATCTTCCAGGTCAAACCCATCCCGCGCTGCGCGGTGTCCATCGCTTCGGCGACGCCCAATCCATATGACCAGAGGTGCCGCCGATAGGCGAGCGTCTGCTCCCAATCGATTCCATCTCCCTTCGCAACGATGTGCGCCGCGGCATAAGCGACTCGCGATTGGAGCGGTTTGGGAGGCGGATGATACGGGCAGGCCCGCTCAATCCGAACCGTCCGCTTTTCGCCGTCGAGTGTAAGGACAATTTCCGGCATTTACGTTTGCGCGGGATTGGTTTCAACTGGAGGAACGTCCATCCAACGGCCTTCGCGCCAGGATTGCAAAGCGAGCTCGCCGAGCTGCACGCCTTTCGCTCCTTCGAACAGATCGTGTTTAAACGGCTCGCCGATGGCAGCGTGACGCAGAAACATCTCCCATTGCGCTTTGAAGGCGTTATCGAAGCTTTGATTTTCCGGAACCGGCTGCCATCCGCCAAAAAAGTCGATGGGATTCGGAATATCGGGATTCCACACCGCTTTGGGAGTGTTGGCGCGATGCTGCGTGCGGCATTCGCGCAGCCCGGCGATGGCGCTTGCGTGGGTGCCGTCGACTTGAAGCTGCAACAGCTCATCGCGATACACTCGCACGCACCATGAGGAATTGAGATGCGCGAGGATGCCATTCTCCAACTCGAAGGTCGCGTAGGCCGTGTCCTCCGCCGTGCAGTCATATGGTTTGCCGTCCTCATCCCAGCGGCGCGGGATGTGCGTCGCGCAATGGCAACTGACCCTCCGCACCGGGCCGAAGGTGTGATCGAGCAGATAACGCCAATGCGACAGCATATCCATAACGATGCCGCCGCCGTCTTCCTTGCGGTAATTCCAGGAGGGCCGCTGCGCCGGCTGCAAATCGCCTTCGAAAACGTAATAGCCAAACTCGCCGCGCACGGAAAAGATCCGGCCGAAATATCCCGAGTCGATCAGGTTCTTCAGCTTACGGATTCCCGGCAGAAACAATTTGTCCTGCACGACGCCGTGCCGTACGCCGCGATCGCGCGCGAGTTTCGCCAGCGCCAGCGCCTCCGCAAATGACTCAGCGACGGGCTTTTCGCAATAGACGTGTTTGCCCGCCTCGATGGCGCGGCGCAGCGAGAATGCGCGCCGCGACGTGGTTTGAGCATCGAAGTAGATTGCATTGGCGGGATCGGCCAGGCAACGATCGAGATCCGTGCTGTATCGTTCAACGCCGTGCGCTTCGGCTAATTCGCGAAGCTTGGCTTCATTTCGTCCCACCAGGATCGGGTCCGGCAGCAAGCGTCCGCCGCCGGGCAGCGCAACGCCGCCCTGTTCGCGAATGGCGAGAATCGATCGCACCAGATGCTGGTTCGTGCCCATGCGTCCGGTGACGCCGTTCATGATAATTCCAATCTTTTTTGGCGCCATCGCGAGTTATCGCCCCAGCACGGGCGACGGCCGCGCAAACAGCGCCGAACCCTCGTTGGAAAGCAATACCCAAAGCCCGTATACTCCAAGCGCGGTGTGCAGCGGAAACGCCGGAAGCTCCAGCGCCGAAATGATGATGGTCAGGATTCGCGCCCAGGGTTGATAGGTGAGAAGACCAATTCCCGCGACCAGGCCCGGAACGGAAAGGCAGAGAATTACCCCAAATGCGATCACGCCGATGAAGCCGAGAACGCCGCCGGCGATGAAGCCATCGTGGCTTTCATCGGCCATATTGGCGAAGGCCGCCAGACCGCCGAGCACCGTCAGCGCGATCAAACCGGCTAAGACTCCCAATGCGCCCAACACAATGTGCAGCACCGCCAGAATTTTCACATGCTGTTGCATGGTTTCCCCTCGAAGATAGTATACGCAGCCAGTCCGGGCGAAGTTCTGCGCTATGCTAAGCCTGATGCGATTCAGACTGTTTCTGCTCGGCGCGGCCGCGGCCGGCATTCTTCCGGCGGCCGATGACGTGCTGGCGCGCGTTGATGCGCACGCCGCCCAGTTCGGCGAAGTCTCGCGCCAGATTTGGGAGTACGCGGAGCTTGGTTTTCACGAAACGAAAAGCTCGGCGCTGCTTCAGCAGCAACTGCGCGCGAACGGCTTCGCAGTGAACGCGGGATTGGCGGGCATGCCGACGGCGTTCACCGCGACGTTTGGCAGCGGCAAGCCGGTGATCGGGATCATGGGCGAGTTCGACGCGCTGCCCGGTTTGTCGCAGAAGGTGGAACCAGTGCCCGATCCAGTGCAGGCGGGCGCGCCGGGACATGGATGCGGGCACAACCTGCTCGGCTCGGCGTCGGCGCTGGCCGCGGTCGCGATCAAGGAAGAGATGCAGGCCCGCGGATTGAAAGGCACGCTTCGCTATTACGGCACGCCCGCGGAAGAAGGCGGCGGCGGGAAGATTTATATGCTGCACGCGGGATTGTTCCGTGACGTGGACGCGGTGCTGGCGTGGCATCCGGGCGATTCGAACCGCGTGAATCTGGGATCTTCGCTTGCAAACAACGGCGGGCGATTCCGTTTTTACGGCGTCGCCTCGCACGCCGCGGCGGGGCCGGAGAAAGGCCGCTCGGCGCTGGATGGCGCGATGATCTTCCTGATGTCGGTGGAGTTCATGCGCGAGCACGTGCCGCAGGAGACGCGCATTCACTACATCATCAAGAATGGCGGGCAGGCGGTGAATATCGTTCCGGCGTTCGCCGAGGTGGAGTTGGTGGCCCGGAATCCGGACGCGCAGGTGCTGAGCGGCATCTGGGACCGTATTATGGAATGCGCTCGCGCCGGCGCGATGGCTTCCGGAACGCGAATGGAGTTCGAGCAGGGCACCAACTACGCCAATATGCTCCCTAACGATACGCTGGCTGAGGTTTTATCGCGCGCGATGCACAAGGCGGGCGGCTACACCTACACTCCGCAAGAACAGAAGCTCGCCGAGGAAATTCAGAAGACGCTTCCCGGTCCGGTGCGCTCGCCGGGGCCGGATCAAGTCATCACGGACACTTCAGAGCCGGCCGGCGTGGCATCAAGCGACGCCGGCGACGTGAGCTGGGTGGTGCCGACCGGACATTTTTCGGCGGCGACGTTCGTGCCGGGCGTCGGCGCGCACACCTGGCAAGGCGCCGCCTGCGCCGGCTCGAGCATCGGCCGAAAAGGGATGCTGGTGGCGGCGCGCACACTTGCCCTCGGCGCCGTCGAATTGTTCGAGAATCCGGCGGAAGTCGCCGCCGCGCGCGAATCGTTTGAGAAGCGGAAGGCCGGCAGACAATGGACAACTCGCATTACTCCCGATTCCAAACCGCGCCTCGATTACGCGATAAAGTAGGGGCATGCCGCTTTGCCAGCACGTAAATCAGATTCGCGACGTCACGCCGAATTCACAAGGATGCGAAGATTGCCTGCGCATGGGCGACACCTGGGTGCATCTGCGGCTATGTCTTACGTGCGGGCACGTCGGCTGTTGCGACTCGTCAAAGAATAAGCACGCCACAAAGCATTTTCATGCGAGCCATCATCCGATCGTCCGCTCGTTCGAGCCGGGCGAGACCTGGTGCTGGTGCTATATCGATCAAGTCATGCTGGAGCTCGCCTGAACTAAAGCCTCCAGGCGGCGCAAAATCGCCGATTTTGGCTGCGCTCCAACGATCCGATCCACCTCACGCCCGTTTTTGAAAATCAACAGCGCGGGAATGCCGCGAATATCGAATCTGGAAGCGGTCGCGGGATTCTCATCCACGTTCAATTTCAGCACGCGAACCCGTCCCGCCATTTCATGAGCGATCTGATCCACGATCGGGGCTAGATACCGGCAGGGCCCGCACCATTCGGCCCACATATCGACAAGCACCGGAATTTCCGACCGCTCCACTTCATCCGCAAAGCTTGCGTCGGTAACGGCCGCGGGCTCGCAAACCGCGAGCTTAACTTTGCAACGTCCACAGGCAGGATCTTCCCCGCGCTCGATTCGCGCAACGGGTACGCGATTCAGAGCGCCACAGGCGGTGCAGCGGACCAGCAAGTTTTCCGGCATCTCTATCTCTAAAATATGAAAAAAAAGCCCCGCTCGCCAGCTTTGAGGCCGGCGGCGGGGCGCGATGCGCAGGGAAAATCCTTTACTGCGGCGTGACCGTGAAGGTCCCCTTGGCTTGATATCCGCTCGACATCCCTGATTTATCGCTAGTGTACAGCCAGACGGTTCTCTCTCCCACAAAGCTGCTATTGAAGCCGATAGTTACCGTTACGGAAAGCGTATTTCCCGCGCCCGATGCCCACGCGCTCCAAATCGTACACTGGCTGTTGGAAAGCTGCTGAGATGAAATGACTCCCGAGGGACTCACCGGCATCGCCGACCAGTTTGAAGTGCTGTCGTTGGCCAGCATGATCTGATTCGTAGCCTGATTGTAGTAAAACCAGCAGGAATTCACTCCATTGAAGCTAGAATTAATGAGCGCGCTTGCTCCGGCAAGGTTCCCATACCCGGTCGAGTCAGAGTAGGTAAACGTGAAGTTATGACCCCAGCCCGTCCAGGGCGAAGGACTCACGGTCCCGGTAGTGACTTTCGGCATAGTCGCCGGAGGCTGCGGAGCCGCGGTCGGCGCAATACTCACGGTAGTGAATGACCAGACCGGAGATGAGCTGGATCCGCCGGCATTTGTCGCCACAACTTTCCAGTAATAAGTCACGCCATTGCTCAAAGCCGATGGTGTATAGCTAGCCGTGCTGGTGGTCGCAACCTGCGGAGGCGCGGACGATGTTCCGAAATACACAATGTAAGACGAAGCGCCGCTAACCGCGTTCCACTGAAGAGTCGGGTTCACGGAGACGCCGGTCGCGTCAGGCGCGGGCGTCGGACCCGTGGGCACGCCAGGAGCGGATACCGAAGACAAAGTTATGGGGGTATTTGTGCTCGTATTCGAACCGCCCATCAATTGATTCAGCGCCTGGCCGATTTGAATGCGAGCCGACATGACCGCGCTTTCGCTGCGCGTCCAGTTGCGCCAATCGGGTCCGACGGATTTCGCGATCTGCATCGCCAGACTCGAATTCCCCGCGTTTTTTAAAAGCTGCACGTAGTCGTAATCTTCGACACCATCGCGGAGCCATTTCAAACGCAGCGATGGAACAACCTGATTGAGCCCAACCTGCGCGCCGGGGTAAAATAACATGCCTTCTCCAGGATAGTTATTGGAGCTGAATGTACCGACATTGTTCGGATTGGTCCAGGGATTTGCCGTGAAGTCGTCCACCCTCCAGTAAAGTAGCCCGGTAAGTCCCAGGCTTTGACTGATAAAACCAGGTTGTAAGCGAAAATTTACCGGCGCAAAATCGATTTCCCACTTCGGCGAGTACGCATCCTGCACCAGAGTATTGTAGGACCATGCGGAATCGCCTTTTTGCAACGCCGCGTTGACGTTCGATACATTGCTGTCATACTCGATCGGTAGCATAACCCAGATATCCACTACAGACCGGCCGGTACCGGTTCCGTCATTGAACAACGCGGGATCGGGAGCCATCGTCACTAAGTTTTCGACTCCAGCCGCGTGCATATTCTGCGCCCACTGGGTCAGAACTGGATAAAGATTTGTGCAGCCGCTGATTTCATCGGCGCTGTAGTCATAGCGCATCAGTCCGTTGGCCTGGGAAGCCGCGGCGGCTTGAAACTGGCTCGTGGACGGCGCTGAGGACATCGTGCAGTTGCCCGCGTACGCACCGCCGTAAAAGCCAAGATTCACCGAATTCAGTCCATAATTACTCATCATCATGGATTGATCTGTACCCGCCTCTCCGGAAGGCATCAGTCGATGACGCTCCAACTCTTCGAGTGAAGCCGTATTTCCCGAATTCCAGAACAAAAACGAGGACTTGAAATACGAAGTCATGGGCATCGTGAAGTTCCAGACAGTGAGGGAAATCGAACCGGTAAAGTTTCCCTGATTCGAAGTTACGGTATAAGTGCCGGTATATTGGCCGGCGGCTGCTGTCGCCGGAATCAATAGATCGACCCAAATATTCGTATTCTGCCCGGGTGTGGCCGTAAAAGGTGCGGCGACATAAGTCGCTCCGGAACCCGACAGTGACTTTCCAGTAGCCGGATCGGTAAACGGAATCAGAGGATCGGCATACCATCCGGCGCCCAGAGGCTGATTCGACCCGCCCCAGTTCGGACTTCCCGGCGAAACATAGACGTATAATTCTCGATAAAGAGTAAAATTACTGCTGGGAATCGTGCCGGGCCCGGTCAGGTTCGAAATCGTAACATTGGTGTTGGTGAATCCGGCGCTGCCGCCGGGAATGACGATTTGGAACGAGTCAATGGCTCCTTTAGCTCCGTACAAAGTTGCTTGTGTGACTCCGTTCGAAGCGTCATTCATTCCGACCCGATGAAGACTGGGCGCAATCCACGGTTGAGGTTGCGAAAAAGCCAGACAACAAGTTATTACAGACAGTGATAAGACACTTATAGTGCGTGAAAAGATAACTTCCACTTATGGGACCTCCAGCTAAAATTCCGCTTACAAACTCGGGCCGAATTGAGACACAACTGTCTCGTATGCGGCGGAGCCGCTTTCAAGACAGGCATCCTGGGTCAGTTAGCGCACGCGCCTACAATCGGATCGTCAGGTTCGATTCAGGCGGCGCGCGCGGGCCAGGCGAAGGACTTCGAAACGGCGAGAAGCCCGGAACCTTTGGCGAGCAAAAACGAAGCGGTTACAACAATCACAACTGCATCGTACTTTCGTTTGGCATGGCCTGCCATTCGGAAGCCGCCTTAACGTTTCTTAGGATTCGCCCTACAGAAATACTGGAAGAGGAGCCTGCGTAATGCGGCTAATCTTCGCTATCGACAGAATTTGTCGTTTTTTGTAGGTTTTCGGATTGGCATTCGAAAGTTTCGCCATTTCCCGGAATTCGTAACGCACGCATCGAAGGCGGCGGCCAGAATGTTACGGTGTGCAATTGCCTTTTGAGCCACTGGAAAGAACGCACAATGTGCCGCTATTTCTGTCCAGGGTTTTAAACCGATAAATTCCAGACTAAAGGCGATCCAGGATGCCAATCATGGTATGCTGTGGGCGGGAGTGTTTGCCTTCGCGTCCGGTTGATGCTCCACGCAAGGAAAATCAGGAGGATCCTCGAGTGGAAGAAGCGGCAAAGGTATCAATCGACTTTCAAGACGCCCTGCGAAATATCCGGATTCATTGGCTGAACCACATCGTTCATGAGATGCGAGGGCCCTTATTCGCGGCCCGAGGATACAGCAAGCTTTTGCTGGATGAAAAAGGCGGACCCGTAACCGCCACCCAGCGTAAGTACCTCGAAACCGCCCTTGAGAGTATCAATAAGATCGGCGCTACTGTCGATCGCTTGCAGGATTTTCAGATTCAGGAAGAGTTAGATCTGGAGTATCTGGACCTTTTCGAGTTATTCAAGGATGCTTTAGCGCGTTGGCAATCGCACGAAACGTTACAAGTTTGGGCGAATATCGCGCCGGGGCCCATCCCCACCGTTGGGGATCGCGCTAAGCTTAGTGCCTCCGTGCATAAATTGCTCGACGCCATAGTCGAATTTTCCCGGTCTACGGGCAAGATAGATCTACAGGCCAGCCGGGAAGGGGACGAGTTTCTGCTGCGAATGAGCGCTGTGGCTGGCGGACCGGAGCAGGAAGCGGACACTTTTTCGCTCGCCGGGCATCTCGCGGGACCCTGTCAGATCTTACGTTTGCACGGCGGCGTGGTGTTCGCCGACTCGCGTCACCCCGGCATTGTTAACGTTACGGTTCGGTTGCCACTAGTCGGACCTGAAATGGCTAGGGTTTTCCCCGGGGTAAAAGGTAAGTAGAATGCACTACCCCGGATCGATGCGTGCAGACAAGTCCGAATCGGAGAAACGTACTGTTTGGGTGGTGGACGACGAAGACGGTACCCGTAACTATCTATGGGATTTTCTTTCCACCCGCGGTTACGAAGTGCAATCGTTCGACTCCGGCGAGCAGGCGATACGGCGTCTAGGGTCGGGCCAGCGTCCGTCGCTGCTTTTGCTGGATATTCGTATGCCGCACATCGGCGGTCTGGAGGTTATGGCCCAGCTCGAAAAACTGGGCAAGCGAGTTCCCACCATCGTTCTTTCCGGAGTGGATCAGGTGTCCACCGTGGTCAAGGCGATGCGCCTTGGCGCCAGCGATTATCTGCTGAAGCCGTTGAACGAAGCCGACCTGGAGCTCGCCATCAGCAAAACCATCGCCCATCACGCCGCGGCCGAGCTTCAGGAATTATCATCGCTGACCGCGGACGTCGTGTTTCCTTCCTCGAACCGCAGGATGATGCAAATCAAGGCGATTTGCGATCAGGTCGCGCGCGCCGATGTCCCGGTGCTTTTGCTCGGCGAATCCGGAGTCGGCAAGGAAGTGCTGGCCCGCTATATCCACGCGCAGTCCGGACGCAATGAGCCGTTCGTCAAGGTGAATTGCGCGGCGCTGCCGGCGGACCTGCTCGAATCCGAATTGTTCGGCCATGAGCGCGGCGCATTTACCGGCGCAATGCGCGAAAAGCCCGGAAAATTCGAGCTCGCGGGAGAAGGCACCCTGCTCATGGACGAAATCGGCGAAATGAGCCCGCTGCTTCAGGCAAAGCTTCTGCACATCCTTCAGGACGGCGAATACGCGCGCCTGGGCGGAACTCGCCCGATGCGTAGCGAGGCCCGGATTCTTGCCGCGACGAACAAGCGTCTTCAGGAATTGGTCGCCGCCGGCGCCTTCCGCGAAGACCTGTATTTCCGCCTGAACGTCATCACCATTGAAGTGCCTCCGTTACGCGAGCGGCCGGAGGATATCGTTCCGCTGTGCCGGCGCTTCGTCGAGCGCTATCGCCTCAAGTACAAGAGCAGCATCCAGGAGCTGCCGCGCGAGCTCGAACAGGCCTTCGTGCGTTATCACTGGCCCGGAAACGTGCGCCAGCTTGAAAATTCGGTGAAGCGATTCCTGATCCTGCCCGATCTTCAGCAGGCGCTGGCCGAGTTGCAGAAGCCATCGCCCCAGCGGGAGAGTCCGGCAACCGGGCAGGACAAGCTCTCGCTGAAGGAGCTTTCGGCCGAAGCAGCCGAGCGCGCCGAAAAAGAAGTGATTCTCCGGACCCTTGAGGAAGTGAATTGGAACCGCAAGCAGGCCGCGCGGCAGTTGAACATCTGCTATAAGTCACTGCTGAACAAATTGCGGCGATGGCAGCTCGGCAGCCGGCCCGATTCCGAAGAGCGGGAAGAAGTTCAGGTCGCCTCCGCGGGTGAGCGCGGAATCTGATTTCCACACTTCTTCGAAACTGATTGGCGGCGCGCTTCGTCAGGTCTCTGGCCTTTTCGCCGCGCTACACGGAACGCTCCTGACCTGCCGCGGAATCCAACTCGACGCCCAGGCGCGCCTCGACCCGCGCTGCCTGCCGCGCGCGAAACAGACGAACTCGAGCGGTGGTCTCGCGCCAGCCGTAACGCTCCGCGATCTCGGAAAGCTGTAGACCCCGTAAATAGTAGTCCCGCAGCATCCTGCGATCGGGAACCTTGCAGCGATCCAGAATCGTCTGCGCATCAATCGCCGCCAGATTCAGATCCGGACCGAGAATATTTCGCGCCAGCTCTTCGTACTCAGGCTCCCGGCGCAGCAGGCTGCGATGCAAATTGAGCGCGACGCGGTTCAGCCAGATCACCAGGGTCCCTTCGTCACGAAGCTGCGACAACTGCTCCCAGCCGCGTGCCCAGGCGGCTTGCGCCGTTTCCTGGGCCGCATCGCGCGAGAGCCCGTTGGCAATAAGGAAAAGGACGGTTTGCCTGAAATGGCGTTGATAAGCGGCGCCGAACTCATCTCTGGTCACGTTTCCTCCGGCTGTTCGACGCGTTTCAAAGCAAGCCGGGGGCCAGCGCGCCGCCCGAACGCGGGACTTGATCCCATTCTGATTCAACTTGATAGAAGGCAAAATTCGAAGGAAGCGTGGTTCCCTCTAATGGAACGGTGGGTGCAACGATCCCCTCGCCGCCTTAAGCCGCTGCTTTGTCTTGTTCCATTTACTGGAGCCGCGATTCTGGCTGGCGGCTTGCTAACTGCACTTCTTTGTATGCCACCGCCTTGCGGCCTAGAACATGAGACGAGCCAATGTTAAGTTCGAAATGCCAGAATCGCCAGCTCTTGTCGCGGAACAATCCTCCGAATTTCCTTCTATATCGGCCCGTCTCCTGGCCACGGAGGAGGAAGAGCGGCGGCGCGTTTCCCGCGAGCTTCATGACGAGCTCGGCCAGCGTCTGGCGCTGCTCGAAATTCAGATTGAGGAAATGACGCGGCGCCTGGAAGCCAACCCGGAGGTTACCGCCTGCCTGGCCCGGCTCCGCGCCCAGGTCGGCGAGATCGCCGACGATGTGCATCGCATCTGTTATCGCCTGCATCCGGCGATTCTGGAGCATCTGGGCCTGATCGCCGCTATCCGGTCCTATTGCGACGAGTACAGCACCTGGAGCGGCGTAAAGACGCGTTTCACGCACTGCGGAGTCGGCCCCAAGATTCCGCCGGCCGTCGCCTTGTGCATTTATCGCGTGGTTCAGGAAGGCTTGCGCAACGTCGCTAAACACGCCGGCGCGCGACGGGCTTTGATCGCGCTGCGCGGATCGGGTGGTCGGATTCAAGTTGTCGTGAAGGACTGCGGCCGCGGCTTCGTGCTGCGCGAAGGCTGCACCAAGGGCTTGGGGCTCACCTCCGTCGCCGAACGCGTTCGCCTAGCCGGTGGCACGTGCGTGATCCGCTCCGCACCCGGCCGCGGCACGCGAATTCAGGCCTGGGTGCCGCTGGCGCAGCCGCAAGCCCAGGCGATTCTGGCTTGTGCGGGTTGAAAAATGACCACTGCCCCTCCGCCGCAGACGCGACTGAAGGTTCTCATCGCCGACGATCACACGCTGGTCGCCGAGGGCTTGGCGCGACTGCTCCAACACGATTTTGACGTGGTCGATATGGTCCAGAACGGCGCGGATCTGATCCGCGCGGCACGGGAACATGCTCCCGATCTCGCCCTCATCGATGTCTCGATGCCCGAGCTCACCGGCGTCGAGGCGGCTCGAAAGGTCCTGGAAGTCGCGCCGAATTGCAAGATTATCTGCGTGACTATGCACTCCAATCCCGAATTCGTTCGTGAAGCGTTTCGCGCGGGCGCGTCCGGCTATGTGCTGAAGCGATCGGCCGCGGCGGAACTGTCGGAAGCCATTCGCCAGGTTCTGAACGGCAACGCCTACGTGAGCCCGCTGCTGACCAAGGACGTGTTATCGATTCTCTTGCAGCCGCGAACGCCGGCGCTAACCGCCCGGCAGCGCGAGATCCTGCGCTTCGTCGCCCAGGGATTATCCGCGAAAGAGATCGCCAGCCGCCTGAATATCTCCGTAAAGACGGCGCACTTCCATAAGACCAGCATTATGGAAAAACTCAATCTGCACACAACCGCCGAACTCACCCGCTACGCGCTCGAACACGGTATCGCGTCGTAGTTTCCCGGATCTGCGCGCTTTCGCGCCCTCCCATGAAACTTCACGGCTTAGCCGAATTCTGCCGTCTCACCAATCTCTTCCAGGACGTGCGCTCCATCGTCGGCGGGCGGAACGCCTGCTCGATCAGCTCGGCCTGCTCCTGATTGTGGCGCTTCAGCGATCCAGGAGCCGTGCTCGCGCTCTCCGGTCGCCCCGCATATCCAAGCTGCCGGTGCTGCGATTGAATCATCGGTTGAATCCATCCGCGTACGAACGCCCACGCGCCCATGTTGCGCGGCTCCTCCTGCACCCATACAACTTCGCCCGCCGCCGGATATTTCGCGAGAATCTGCGCGAATTCGGCCTGCGGAAAGGGATAAAGCTGCTCGATCCGGATAATCGCCGTTTCCGTCAACTTGCGCTCATCTCGCGCCGCTTCCAACTCGTAATAAACTTTTCCGTTGCAAACCAGGATCTTCCGCACCGCGGCCGCGTCCAGGACCGATGCGTCGTCCAGCAGCGGCTGAAACACACCGTCGGTGAATTCGCTCACCCGGGAAACTACCTTCGGGTGGCGCAGCAGGCTCTTCGGCGTCGCGATAATCAGCGGCTTTCGCAACCCGCGGCGGTCCGGCCCGCCGAGCATCTGGCGGCGGAGCAAATGGAAATACTGCGCGGGCGTCGTGCAATTGGCCACGCGCATGTTGTTGTCCGCGCAAAGCTGCAAAAACCGCTCCAGGCGCGCCGAGGAATGCTCCGGGCCCTGACCCTCCTGACCGTGCGGCAAAAGCAAAACCAGCCCGCTCGGCTGGCCCCATTTGGATTCCGCCGCGGCTAGGAACTGATCGATAATCACCTGCGCGCCATTGGCAAAATCGCCGAACTGCGCTTCCCACAAAACCAGCGTCACCGGATCGGCCACGCTGTAGCCGAATTCGAAGCCCATCACCGCGAATTCGGAAAGCGGGCTGTTATAGACTTCAAACCGCGCCTGGTCCGGAGCGAGGTGTTGCAGCGGCACCCACACGCGATCGTTTTCGTAATCGTGATATTCGACGTGGCGCTGGCTGAAGGTTCCGCGCCCGCTATCCTCCCCGCTCAGCCGTACCGGCGTTCCTTCCAGCACCAGGCTGCCGAACGCCAGCACTTCGGCGAGCGCCCAATCGATGTGCGCCTCCGCCGATTGAAGACTCTCGCGGCGCTTCTTGAGAAAACCAATCAGCTTCGGATGAATATGAAAATCCGGCGGAAACGCCGTCGCCCCTTCGACAATCCGCTCCAGCATTTCACGCTTCACCGGACCCGGCGGATGATCCATCGGGATCGCCGCCGCGGGAACCGCGCTCAGTTCCTGAAGCTCGTACGTCTCTTTATGCTTCTGCGCCTGGTCGTATATTTCGTACAGATGCTTGCGCTGCGCCTCGCGGAAATTCCGCGCTTCCTCCAGCGTGATCAGGCCTTCCGACGCCAGCCGCTCCGCGTATTGCTCCGTCACCGGCCGCTGAGCGCGGATTTTTCGATACAAAATCGGCTGCGTATAGCTCGGATCGTCGGCTTCGTTGTGGCCGTAGCGGCGGTAACAGACCAGATCGATCACCACGTCTTTGTGGAACTTTTGCCGGTAATCGAAGCTGAGCTGCATCGCCCGCACGCACATCTCCGGATCGTCGGCGTTCACGTGAAATACCGGAGCCTGAAACGCCAGCGCAACGTCGCTGCAATAGGTGGACGAACGCCCCTGCTCGGGATTGGTCGTGAAACCGATCTGATTATTCACCACGATGTGCACCGTGCCGCCGGTGTCGTAGCCCGGGATCTGCGAAAGATTCATGGTCTCGGCCACGATTCCCTGGCCGGCCATCGCCGCATCGCCATGAATCAGCAGCGGGATCACGCGCTCCCGCTGCTCGTCGCCGATGCGATCCTGCTTGGGGCGCGTCAGCCCTTCGGCCACCGGATTCACGGCTTCGAGATGGCTCGGATTAAACGCCACCGTGACGGTCACATCCTTGCCCGTCGAGGTCTTACGCACGCCGGTCGCGCCGAGATGATATTTGACATCACCTTGCCCCTCAATCGATTCGTCCGATTCGCCCTCGAATTCGGAAAACAACTGCACCATGCTTTTTCCGACAATATTCACCAGCGTGCTCAGACGGCCGCGGTGCGACATGCCGATCACGCATTCCTGCCCGCCGGTGGCGGCCATTCGCTCTAGCAATTCGCTGATCATGGCGATCATCGCTTCGCCGCCTTCGAGCGAAAAACGTTTGTGACCCTTGAAGCGATGATCCAGAAACAACTCGAATCCTTCGGCCTCGACAATATCTTTCAGAATCCGGCGGCGTGTGGCCGAATCGAGCGGCCACTGATTCGCCGTCGGCTCCATGCGCTGCTCCAGCCAGCGCCGCTCCTCCGGATTATCGATGTGCATGTACTGCACGCCGAGTTTGCCGGCATAGGTCGCGCGCAGGCGCTCGTGCAGCGCCCGCAGCGTCATCACTCCCAAGCTTCCGGCCTGGAAGGTGCGGTCCAGATCCCAGATCGTCAGGCCGTGCGCCGAAGGCTCCAGGTCCGGATGCGGCGGCCGTTTTGAACCGAGCGGATCAAGGTCCGCTTCCAGATGCCCGCGCTCCCGCCAGGCTTGAATGAAGCGAGCCACCGCGGCCTGCTTCACCGGATCGGCGTTGATCACCGGCGCCGGCGCCTGGTCCGGTTCCCAGCGCACCGGCTTCTGCGGGATTCCCAGATCGCGGAAAATGCCACCGTAGAAATCGTCGTCGCCTTCAAGCAGCGCCTGCAGCTTGCCCAGGAAGGCGCCCGATTCGGCGCCCTGAATCACTCGATGATCGTAGGTGCAGGTGACCGTCATCACCTTGCCGATGCCGAGCGAAATCCGCAAATCCTCCGGCATGCCGCGATATTCCGGCGGATAATCGATGGCGCCCGTGGCGATGATCGCGCCCTGGCCGGGCATCAGCCGCGGATTCGATCCCATGGTCCCCACCGTTCCCGGATTGGTCAGCGAAATCGTGGTTCCTTCAAAATCCGTAACGGCCAGCTTATTTTCCCGCGTCCGCGCGATCAGATCGTCATAGGCGGCCGCGAATTCGGCGAAATTCATCGTGTCCGCGTGTTTGATATTGGGCACCTTGAGCGATCGCCCGCCGTCTTTGCCCGCGACGTCCACGGCGATGCCCAAATTCACATGATCGCGCCTGACGCGAAAAGCCTCGCCGCCATTTTCGGAAAACGCCTGATTCAACGCCGGAACTTTTTTAAGCGCGGTGACGATCGCCCACGCGATCAGGTGCGTGTAGGAAATTTTCCGGTACTGATGGATCGCCCGCCGGTTCTCTTCGAGCACTTTCACCGGCATCACCCGTTGGCTGGTGGCGGTGGGAATCGCCAGGCTCGCCGTCATGTTTTCGGCGATGCGCAGCGCCGGCCCGCGCAGCGGAACCAACTGCTCGCCCGGCGCGGGTTGCGGCGGAGGCTGCGCCGGTGTGTGCCGCAACGGAGCAGCCCCGGACGCCGAGCCATTGGCGCCATTCGCTTCGAATACGTTCTTCCAGCTCGGATCAATGCCGCGCGAATCGCGGCGATACTGCTGGTACAACTCTTCTTCAAGCCAACTGTTGACGGTTGGCGCAGGATTGTCCGCCATGAACTACCATTTTAGCTGATGGCCCGATTGCTCATCTTTTCCGATATTCATAACGATGCGCGATCGCTGGAAAAATTGATCGAAACCCCCGCCGATTACTACTTCTGCGCCGGCGATCTGGTGAGCTGGGCGCGCGGGCTGGATAAAATGGGCGAGGTTTTGAAACCTCGCGCGGAGCGCGTCTACGTACTGCCCGGCAATCACGAATCCGAGCGCGACATCGCGGAGTTCTGCCAGCGCCACGGCTTCACCAACTTCCACGGCGGGACCCTCCTGGTAAACGGCGCCCACATTGCCGGGCTCGGCTATTCCGGACCCACGCCGTTCCACACGCCGGGCGAGTACAGCGAAGAAGAGCTGGCCGCGCGCTTATCGAAGTTTGCGGCCCTGAAACCGCTGGTTCTGATCTGTCACGCGCCGCCGTTCGATACGGCGTTGGACCGGATTCACGAAGGATTGCATGGAGGCAGCCGGTCCGTGCGGGAATTTATCGAGAAATATCAGCCGCAGTACTTTTTTTGCGGGCACATTCATGAGGCCGAAGGCGCCGCCATTCAGATCGGCGCCACGCGCGCGCAAAACGTCGGAAAACGCGGCTATTTGCTCGAAATCTGACGCTGAAAGCGCGTTGCCGGCCGCCCCCGGCCCGGCTAGGGCAGCCGCGCGTTCAGCGCGCGCAGGCTCCGGACGCCTTCCTGCGCGACGTCGGTGTCGGAATCGGTCGAGAGCGTTTGCAGATAGGGAATGCTGTCCCGGTCGCCGGAGCGCCCGAGCACGATCGCCAGTTGAATTTTTTCGTCTTTCGTCCCGCCGCTCAGCATCGGATAGATCGCCTGGCGAACCGGCAAATCGCGGGCCAGCTCCGTCAAATACGCCGCCGCTACATCGCGGTATGACCGCACATTCAGCGTGTTCACCAGATAACGCAGCGGGCTGAATTCGCCCGAATCCAGATTTCCCATCGCCACCAGCGCGAACGCGTCGGCCAGGCGCGGGCCCATCTTGTGCTCGCTGCTGAAGGCTTTTTGCGTCACGTCGCGATCGGCGGGATTTTTCAATCGCGCCAGACCTTCCGCCGCCGCCGTGCGCAATCCTTCATCTTTATCGTTCAGATATTTCAAGAATGTCGCGCGGTCGCCTTCATCCGAAAGCATCGCGAGCGCGGCCAGCGCGGCGCGGCGAACTTTAATATCGCGCGCGTGCGCCATGGCGTCGCGAACGTCGGCAGCGGCTGCCTTGTTTCGCAGCAGGCCGGTGGTTTCAAGCGCCGCGATCTGAATCCTGTCGTTCAGGTCGCGCAGCAGAAACGCGATGCGCGGCGCCGCCTCCGGATCGCGGATCTTTTGAATCGCGATCAGCGATTCGTACATCACCATGTCGTCTTTTGAGTGCAGCGCCTCCACCAGATCCGGAATCGCCGCACGCCCCCGCAGCACGCCGATCGCGCGCGCCGCGTTCGCGCGAGCTTCCACGCTCGCCCCCCCGCGGGCGATCTTGCCGAGCGCTTCGATCACCTCCGGCCGCACCTGGATGTAGGGATCGATCACTTTGTCGTCGGTGTCGGTGAATTTTCCCTTAATGGAATTCCCGACGCGCTGGAGCGTGCCGCTCATCCCGGTTTTCGCGTAGCCGGGCAGATAGATGTTCACCAGACCGTCGGTGGCGCGGATCTGCATCTCCGGATCGCTGTCTTTCGCGGCGATGATCAGCGCATCCATCGTTTTCGGGCCGCCGATCTGCATCAGCGCCTTGACGGCTTCAATCCGCACGCTTAGATCCGGGTCGGTCACATAGGGCGCGATTTTCGGAATCGAATCCGGCCCTTGTTTGGCCAGCTCGCGAATCGTTTTGGTCCGTTGTTTCACGTCGCCCGCGGCATCTTGCGAAAACGCGGCGGCGCTCAGAAATGCGAATAGGAAAAGTATAGTTTTCACCGCACAAACTCGACGGCAACGCGGTGCGGGATCAATCCGGCTTCGTGCCCGAGGTCGAGCAGCTTTTGCGCCGCCTTGGGGACCAGATCCCCGCAATCCACGGTGTAATGGTTGACATACATGCCCACGAATTTTTCGGCAAGCGGAGCTTCCATATCGCGGGCAAACTGCATCGCGTAGATCAGCGACTCTTCGCGATGATCGAGCGCATACTGGATGCTTTCGCGCATCAGCCGGCAGCACTCCGAGGCCAGCTCCGGGCCCAGGTCGCGCCGCAAGGCGTTGGCGCCGAGCGGCAGCGGCAACCCGTAGGTGTTCTTCCACCATCGCCCCAGATCGATGATGTTGTGAAAACCGCCCTTGGCGTAGGTGAGCTGCGCTTCATGGATCACCAGCCCCGCGTCGGCCTTGTTTTCGCTGACCGCATCCAGAATCTGATCGAATGGCGCTTCCACCGCGATAAAATCCGGCTGGAGCAATCGCAGCGTGAGGTACGCCGTG
Organism: Terriglobia bacterium; assembly: GCA_021325175.1. Lineage (GTDB taxonomy): Bacteria > Acidobacteriota > Terriglobia > Bryobacterales > Bryobacteraceae > Palsa-187. The sequence continues at coordinate 32,780 of JAJPHS010000079.1, forward strand.
GTGAGCTTCCCCGGAATCGCGATGCGCTTGCCTTTCAATTCCTCCGGCGCCATCGGGTGCATCGCCACCACCATCGGACCGTAGCCATCGCCGATGCTGGAGCCGGAGGCCATCAGCACGTAGCGGTCGGCGACGAACGGGTAGGCGTGATAGGAAATCGCGGTGAGCTCGTATTCGCCGTCGCGCGCTTTGCGATTCAGCGTCTGTATATCTTCGAGCACGTGCCGGAACTGCACCAGAGGCGAACGAATCTTTTTGGTGGCCAATGCATAAAACATGTATGCGTCATCGGAATCGGGGCTATGCGCGCAGACGATCTCAGCGGGTGCGGGAGTCATTCGTGGAACGAATCAACAATGATAGCAGGTACGCCGCGCCAAAGTTTGAAACTCTCCGGTCGATCCGGTGCGCATCCGGCTTAAAAAAACGTTTAAAAAATAAGAACAAATCTTTCCAGCCATGTTTTATCCACAATTCCTCCACTCCTGGTGGCGCGTAACCGTATCATCCTAAACGAGATATTTATTGATGAAAGCTTCGCGCAATCGTTTATTTTCTGTTGACCCGGAACAGGATCGGGTGCATCATGAGGATGGTTCCAAGAGGTTCGAAGGACAGTGAGCCTGGCGGGAAGTAGCGGATCCGGAACGATGATCCGAGGCGCATTCAAATAAGCGATTATTTCAGGCGCCCCGGGGAGCGAAGGAAGATCGGGCAACTCGCAAAGGCAAGCTTTCGCGGTTGGAATCGGATGGAGCGCTATGATCCCGAAGGATCGAGAGGTCCTGGAGGGGAGCGAAAGTTCGAAAACAGCCGTAAAGTTTCGAAACCGGACTTGGCAACGGGTCCATCGCAGTGATCGCGTCCCGCAAGGCGAGAAAAAGCTGACCGGGAGCGGGAGTGAGAAGACCGAACGGGCCAGGCGTAGGTTTCGGAATCGCTTCGAAGATGAAGGCCAGGAGCGTTGACCCGGCCGCGGTTGGGGATTGAAAGATTCGCAGTCGCTGCAGGAGAGTGAAAGGCTTCATCGAGAGGCGGGCTTCTACTGAAACGGAAATCACCGCGGACGCGCACCAGCGCATTGATCCGTGGCCGGGAGAAAACCGGCTGTGGGGAGCAAAGGGCTCACGTTCCGACGTTTCAGATGCCGTGTTTCGGCCGTGCATGCCGGTCGGGAAACGAACTGACTGACGGGTCACTTGGAACCATTTTTCTTTTTGCGCTCCGTTCCGTAAAAATGGGGGTTGGAGCCCTTTCGGCCATTCTTCAAAAATCCCCACCTGGCGACCATCGCCGGAAACTTCTGGTCGCGTCCCAATAGCGAAAAGCGCTGGCCGGTGGAGCGGCGCATCTACGAAACCGAGCCTGGAGTAAAGATTCGCGTCGATTCGCAGCGCCCCGAAGGCGATGCGCGCGGCGAATTGATTCTGGTCCACGGCCTGGAGGGATCGAGCAACGCCGGTTACGCGCGCAGCATGTCCGCCGCCGCGCTTGAAGCGGGCTACGCCGTCCATCGCATCAATCTGCGAAGCTGCGGCGGCACTGAGGATCTCGCGCTGACGAACTATCACTCCGGCCAGACCTCGGATGTTCTGCACGTAATCCGCGAACGCAAGCGCGCCGGCGCCGGCCCGATTTTCCTTGTCGGATTCTCGCTCGGCGGAAACGTTTCGCTGAAGCTCGCGGGCGAGCTGGGCGAGCGCGCAAGCGAGCTTCTGGCCGGAGTTTGCGCGGTCTCGACCCCGATTGATCTGGCGGCGTGCGCCGCGGCTTTAGGACGCCGCGAAAATTTTATTTATGATCGCCGCTTTCTTCGCGCGCTGAAACGAAAAATCCGCGCGCGAGCCCGCCAGGCGCCGGAAATCTACAGGCTGGAGCACCTTGCCAGAATCCGAACCATTTATGACTTCGACGAGTACTACACGGCGCCCCTGTTCGGCTTCGGCACCGCCGCGAACTACTACAAAACGCAATCGTCGAATCAGTATCTGGAAAGAATCCGCATTCCCGCGCTGCTGATCATCGCGAAAGACGATCCGCTGATTCCGTTTTCCGTTTACGCGCATCCGGCTTTCCAGTCAAATCCGTGCTTGCGCCTGATCGCGGTCGAGCACGGCGGGCATCTGGGATTTATTGCGCGCGGCCGGCCCCGGTTTTGGCTGGATGGAGTTGTCCTCGAATGGATCGGGGAGCAGCAGCGCCGGGAATCAGCGCCGGTCGAACGATGAAACGGATTTCGTGACCGCGATCACGCCAACGGCGCACAGATACAGCGCCGCGCCGGCGAGCAGCGTTGCGCGTAATCCGAGATAAATCGCCAAAACGACGGCCGCCGCCGAGCCCAAAACGCTCGCCGCCGCGTTCAGCGACCAGGCCCAGCGAATCGATGGCGCGTGGAATCGTTCCAGCCGCCGCAATCCGCTGGGGAAAGGCATGCCCATCAGAAACGCCGCCGGCGTGATCGCCAGGGCGGTGATCGCCACCTTCGCCGGAAGCGGCCAGGCGACGGCGGTGGCGACGAGCGGCGATGCGCCAAACGCCAGCACCGTAACCAGCGCCGCGACCGCGCCCAGCAGCATCATCAGGCGGGCGTCGGTCGAGACCCGGCGGCTGATGTAGCTGCCCGCTCCGCTGGCCACCAGCATCGAAAACACGATCACCGTCAGGGCATAGGTCGGATGCCCGAGCAGCAGCACGAATTTCTGAATCAGCGCGACCTGAATCAGAATGTATCCGGCGCCGAGGCAGAGAAAATACCATAAAAACGTCAGAACGCCTTTTTGTTTCGGTAATCGGCTGCCCAACAGGACGCGCGGCAGCAGCAGGATCAGCGCCGTGGCGGCGACGCTTACCAGGACCACCGCATACAGCAGCGGCACGGCGCGATTGATCTTATAATCGGCGTTCTCCTGGTTGTTCGCGCTGAGAAACGCGAGGAGATCGCGCGGCTGAACGGTGTAAAAGAAAAACGGCCGATCGTCGCCCACCGGAGAAACATCGTAGGGATATTGCGCGTAGAACGCTTTCGGGTCGGTAGAGTGCAACAGCTTGCCGAATTCGTTGTCGGCGCTCTCGCCGGGGATGTAAATCGGATCGAGATGCGCAGTTGAAAGCTCCTCGCGCAACCGGTTCAGGTCTTGGCGGCGAAACGGCCGGCGCGAGATCAGGACGGTATCCTGCGCCCCCCATCCGCCGAGACGACCGGCGTCTTCTCGCAGAACGATGACGTGATCGGCCGGATCGCCTTCGCCGATTCGCGCCAGCGCGTCGATGGCCAGCGAAACCAGGCGCAGCGATTCGCGCGGCGGATCGAAACCCCAGCGCG
>JAJPHS010000152.1 GCA_021325175.1 Terriglobia bacterium
ACCACCCACACCTTGCGATTTTCGGCGATGAAATCGAACAGAATCGTGAGCAGTCCCAGCCGGCCTTCATCGATGATCGTCGGGCAGCGCAGCGTCACGATTTGCAGGTCGCCCTGATAGCGGCGCAGGATTTTTTCGCCTTCCCATTTCGAAAGCCCGTAAGTCTCGGCGGGCTTCGGCTCGTCGTCTTCCCGCACCGGGCGGCCGAAGTTCTGCGCCCAAAGACAGTTGGACGAGGTGTAGATCAGCCGCTCGACTTTCGCCAGCCGCGCCTGTTCGGCGACTTCGCGGGTGCCGTCGACGTTCGAGGTCCACAGCGTGTGCTCATCCACGCCGCCATGGGCGAGCATCGCCGCGCAGTGATAAACGGCGCCGATCTTATGCCGCGAGAAGATGCGCTTCAGGGCTTCCGAGTCGCGAATATCGGCCTGATGCGATTCGAGATGGGGATGCTCGGCCGGGCTCGGCTGCAAGTCGACGTTGATGACCGCGAGTCCCTGATCGAGGAGCCGCGCCACGAGCAGCGATCCGAGGAATCCCGAGCCGCCGGTGACCAGAACTGTTCTCATAATCGGCAGATCGGGGGGAATCGGACGCAACTCTATAGGGTAGCCACCTGACTTGGTTCAGTTTTGGTCGAATCAAGGCCGCAGCAAGGCCACTTCGGGATGGATAATCCTTCCGGTGATGGTGCACGGAGTGAATTCCGCTTTGTAGGCCGGCCAGATCTCGCGAGCGATTCGCGGAAGCTCATCGGTGTCTTCGGTGTGGTGTTCCAACTCCAGCGACATGCGGGGGTGAAACTTCCGCAGAGTTTGCGACGCGCCGAGGAGCGCGTGGCTTTCGGCGCCTTCGATGTCCATTTTGATGAAATCGACTTTTTCAAGACGCAGCTCCGCGACGATTTCGTCGATGGTGACCAGCGGAACCATGATGGTGCGCGCTCCGCGCCCGCCGAGCACCAGGCTGCTGCCGAGCGGATTGGGATCGATATGCAGCGGCAGCGTGGAATCGGCATCCCAGGCGCCTTTGGGAACCACGATGACGCGGCCGGAGGAGATTTCCCGCTGCAAGTTTCTGCGCAGGCATTCAAGCGTCGTGGGTTCCGGCTCGACCGCGACGACGAGCTTCGCGCCGGCGCGCAAAGCATCGCGAGTCACTGTGCCGACGTTTGCTCCAATGTCCAGGACGACGTCGCCGGGCTGGACCATTCCCGCCCGAATGCGATATACGTCCGCTTGGCTTTCGGCGACCAGCTCCGGCAATGTGCCGCCATTGAGCTGAAACCAGGTCGGACCTAAGGGAGTTTCGAAGAGCGCGATCGGGCCGTCATTTTTCGCGAGGCGGACCGTGGGTTCGGCGGCGTCCTCCTCCCGTTTCGCATCGAAAATGCCGCGAGAAAAAACAGAGCACCCCTGCGCGACCGTGATTTTCCCGCGCAGCTTGCCCAGGACGACGGTGGCCCGGTCCGGCGCGATTTCGGCGATGGTCAATCCGAGGACCGCGGCAAGAGCAAGACCGGAGGCTAAGATCGCAACGCCAGTCAGGAACCCCTTTTCTTTTTTCATATTTTCTACTCCCGGTTCATCGGCCGTTTCCGGGCGGGGCGTTAGGTGCGTAAACCGTAGCACTCGAACCAAATCCGTGTGATCAATCGTCGAGCCGGTTTGAGTCGCTTGCCGCAGTGAGGCATAACCTGCGCGAGTTGATGCCCTTCGGGGGCGATTCGATCACATCCCTCCCACGAAAGAATCGAAACCCGTCCCTTGCACCCTCCGGGTTGCAGGTACTGGTCAGCTATCACTGCGCTGCGGCCAATCGCTAATGGCGCCGTGACCTACTGCCGGACAATACCGTCATTTCTTTCCACAATATGCACTAATTTCACGTCATTTACCAGAAGGGAGCTTTCGGCTACAGAAGGGGTCTGTATGAAGGATTCCAAAAAAGTGCGTCTGCTGCTGCTCATGAACGAGCTATCACCTAATCCTCAGCTGCGTCTTCGCGACCTCAGTAAGCGGATTTCCCTTTCCGAGCGACAGACTCGGAATCTTCTAAAAGACCTCACCGGCTTGGGCTTTCGCGCCTACCTCCGCCATCTTCGATTGCAAAACGCATTGGATCTACTGCTGAAAGATTGTAGTGTGAAATACATTGCGAGTGTTGTAGGTTATCGTGACACGAGCGCACTTGATCGAGATTTCAGCCGAACATTTGGAGACTCTCCGACAGCCTATCGACGCGACAGAATTCGTTTTGAAAATCGAGGCTAGCCTGCCATTGCCGAACCGCTTTCCGAATTTGCAAACCGTTTTCCGTTGACAATAGCTCGTTTTGGAGCTATAAAAATGTGAACAGACGAAAGTCCATATGCTTTTTAGCCGGCGTTGTTCAGCCAAATTCGTGGGCAGATGGGTTTCTTTGGAATTTATTCGAGCTTGAATAAGGGGCATCGCCCTGGAAGTTTCTGAGCGTTGACTGGAGGGCAGGTTTCTATGCGTCTAAAGATCACGATTATGAGCGCATTATTGAGCACACTCGCCGTTGGGTGGATATGGTTTGAAGGGCGGAGCCCGGCAATCTCGGGCGACATGGTTCGAATGGAAATCGTCTCGCCGTCCGGTGTTCGCTTGGCATCGTTTTTCGATGGCCTCCCCGTGGACTCTCGATTCGTCGCGGGCGAGATCATTGCACCGGATCGTCGAGGGTGCGGTTCAAGCCAACGGAAGTCTAAGCTGTCCGCATGGATGAAAACGCTTTGGGGTGTGGCGGTCGTGCACGCGCAGAGTGGTTGTACGTGCAACTTTATAGTCATGAGCGGGCCATGCGGTGGAAGTTGTACGGGCAGTGTCGGTTTTCCCGAACCACCCGCGGGATCAGCATGTAGTGGCTATAAATATGTTGGCTGCGCCACCAGCTGTACCATTAGCGGACAACAATGTACCGGTATCGCGTGTTACAGTTCCTGCAGTTGCCCCACTGGTGGCGGGGGTGGCTGCTGCGGCTGCGATCCATGGTTGTGCTAGCTCACGGCGTAGAGATCATTGTTTTTCATTAACCCTGAGGTTCGCTATGAAGAAAAATGTATTTTCGACTTCGCTGGTATTGTTCACCCCACTTGCGTTCATCCTCGCCGGTCACTTGGCCGGACAATCGCTTTCTCCCATCTCCGAAGTCAAGCTCAACTTCAACTACCGCGCCCCGTTCCCGGTTTGGACAGGAGGCGCGATCGTTGGATACGAAAATAACTTCACCAGAACTCCGGTCATCCACTCCTATGACGCGGAGGGAACTGAGATGCAGCCGATCGCGTTCAGCCTTCCTGGTGCGGCGAAGGTCGTGATTAGCGGGGTCGCGCGGTCCGCGGACGGATCGTATGCGGTCGCGGGCAGTTCATGGGACAGCAGCGGGCGTAGTGGTGGATTCATCACCTGGATCTCCGCCGACCGTCAGACTCTGAGAACCGTCCGGCCTTTCCCCTACATCCCCGACATGATCGCCATCGCGCCCGACGGCTCCATTTGGACCGTCGGCGCCGAAAGAGTTAATGGAACCGAGAACGATCCCGCGGTAAACAGAAGCCATGGCGTGGTTCGGCACTTCAGCGCCAGCGGGATTCAGTTGGCGGACTTCATCCCGCGCCGGCAGCTCTTCAGCGGAAGGGCAATGGGCCAGGGTATCGTCGCTTCAAACCATGATCGCATCGGGTGGTACGCAATCGTCGAGCAGCGTTATGTCGAAGTGACCTTCGATGGTAAAGTGGCCGCGTACCCCGGCATCGCCCCGCCCGGAAGCGACTGGCAAGTCAATGGCGTCGCCTTGCTCGACGACGGCGGCGTGATCGCCAGCGCGAGAGCGCACAACGCGACGTCCGGCTCCGCGCTCTATCGTCTGGATCGATCCACAAAAACCTGGGTAGCGATGAATGCGCCGGAAGGCGAGAGCCAACCAATCGTCTTAGGGAGCGATGGCTCACGAATCCTGCTTTTCTCCGTGAAGAACTGGACCAACACGTTCGAGCTTACTGAGTTCGGACACTGAGCTTTGTGGAATTGGGTGAGATGCGCATGAAATCAAGCTGGAAATCACTGTCGTTAGTCCTATCGGCAACGGTCGCGCTCTCCATTGCGCTTAACTTACTCCAAGCGAAACGGATTCTCGATCTCGAAGAAGGCCCCGGAGCTCCGCCGTCGAGCGTCCTGCGCACAGGAAGCCAAGCGCCGGACCTACACGCGAAAGACCTATTGGGAAACGATTTCGTACTGTCATTCCACTCCAAGCTGCCGAAACCCGTTGTATTGTACGTGTTCAGCCAGTCGTGCCATTGGTGCCAACGGAATTCGCCGAGCATCAACTCGCTTGTTGCTCAGGTGGGCAGCAAATATAGATTCATCGGCCTTTCGTTATCCGACACCGGAGTTGGCCCATTTTTAAAACAGCATCAACACGTCTTCCCCGCATATCAGAACCTATCGACCGATACCATTTCCGCATATGGCTTGGGTGCGACGCCCACTACGATTGTCCTTTCAACGAATGGAACGATTCTGGCGAACTGGCCTGGCGCATATTCGGGTGTTACGAAGAGCCAAATCGAGAAATTTTTCGGCATTCACTTGCGGAATTGGGATCTTAATCTTTTAAGCTATGGGGCGGCGGATCCCCCTCATTTGTGTCGTCGTAGTCGCCGGGTTCGGCGGTTTGGTTTACTGGTCCTACCGCATTGCTCATTCGGATGACCCAGTTCCTTCGCCACCGATGAGTTTGATCGCCGGGATTGGGAATCTACATCACCCGATTTCCACTCTAAATGACGAGGCTCAGAAGTTCTTCGACCAGGGATTGACACTTATTTACGGCTTCGACTTTGGAGCGGCCGTGCGCTCGTTTGAGCGCGCTGCCAACCTGGATCCCAGATCTTCGATGCCGTACTGGGGCATCGCCCTCGCCAGTGGTCCAAACTACAACCGGCCTACTCCGGGACCTGGACAGGAGAAGGCGGCGTATCAGGCGATCCAGACCGCTCGTAAACTTTCTTCGGGGGCGTCCGACGAGGAGCGCGCCTATGTCGAGGCGCTTGCACGCAGGTACTCGCTTGAGGAAAAGCCGGATTTCGGCAGAATCGCGCAGAGTTACGCGGACGCGATGCGGGATCTGTATCACCGTTTCCCGGATGATCCCGACGTCGCCGCTCTTTATGCCGAGAGCCTGATGGATCTGCACCCATGGCAATTGTGGAGGAATGACGGCACGCCGCGCGAGAACACTCCTGAAATCCTCCAAGTGCTTGAAAGAGCTCTCCACCGCTGGCCGAAGCACGTTGGACTCAACCATTTTTATATACACGCAGTCGAAGGATCGCGGCACCCTGAAGATGCCCTCGCGTCGGCACGGTTGCTCGAAACTCTCGTTCCGGCCTGTAGTCACTTGGTACATATGCCTGCGCACGTGTATTTCCGTACCGGCTACTACGCCGAGGCGGTACGCGTTAGCGAAAGTGCCGTTGGGGTTGATAACAGCGAATACCAGCACGACCAGGACGGGAGCGGGGTCTTCCTTGGCTACATTCATCACAACCTTATCTACCTGGCGGCGTCCGCGATCATGGAAGGGGATTATGACCAAGCCTACAGCGCGCTCGCCGCCCTTGCGTCATCGGCGAGATCGGAGTTGTATGAAACGTATGGCCTCCTGCTCCCGCTACGCTTTGGCCAATGGGACCGGGTTCTTGCGGTGCCACCACCCGACGGGAAGGCGCAGGCGGTTCGAATGTTCTGGAGATATGCTCGGGGGGTCGCGTTTGCCGCAAAATTCCGGATCGGCGAGGCGGTTGAGGAAAGTCATGAAATGGATCAGGAATACGCACGCATAGCGCCAGGCAGGGCATTCGGCTCTTTTTTTAATGACTGGACCGCGCTTCACACGATTGCTCGCGATATCCTGGACGCGCGAATTGAATTGGCACGACATCATCTCGGCCGCGCCGTTGCGGATTTCAAGAGTGCAGTTCAGACCGAAGACAACCTTGCTTTTGATGATTTACCGGATTGGTACTATCCCGTTCGCGAATCGCTCGGATCTGCGCTGTACCGCGCCGGGCGCTTCAAAGAAGCGGAGCGGGTCTTTCGCGAGGACTTGAATCGGACTCCGCGAAACCCACGCTCTCTCTTCGGCTTGTGGAAGACACTCCAGAAGCAGAACAGGGTCGCCGAAGCCGAGAACGCACGTCGCGAATTTACAGCTAGTTGGAAGGGCGGCCCGATAAGGATCGAGGATTTTTGATAACGCGACGAAGCTCTTTCGCTGGAATTCTTGGAGCCGGTTTCGACGCGGTCGCGGCCGCTTGTCGAAGTCGCGCCGAGAAACCGGATTTGTTTCTTGGCAGAATACCGTTTTGGCGTGAGGGCGATCCACCGATGGATACCATCGTCGGAGACGAATTGGATGGCCGACTCTATACAGATTTATCAAATCTGCGAGGAGAGTCACCTCTGACTCCGATTTCGCGATTTTATATTCGGAGCCGCGCTTCGCACTTGCTCCCTCCGGCCGAGGATTGGAATATCCGGGTCCGTTCCGGCAGGCGATCCTTCTTCCTCGCGGCAGCGGCCCTTGTCAGAGCCGCGAAGCCAATGGGCGCACATGTGCTTGAGTGTGCGGGAAACACACGTGCCGCGCACTTTGGCATGATAGGCGCTACCGACTGGACAGGCGTTTCGGTGGCCGACGTGCTGGATGAGTTTCAGATTACCGGCAATGTCCTTGTGTCCGGGTTTGATGTGTATCGTGAAGCATCGCGGAGTTCCAGCGCTGGGGCGAGTTGGATTTTCCCAGACTACAGCTTGCGTCAATCTGCTGCCTTTTTTGCGACACATATGGGCAGTCAGCCATTGACACGGGATCACGGTGCACCCGTTCGCTTGGTAGTTCCGGGATGGTACGGCTGCTGCTGCATAAAATGGGTGAATGCGATCGAGGAAAGCGGTGAAAAAATGCGTGCTACCTCGCAGATGATCGAGTACGCACAACGCACGAATCAGGCCGGGGTACCGCGATTGGCTTCCGAGTATCGACCAGCCTCGATCGATTTAGCGGCGATGCCCGTCAGAGTTGAAAAGTGGCGAATCGGTGGGCAGGTGCAATATCGAATTGTAGGTGTCGCCTGGGGCGGGGCCGCGCCGGTGAAGTCGCTTCTGATATCTTTTGGACCCGATGACCAGTATGTTCCAGTAGTACAGGTTCAACCAGCCGCGGGATTCCGGGCGATCTGGAGCCATTGGTGGAAACCGCTACATCGCGGCGTCTATCAGATCCAACTTCGCCCGAGCGATGCTTCTATCCAGGCAAGGCGGATGAACCCCGGCTATTATACACGCCTGGTCGAAATATCTGAGAACTGACGATCTCACTAATAGCTTCGCTCCCCGAATCCGCGGGAACGGCCGCCGAAACGAAGCCCGACGGTCTAGATCGAAATGGGCCGAAGATTGTGTATCAGTCTGCCACCAGTCTTGAGCGCTAACTGTAATTAATGCATTGCTTTCATTCCGCCGATAATCTCCTGAGCCGGAGAGCCGGCCAGTTCATGTTCCCGAAACGATCTCTCGCCGCAACTCTCGATTCGCGCAATCTCGATCTGTTGCGCGCGGTCGCTGTTTCCTGCGTGCTCGGCGCGCATCTGCTGCTCTGCCTGGTGGACGAAAAGGTTCTTCATATCGCCTCCTACGACCTGTGGAAATGGGGCACGAACGAGCTGGGGCACCTGGGGGTGCTGTTCTTTTTCGTCCACACCGCGCTGGTCCTCATGCTGAGCCTGGAGCGCACGCCGCGGGCGGGCATGATCGTGAATTTCTATCTTCGCCGCATTTTCCGCATTTATCCGCTGAGCATCGCCTGCATTGCGCTCGTTCTACTGCTCCACATCCCGCAGGTGCCCGATGCGAGCTACTCCGGCTGGCAGTGGAGCGAAATCGCGTCCAATCTGCTGCTGATTCAAAACATCACCCGGCGCGCTGATGTGATTACGCCGCTCTGGACGCTGCCGCGCGAATTTCAGATGTACCTGGTGCTGCCGTTCATTTTTCTGCTGCTTCAGCGGTTCCGGTCGAGCCTTGCTGTTTTAATCCTGTGGTTCGGATTCTTCGCGGCCGTGCCGAGCATGCCGCTGCTTTCCTGCTTTCCCTGTTTTATGGGCGGAGTCTTCGCCTACCAGCTCGCGCGGGAACGAACGTTCCGGCTGCCATCCTGGACGTGGCCGATGGCGATCGCGCTTTTGCTCGCCGCTCACGTTCTGGCGATGGCGACGATTCTGCCCGATTATCGAAGCGACTACATGCTGTGCATGTTTCTCGGCGCGTGATTCCAAACGTCGCCGATTTGCGCGATTCGTGGATGACGAGCGCGGTGAAAGCGGTCGCGAAATATTCCTACGGGATTTACCTTTGCCACGATCCGGTGCTGTGGTTCGCGTTCAGTAAGCTCGGCTGGCTTCCGTTGTGGATTCGCTGGTTTATTTTCGCGGCGTTGATGATTCTAGCGCCAATTTGCTGCGTATCGCTGGCTGGAAGCGCCGATGATCGATTTCGGCCGGCGGCTGGCGTTGCGGTGGAGCAGTTTGCGGAAAACTTTGGTCGCGCTGCCTGTGGATTACTTCTTAAGGGAGTCCCCGTTAAGCCGGAAATTTCCCGCGTAACTGTTCCAGGCGGGCGCGCGCTTCGCCGGAATCGATGGATCGCGCGGCGAGTTTCATGGCTGCCCCAAGATCCTGCGCCATTCCCCCCGCGATGAGGCCGGCGGCGGCGTTGACCAGCACGATATCGCGCGCCGCGCCCGATGCGCCTTCGAGCACCTGGCGAGCGATTTCGGCGTTGCGTGATGCGTCGCCGCCTTTCAGATCCTCCAGCGCCGCGCGGCGAATGCCGAACTGCTCCGGGGTCCACAAAAACCGGGCGACGCGCCCGCCGCACACGTCGTAAACATCGGTGGGACCCGTGGTGCTGATTTCGTCCAGGCCATCGTGCCCGTGAACGATGAAGGAATGCCGCGTTCCGAGCCGGGCCAGCGCCTCGGCCATGATTTGCGCCGCGCCGGACGATGGCGCGCCGATCAGTTGCACTTGCGCCCGCGCCGGATTCGCCAGCGGGCCGAGCAGGTTGAACACGGTGCGCATCCTTAATTCGCGCCGCACCGGCTGCGCGTATTTCATGGCGGGATGCAGATTCGGGGCGAACAGGAACGCGATGCCGATCTCGCGAACCGCCCGCGAAGCCTCGGCCGGCGTCATCGCGAAGCGAACGCCCAAGGCTTGCATCAACTCCGCGCTGCCGGCGCCGGCGTTGGAAATCGAACGGTTGCCGTGCTTGGCGACACGCGCGCCGGCGCCCGCCATCACCAGCGCGGCGATGGTTGAAATATTGAACGTGCCGTGGCCGTCGCCGCCGGCGCCGCAGGTGTCGATCACGTCATCGCCGGCATCGACCGGGATCACGCGCTCCCGCATGGCGCGCGCGAATCCGGCGAGCTCGTCCGCGGTTTCGCCCTTCATTTTTAAGGCGACCAGAAACGCGGCGACTAGCGGCTCGCTGGCCTCGCCTTCGAGCAGAACGCTCATGGCCTGGTGCGCGTCCTCCGGCGTAAGATGCTCGCCGGCGGCGACGCGATGAAGAAAGGGCAGCAGAGGCATCGTGAACGGACCGGAAGCCCGCAATACTCAAGCTTAGCGTGCCGGCCCTACGGCAGGAAATTCACGAGCGTAAACCGTAGCGGGAACTTTCAGGTAGTATCACGCGTATGAGGATCATGCGGATTTTTGCGGTCGTTCTCGCCGGCGCCGGTCTGCTCGCCGCAGCCGGGGTCAAGGATTTTTCGAAAACCGTTCCGCTCGATGACAAAGGACGTTTTACGCTCGATACGTATAAAGGATCGATTCACATCACCGCCTGGGATCAGCCTCAGGCGCAAATCCAGGCGCGAATCGAGGAAGATCCGGGCTGGCGCGCGATGCCGGTCGAGGACGTCGAGATTCGCGTCGACGCCTCCAGCGGCGATGTTCGCGTAAAGACCGATTATCACCGGCAGTTTTGGACCGACGGCACCCTGCCGTTTGTCCACTATACGATCCGCGTACCGCGCGGCGTCGCTTTGCGCATCAAGGACTATAAATCGGAGTCGGACATCAGCGGCGTTCAAGGCGAATTGGAGTTTGAAACGTACAAAGGCCGCGCGCGAATCGAGGGCGTGGCGGGCGCTTTGACGCTCGAAACGTATAAAGGCGACATTCAAGTGGCGGTGACGAAATTCGCCGGACCCAGCCGCATCCACACTTATCGCGGGATCGTAGATGTTTCGCTGCCGCGCGCCAGCGCCTTCGATCTTCGCACCAGTTTTGAACGGCGCGCCGAATTTGAATGCGACTTTCCCCGGACCATTCATTCCACCGGAAGACAAACGCGAATCGACGGAGCGGTAAATGGCGGCGGCGCTCCGCTGCACATCAGCTCCTATCGCGGAAATATCCGGCTGCGCGCGATTTAACTAAGAACGTCCTTTACTTACAATCACCTAAGATGCTACTCTCAGTTCTTAATGCGAACTGTCGACCTGATTCATCGCAAGCGGGACGGAGAAGAACTATCTCCGGAAGAAATTGCCTTCCTCGTTGACGGTTATACGAGCGGGTCTATTCCCGATTATCAAATGGCCGCCTTTCTGATGGCGGTTTTTTTCGCCAACATGACCGATCGGGAGGTCAGCGCTTTGACCGAACGAATGGTCGCATCGGGCGAAACCATCGATCTGTCGTCGGTTCCGGGCGTCAAGGTTGACAAACACTCCACCGGCGGAGTCGGGGACAAAACCAGCCTGATTGCCGCGCCGCTGGCCGCCGCGGCGGGCGCCGTCGTGCCGATGATTTCAGGGCGCGCACTGGGCCACACCGGCGGAACACTGGATAAGCTCGAATCGATTCCGGGATTTCGCACCAATCTCACGGTGGATGAATTTCGCGATCAGCTCGGGAAACTGAAGCTGGCCTTCATGGGCCAGACGCCGCAGGTCGCTCCGGCCGACGGCAAGCTCTACGCGCTGCGGGATTCGACGGCGACGGTGGAATCCATTCCCTTGATCGCGTCTTCGATCATGTCCAAGAAGCTCGCCGAGGGGATGGACGCACTGGTGCTCGACGTAAAGGTCGGCTCGGGCGCATTCATGAAGCGGCAGGTCGACGCGCGGCGGCTGGCGCAGATGATGGTAGGCATCGGACGGCGGCTGGATAAGCGCGTGCAGGCGCTGATCACGGATATGAATCAGCCGCTCGGTTTCGCCATCGGCAATGCGCTGGAAGTGATGGAGGTTTCGCAGACGCTGCAAAACGTCGGGCCCACGGATCTCACGCGGCTTTCGCTGGAGCTGGCGGCGAGGATGATTTACCTGGGCAAGGTGGCGCCGACGCTCGAAGAAGCGCGCGAGATCGCGCAGAAGAAGCTGCTCGACGGCTCCGGTTATCGCAAATTAAAGGAAGTGATCGCGGCGCAGGGCGGCAATCCGCAGGTGCTGGACCGGTTCGAGCTGCTGCCCAACGCCACGGGGGCGCGGGAAATCGCGTCGCCGCGCGCGGGCTATATCAGCGCGATCGACGCCGAGTATATCGGGCAGGCTTCGGCCATGATCGGCGCGGGCCGCGATATGAAGGAAGACAGCATCGATCCGGCCGTCGGCGTGATTCTGGAGGTGAAAATCGGTCAGAAGGTCGATGCCGGCGGAGTGCTGTGCCGCCTGTATTATACGAACGACGCCAATGTAGAGGAAGCCGCCCAGCTCGTCGAAGACGCGTTCCGGATCTCGGGTTCGGCGCCGGAGGAGCGGGAACTGATTCTCGAAGTAGTCGGCTAGCGGCGCGGGCTGCATCCGGCCTTGGCTGGCTACCCCGCCTGCGGATTGATGGTCACGAATACCGTCTGGCCGCCGCGATTGATGAACAACAACACCGGCCGCGAACCGGACTGCGACAACGCCGACTGCATATCGTTTATCGACTTGACCGGCCGCCGGTTCACTTCTTCGATCACGTCGCCGGTTTGAAGACCGGCATTCGCCGCCGGGCCCATCGGATCGACGCTCACCACAACCAGCCCCGGCGTGTTCGGCGGCAGGTTGAGCTGCGATGCGATGCGGGGCGTCATCGGTTCCACGCTCAGCCCCAGCTTGCCTCCCGTAGCCGGTTGCGGTGAGGGCTCATTGTGCGGCTGGTTCGGCTTAAGTTCGTCCAGCTTTGCCCGAATCTGCATATCCTTGCCATCACGTTTCACCATCAGCGTGATATCGGATCCGGGAGGCGTGCTGGCGATTGCGTTCCGGAATGTATTCGCGTCGGCTATAGGCTTTCCGTTCAGCGCCGTGATCACGTCGCCGACTTTGATTCCGGCCTTCTCCGCCGGACCGTTGGCTTCCACCGAATTGATCAGCACGCCATTGGTGTCGGATAATCCCAAACTGGAAGAAAGCGACGACGTCAACGGCTGGATGCCGACCCCCAGATGGCCGCGCGTCACCTTACCGGATTTAATCAACTGATCCATGACGCTGCGCGCCATATTGGAGGGAATGGCAAAGCCGATTCCGATGAACCCTCCCGTGGTGGAAAGGATTTGCGAATTGATCCCGATCAGTTCCGCGGTGGTGTTGATCAACGCGCCGCCCGAATTGCCCTGATTGATCGGAGCATCGGTCTGGAGAAAATCCTCGAACGATCCGTTGCTGAGTCCCGTGGTCCGGCCCTTGGCGCTGATGATCCCGTTTGTTACGGTTTCACCCACCCCCAGCGGATTTCCGATCGCCAGGCAAACGTCGCCAACCTGGACCTTATCGGAATCGCCGAGCGCCAGCGTCGGCAGATTGCTCGCATCGATCTTGAGCACGGCCAGATCGCTCAGCGGATCGGAGCCGACCAGCTTTGCCGGAAACGAGCGATTATTGCTCAGATCGACGCTGATTTTTTCCGCCCCGTCAATGACGTGATGGTTGGTGAGAATATATCCGTCGCCGCGGACCAGGACGCCGGAGCCGAGCGCGTGCTCCACCTCCTGCTGCTGCTGGCTGCTGCTCGGATTGCCGAAAAACCATTGGAAAAAGGGCTCATTTTGAAACGGAAACTGCTGCGCGGGGCGCACCCGCAGCGCGGCATGAACGGTGACCACGGCTGGCGCGACCCGCGACACCAGCGGCGCGTAGGATTGCGGCGCGGTGGAAGAAATATTGGGCGGCGCGCTCGCGTACGTCACCTTCGGCTGCGAGCGCTGGCATGCGGCAAGTGAAAGGGCGGCGATCACCGCCACGGCCTTCCGATTCGGCATAGCAACATTCCTCATAAAGAGTCAGATGCGGGCGGTGAACAGAGTTTTCGCGAAACAAGAGCCGTACGGAAACCGCAGCTAGCCGGAACAGATCCTGGTATTCTTGTAAGTACCGGTGAACCTTTCCGTCGTTATTCCGATCCATAACGAAGAACCCTCGATCCTGCCCTTGTACGACCGCCTGACGGCGGTGATGGAACGAATCCACAAACCCTACGAGATCATCTTCGTGGACGACGCCTCCACCGACCGGAGCTTCGACCTGCTCGCCAACCTAGTCGAAACCGATTCGCGGCTGAAGGTGATCCGCCTGCGGCGAAATTTCGGGCAGACCGCCGCGCTCGCCGCCGGATTCGACGAAGCGCAGGGCAACGTGATCATCTCGCTTGACGGCGATTTGCAGCACGCGCCCGAAGATATTCCCGCGCTGCTCGAAAAAATCGAAGAGGGCTACGATATCGCCAGCGGCTGGCGCAAAAACCGGCTGGATAACGCGGTTACGCGAAAAATTCCCTCGCGCATCGCCAATTGGCTGATGAAGAAAGCGTCTAATGTCGATCTGCGCGATTTCGGAACGACATTTAAAGCCTACCGCGCCGAAGTGCTGAAGGACGTGAATCTCTATGGCGAGCTGCACCGCTTCATCCCCGCGCTGGCCGCCTTCTACGGGGCGCGCGTCGCCGAAGTGCCGATCCGCAATCTGCCGCGCTCCTCCGGCGGCTCGCATTACGGCCTCGGCCGCACCTTCCGCGTGATGTTCGATATCTTCACCATCTGGTTTTTGCTGAAATATTTTACACGCCCGATGCACTTTTTCGGGAAATGGGGGCTGGTCTTCACTGGCTGCGGCGGAAGCATTCTGGCGCTTCTGGCCGGAGAAAAAGTCTGGACCGGCCGCGATATTATCGAGGACCATGGGCCGCTGATGGTGCTGGGGGCGCTCTCGCTGGTCACCGGAATTGTTTTGTTCTGCACGGGGCTGCTCGGCGAGGTGCTGACCCGGACTTATTTCGAAAGCCAGGGCCGCCGGATTTACGCCGTCCGCGAGATCCGCACGCGCCGCGAGCCGCAGGTGGCCGACGGAGCGCACGGCGCGCGCTAGCAATGCCCATCCGCGCGGTGATCTTCGATTACGGCGGCGTGGTCTGTTTTCATCCTTCGAAGGAACAGATCGCCGAAGCCGCCGCCGTCTGTAAGGTTTCCCCGGAAGAGTTCGTGCGCGCGCTCTGGAAGAATCGCCTGCGTTATGACGCGGGCCAGCATCCTTACGACTACTGGCGGGAAACCGCGGCGTTAATGAATCGCGCCTTGGACGACGCCGGAATCGAGGAGATGATCCGCCGCGAGATCGATTTCTGGAGCCGCTTCGACGATCGCGTGCTGGGCTGGATCGAGCGGCTTCGCGCTTCCGGCGTTCGCACCGGAATTCTTTCCAATCTTCCAGTCCCGCTCGGCGCGCGCCTGAGAAGCAACGGCTTGTTAAGACATTTCGATCAGGTTACGTTTTCTTGTGAGCTGGGCTGCACCAAACCCGATCGCCGGATTTACGAGAACGCCCTTCAGGGACTCGGCGTCCTTGCGGAAGAAGCGCTGTTTATCGACGATCGTCCCGAGAACGTCGCCGGAGCGCGGCAGGCGGGTCTGCACGCGGAGCTTTACACCACTTGGGAAAATTTTGGCGATGTTCCCGCGCGCTATGCCCTTCCAGGTTAATCCGCTTAATGCTCGTGGCCATCGAGCGGGCAGCGCGCTTCCACAATAAGCCCAAAATTTCATGAAATTCCAGGTTGTGAACGATCGCTGCGCCTCTATTTCACGCCGAGCGATTTCCGCAGCGCGATGAACTCCGGCAGCACCATCGATTCCACCAGGGGATCGCCGGTTTGTTCCGGCAGTGGCCACAGCCGCAGTAATTTTCGCGCCTGGTCCTTGTCGCCCGATGCGGCCAGCGCCGTCGCGTAGAAGGTCCGCGCCTGGCCATCGGCGGGTGGCGGCGTGTTCTCGTATTTTTTCTGAAGCGACTCGATGTCCTGGCGAATTCCCGCGTTCCAGATCGCGAGCTGGCGCGCCGCCAGTGTTTTATCGGGCGACGATTCAAGCGCCGCGATGGCCTGCTCGCGCCGGCCGGTGGTATAGAGCCAGCACGCTTGCCGCCAGGGGCGCAGCCGGTCGTCGCGCTGCGAATCGAGGTACCGCTTGAACATGGAGTCGGCGCCAGCCAGATCCCCGCCGAGCCAGTGCGCCACCGTCGCTTTGTATAGATCCGCGCCGCCTAAAAAAGCGGGATTTTGCTGATATGCGCGCAAAAACAGCTTTTCCGCGTCGGCAAAGCGGGCATTCATGAAATATGCCTCGCCCAGCGAGTCGAGCATATTGAGCGCTTGCGCCGGCTGCTTCCCGTACTCCTCGAAGGCCTTGCGAGCGCCGTCGAGGTCGCCGGCCAGCGCGCGCGCGTAGCCGAGCGAGTTCAGCGCCGCCGCGTTGTTCGGATCGATCGCCGCGATTTTCTCATATGCCGACGCGGCGGCGGCGAAATTCCGCGCGATCAGCTCCGCTTCGGCCAGCGTGTTGAGCAAAGGCGGATCATTCGGTTCGAGCGCCGCCAGCCTGGTAAGAGCCCGCGCTCGCGCCGCCACATCGCCTGAAAGCGCCGCCGACGCAACCTCAATTTTCGTCCGGTCGATTTCGCTTTTAAGACCGGCTTGCGAGAGAGCGCGATGGGCGACGTCCAGCGCATCCGCCGTTGCGCCGCGCGCGGCAAGCGAATCGATCCAGGACAACCAGGCCGCGCCAAATTTCGGATCGAGCGTTACCGCGCGCTCGTACTCGCCGCGTCCCCAGGCCGCGATCGCTTCTTCGTTCGCGGTCGAAAAACCGCGCGCCGAAGGATCGATCCGCTTTGCGACGGCATTCATCGCCTTCAGGACGTCGCCGCGCTCCGCCATCGCCTCGACGATCTTGTGCCGCGACGCGTCTTCGATTTCCACTTCGAAGCGCAGTTGGCCCGCGCCGCCGGTATAGTATCCGTGAAGCAATCGCGTCGCGCCGCCCGCATAGGCCGCGCTTACTTCGGCGGCGCGAAACGCCTTGGTCGAGCCCGCCTCGGCGATCTCCGCATCGACGATCGCCGGCGCGGCCGAGGCGATCCAATCGAGCGAATCATCGCCGGTTAAATTTTCAAACGGCAGGATGGCGATTTTCTGCGCGATTCGCCGCGGCGATCCGGAGCACGCCGCCAGCGCGGCAACGATCATCACCACCCAGGCGCGGATCAGAGGACCTTTTGCTCCGTCGCCAGGATCTGCTTGAACTCGACGTTATCCTGAAGCCTGGCGAACTCCGGATCGGTTTGAAATTTCTTGCGATCCTTGAAGCCTTCCTCCAGACATTTCCGCATGTAAAGCAGCGCGTGCTCCACGTCGCCATCCTTGGCGTAGGTCTTGGCCATCAGATAGTGCAGATTCGCCCGATCCTCAACCGAACGCTCCTGAAGCGTCGTGCCCACGGCATTGCGCCGCTCGAAGACCAGCGGGTCGAGCTTCAGCGCTTCCTGAAACATTACCGCCGCCTTCTTGTAATCCTTTCGCGCGAAATACGCCGTGCCCAGATTGCTGATGAACGACGCGGTGTTCGGCATAATCCGGATGGCTTTTCTGTATTCGCCGATCGCCCGGCGGTAGGATTTGCGCGCGTAGTAGATGGTCCCCAGATTGTTGATCGCCTCGGCGTATCTCGGGTCCAGCTTGATTGCGCGCTCATATTGCCGCTTGGCCGCGTCCAGATCGAGCATCTGATGATAGGCGATCCCGATCTTGTTGGCGAGCACCGGCGAATTTTTCGGGCCCTCCTGATAAGTTTCGATCGCCTCGCGGTACATTTTCCGCGCCATGAAAATGTCGCCGCGCGTTTCGGGTGAAAGCTCCTTCACCGGGTTAGCTGGGGCGGTCCGTTCCGGCGCGCGAAATCCGTTGGCGGTTTGCGCCGGCGGATTTTGAAACCCTAAAGTCGTTACGAACATCAACGAGAGACCGAAAAACATAGGGGCCTCCTACCTTGAATACACTTTATCACTGCCTATCGGCAGATAGAAGGCGGGGGATTAGCCGATTCCGTGCCGCTTTGCGGCTTTTTCCAGCGCGGCCACTCCGGGTAGTTCGATCCCGGCCAAGAATTCCAGCGACGCTCCGCCGCCCGTCGAGATGTGCGAAATTTTATCGGCCACGCCCGCCGATCGAATCGCTTTTTCGGAATCCCCGCCGCCGACCACGCTGACGGCGCCCGATTCCGCCACAGCCTTCGCCAACGCGATCGTGCCTTTATCGAAGGGCGGCACTTCGAAGACGCCCATCGGGCCGTTCCAGATAATCGTTTTGGCGCCGAGAATCACGTTTTCATAAAGATTGATCGTGTTGGGTCCGATATCCAGGCCCATGTAGCCGTCGGAGATCTGCTCCACCACTTCCGTCTCCACTCCCGGCTTCAGCTCAGCGGCCTCCACGTGGTCCACCGGCAGCTCCAGCTTCGGACCGGCCTGCTGCATCAATTCACGCGCCAGCTCCAGCTTGTCTTCTTCGACCAGCGACTTTCCGGTCGATTCCCCGCGCGCCCGCAGGAAGGTATAGGCCATCGCGCCGCCGATCAACAGCCGGTCCACGAACTTCATCAGATTTTGGATAATCTGAATTTTGTCGGAAACCTTCGCTCCGCCCAAAATGGCGATGCAGGGTCGCCGCGGATTTTCGGTCGCCTTGGTCAAATACTCCAATTCCTTTTCCATTAACAGTCCCGCGGCCGCCTGTTTCACGTAGGCGATCATCCCCACCGTCGAAGCGTGCGCCCGATGCGCCGATCCGAAGGCGTCGTTGACGTAGACGTCACACAGTTCGGCGAGCCGCCGCGAAAATTCCGGATCATTTTTCTCTTCTTCCGGGTGAAAGCGAAGATTTTCGAGCAATAATACCTCGCCGGGCTTTGGCAGCAGTTTTTCGACCTCCGGTCCGATGCAATCCGGAGCCATGGCGACCGGTTTCTTCAATAATTCGCTTAACCGCGCGGCGGCGGGCGCAAGGCTCATTTCCGGGTTCGGCTTACCCTTGGGGCGGCCCAAATGGCTCGCCAGGATCAAAGCCGCGCCATGGTCGAGAGCATAATTTATGCTTGGAAGCGAAGCTTTAATGCGTTCATCGCTGGTAATCACTTTGCCGCCATTCGCCAGCGGCACGTTAAAATCGACGCGCATAAACACGCGTTTTCCACGAAGTTCTAAATCCTGAATGGAAAGGGCCATTTTCGTCCTTGTTAACGCTTCAGTTTTATTGAATTGAGCTATCCTCTGCTGCGCCGTTCTGCACGCCAGCACTTTTCGCACCATCCTACCTTACCCGAAGCGAGGCTGGAACCGCCCTTATTTCGGCGAGATGTTCACGATGCGATCGGTTCCCGCTTCGGCGTGCAACATCAAATGCAAGTTGTTCCTGGCGGCATCGTGCCACCACGCGCCGGGGCGCAACTGGTCGCGTCTCGACACTCGTTCGTAGGCGCCGGATTCCTCCGATACCGCGCGCGGCTCGGCGACGTGATGTAAGATCCATTCGTAGGTGCGCTCCCGCTGGGACTCGATTTCGACGCGCAGGAAATCGCCCGCCGGCGCGGCATGAAACTGCGAATTTTCCTCCAATTCCGGCTCCCAGAGAAAAAATTCCGCGCCAAGCGACGGAAAATAATGCAATTCCATTTTATTTTCCGCCGCGAACGGCACAATCCAGCCATTTCGGATGAACGCCGGAACCCGGCCGGCCGGCGCATCCACCTCGATCGTTTGCCGGCCCGGATACACAATATTTGTTCGCAAATCGGTCCAGTTTCCGCGCGGCAATTCGATCCTTCGCCGCGCGCCTGGCCCGAGTACGGGCGCGAGCAGCACCTCATCGCCGAGCATGAATACGCCGGTTTGCCGGTCCGAATCGGGGTCGCGCGGAAACTGCATCGGCAGCGGGCGGATGAGCGGATAACCGCGATCGTAAGCCTCGCGGAGATAAGTGATCAGGTACGGCGTCCAGGCCCGGCGCTCCGCCGCGTGGATGCCTCCCTCGCCGGCGCTTCGAAAAACGATCGGCAGCAGCGTGCTGAGATCGGCCGCGCGCCGCCGCACCGGCGCCGGCGCGTCATCCAACATCGATAAATCAAGCGCGGGATAAGCGACGCCGGAGAGACTCCAATTGAGAATCGTTCGCACCAGGTCCGCCAGATCGCGCCAGGAGCGAACCGGCGTGGCGGGAAGTTTTTGCGCTGCTTGCGGCAGCCGGTCCGGCGGAAGAAGATCGAGCGACTCGGCTTTCACTTCGCTTTTCGGAAACAGCGATGCGTACTGCTCGAGAATTTCCTTCGGCGTCGGGCCGTAATAAAAGATATAGTCCATCGAATCGGCTCCTGTCGCTTCAATGGCGCCGCGGCCGAAGTCGAAGACGCAGCTTGCGGGCGAGCGCACGAGGATTCCGTAACCGGCGCTCGTAAAAAAATATCCATGCTGCCGCTCGATGCGCTGGCCGCGGATGTTCAGTGACGGTCCCGCGCCCATCAATCCGTAAACGCGCTCGTTTTGCGCCAGCGCGATCCGCAACTCGGCTCCGGCCGCGGATCGTACGAGCATGACGGACGTCACCGGAGTCTCGCCCGAATGAATCCGCAGCGCGAGATCGTTCCGGTCCAGATCCACGGTCAGGTATTTCGTCCTCATCGTGAGGGTCGAGCCGGCGTCTTCGAGTTCCGGCGCGATGTTTTCATGCGCCAGAGCCGCCAGCCGGGGCGTTGCGTCGGACCAATTACGCGAAAAATGAAATGCCACGGGACTGAGCCATTCAAGCTCCGCCGCGCCGTCATCGAGGCGCATGCTCAATTTGCCGGCGGTCCAATCGCGCGAGACAATGCCGGCCGAAGCGGCGGAGGCGAACAGCAGCAAGACACACCAGCGGCGCATTTTAAATCGCAAGAAGCTTACGTTGAATTTCGCCGGTTACGCGCGCGCTGTTGTCATCCACAAACAGGTCCACTTCCGAACGAATCCCGAACTCCGGCAAATAGATTCCGGGTTCGATGGAGAAACAGGTCCAGGGGATGATTTTTCGTTCGTCGTGCGTTTCGTAGTTGTCGATGTTCGCTCCGGTGCCGTGAACATCCTCGCCGATCGAATGCCCGGTGCGATGGAAAAAATAATCGCCAAAGCCTTTCGCGCGAATATGCGCCCGCGCCGCGTCGTCCACCTCAAATCCGCGCAGATCTTTCCTTGCGGCGACAGCGTCCTGAACCCGCTGGATGGCGCAATCGCGCGCCTCGGCCACCACTTGAAAAACATTTTGCATCCGCTCCGGCGGAACCTCGCCGCAGTAGCCGGTCCAGGTGATGTCGTAATAAACACTGCCCGGCCGGTCAAGCTTTCCCCAAATATCGATCAGCACCAGATCTCCGCGCTTGATCTCCGAGCAGTTCTCCCGCGCCGGATCGTAATGCGGATTGGAGGCGTTCCCGTTCACCGCGACGTCGGGACCGTGATCGATAAATATTCCCTCCTCTTTATATCTCGCCAGAATGAATTGCTTGATGTCCCACTCCGTAATGGTCGAGCCGGCCCGCTGCGCCGCGCCGATTTTCTCGAACGCCTCGCGCCGGACGCGATCGATCCGGCGGCCCGCTTCCAGGTGCGATTCCAGTTGCGCCGCCGTCCACTTCGCTTCGAATCGCTGCACCAGATTGGCGGAGCTGACGATCTCCACGCCGAGCGAGCGCACCAGCTCGACCGTGCCGGCATCCACCATCGCCACGTAGGGAATGGCGCAGCCCGGCGAATACTGCATCGCGATTCGCTTCGCGGCGCCGAGAATCGCACCCAGGCGGCGCACCATTTCGCCCCACTCGGCGTACTCGGTTTGCTTGCCCGGCAATGCATCCAGCGTGTGCGCTTCGATCTTGTGAACCAGCCGACGCGGCTCGCCTTGCGCGGGGATGAAGTAATACCATCGCCGCGAAACCATCGAGCCCGGCGTGAACCGCAGCACTCGATAGGCGAGCGGGTCGCGGCGGTGATGATCGAAGAACAGCCAGCCGTCGAGATTTTCCTCCCGAATTGCCGCTTGAATATCCTCAAGATTCATCGAAGTTCCCCTGATTCGAAAAACGGCTTCCATGTCTTCTCCGGCGGATGCGGAGTAAGCAAGCTCACGATCACCAGACTTGCCACGGACCCGATCAGCGCCGGATAAACCGCGTCCACTTGGTTCTTCCAGCCGTGCTCCTGCGCGAGATTCCAGGCGACTGTAATCACGGTTCCAAGGAGAATCGACACCACCGCTCCGGCCGTCGTGGTGCGCTTCCAAAAAAAAACGGCAAGCACCACGGGAGTCACCGCGGCTCCGTATACGGTGTATGCATAAAGCGACGCATTCAGAATCGATTCAAATTGCGTCGCCTGAAGCAGCGCGAAAATTCCCAGCGCCACCACCAGCACGCGCGATACGATCAGCGTCTGTTTTTCCGTCGCATGGCGATTGATAAAGCGGCCGTAGACGTCGTGAATCAGATTCGTGGCCGGCGAAAACAGGTAATTATTCGCGGTCGAGATCACTTTGGCGAAAATTCCGCCCAATAAAATCGCGCCGATCCAGGTCGGCAGGCCTCGCCGCGCCACCAGGGCGATAATTTCGCGGGGTTTATCGGTCGGAAACCTGGCGCTGCCTATAATCGCAAGCATCATCAGCAACGTTTCGAGCAGCACCGTGCCGGCAATCCACCCGAACACGGCGTAGCGCGCGTCTTTTTCCGATCGCGCCGAAAAGAATTTCTGATACATGCCCTGATTGCCGACCAGCAGCAGCGTCGTCGGAAGCATGTAGCCGAGGGCGCGCCGAAGGCCGACGTCGCCCAGTACGGTAAAATGACTCGCCGGCAGCGCGGCGCGAACCTGCGGCCACCCGCCCTCGCGCAATAACAGCGGTACGGAAATGACGACGATCAGCGTTACCAGCGCGCCGATCACCAGATCCAAATATGCAACCGACGCCATCCCCGCGGCGGCTGTAAATAAAATGACGAAAACGGCGATGATGTACATCCCCACGGCGCGATCGAGCTGCGGAAAAATCAGGTGCAGCACATCGCCGCCACCCTTGAATTGATAGCTGGTGATGACGGTATAGGAAATGACAATGGCGATGGTCGCCATCACGCGCGCGCTTGCGTTATAGCGCACTTCGAGCAGATCGGGAACCGTAAACTGCGCGAAGCGCCGCGCGCGTCCGGCAATGGCGGCGATGAGAATCAGCCCGACCCATCCGCCCGCGGGCTGCCATAAGGCCACGAATCCGTGCTCGTATCCGTTCTCCGCGCCGGCAAAAAGGCTGCCCGCGCCGATCCAGGAGCTGAGCAGGGTGAACACCAGCACGGCCCAGGGAAGCTTTCGCCCGGCGACAAGAAAATCGTCACGGGTCCGTACCGAAGTCATTCGCGCCAAAGTCACGCCGATGAGCACGGCGAGCACCAGGCCCAGCACCAGCGCGTAAATAAGATCGGGAGTCATGCGGAAATGCGGCGCCACTCCACTGTCGTTCGGAAATTCGCCAGCCCCGCTACATCGCGCGCGTCCACGACGGAAAACGAGATGATGTCATCGACCCAGTCCTGGCTGTATCCTTCGCGATACTGCGTGGCAACGGTCAGTGTATAGTCTTGGCGGGTCAAAAGGCAATCGAAAGTGAAATCGATCTCAAAAAGTTCGCCGGCGGCGAGGCGGCCGAGATCGATGCCTTCGATGCGGGTGTTGGTTCCGAACACGTCAATCCCCAGACGGTTTCGGATCAGCAGGCCGACCACGGGATCATCAAGATCGCGCTCGGCCCGGGCGCGGACGCGAACCGTGACCGGCTCGCCCGGATGCAGCGCCGCAATTGGTGCGCCATCCGCGCCGATCAGTTCCGCGCTCAGAATGCGGCTTGCTCCGTCGCCGTGGCGAAAGGTTCCGCTGGCCGTTTCTTCGCGCGGCGCCTGCTCGCGATCGAGCACCATGCCGACGTATCGATTCACGACATCGCTGGGCGGCCCGCAGGCGGCAACGCGCCCGCCGATCATCAGGGCCGCGCGGTCCGATAATCGCTTGACCAAGCCAAGGTCGTGGGAAACAAACAGGACCGTGACGTTGTTTTGTTTGAGCTCCTCGAATTTTTTGATGCAGCGGTTGGCGAAAATCGCGTCGCCCACGGCGAGCGCTTCATCAACAATAAGGATTTCCGGCTGGACGTGGATCGCCGTCGAAAATGCGAGCCGCACATACATCCCGGTGGAATATTCCTTCACCGGGCGATCGAGAAACGCGCCGATTTCCGCGAATTTTTCGATCGCTGGAAACACGCGTTCCATTTCGCGGCGCGACATCCCGAGAATTTCGCCGTTCAAAAAAACGTTCTCGCGTCCGGTGAACTCCGGATTGAAGCCGGCGCCCAGTTCGAGCAGCGCCGCGATGCGCCCATGACGGATCACACGCCCGCGAGTCGGCTCCAGAATCCCGCTGACGATTTGCAGCAGCGTGCTTTTGCCGCTTCCGTTCGGTCCGATGAGGCCGAAAACCTCGCCGCGCTCAACGGTCAGATTCACGTCGCGCAGCGCCCAAAATTCCGCGGGAGAAGAATGTTTCGAGAACGGAAAAATTTCCAGCAGACGGTCCAGCGGCCGCCGGTACAAACGATAAAGCTTGGAAACGTTCTGGACCTGAAGCAACCCTTCAGTTTATCAAGGGCCCATTCGCAGACTACGCCGGAAGGGAGCCGCAAGCGGCGTCGCGTAGCCGACCAGACAGTATTGATCGAGTGCGAAGAGCACAACGCTTTCAAATCCCTTGCCCAACGCGCTCCGCGCTTCCTTGAGCCACGGCGTCGTCGGATCGTTGACGCCCACCAGGTGTGAGCTCTGCGCCGACGGAAAACTTATGCTGGATGGAAAAGTGATCGACGATTCCGCCAAATCGAGATTCCGGCTGAAAGTAAAGCCAAAATTTTCCGTCTTCAGAACCGCGAGCGCGGACGGCGTCCAGGCGGATTGCGGAAAGTTGATCGCCTGGTTGAATGAGGTTTGGTTTGTGTCCCTCGGATAAAGCACCTCGAACCGGCAGTTCGGCTGCGCTGCCCGCGCATATGAGGCAAGCGTGTTCGTAAAATTCCCGATGAGCGATGAAAGGAACGCGGCCACCTCCGGATAGCTCGCCGGATCGACTGTATTCGTCGTGATCACCGGCATGGAAAATCCGTACTGCGCCAAAAACTGCGCTTGCGTCCAGGCATCGTAGAACGGCATTCCTGAAAAGTTTGTTCCGGCTCCGTCGTTTGGGAAATACCACCACTGTACTTCGCCGAATTGCAAAAACGGCTGCAATCCAGCCGATGCCTGAAGGTCCGCCATCAGCGCGTAAGCCTGCTGCCAAAAGGCCAAGCTGGCGGAAGAAAAATTGGTTTGCAGCGAAGGCGTCGGCAAAAGAATCGGATCGCCGGCCGGACCGCGCTGCGCAATCCCCGCCGCCGCGGACGGATCGCCGTTGCCCAGCTCCATGCTGAACGCCGCCGTCGCTTCAATTCCGTAACTTTGAAGCGCCGCGAAAAAACTTGCGTGCCAGTCTCGCGCCGCCCGGTTCACAACCGGCGAAGCATCTAGATCGGTATACCAGTTTCCGTCGATTCCGCCGGCCAAAGCCGCCCCGGACGCGGTCACGCTGAAATTGCTGCTGGTGGTGGACGCCGAAATTCCGATCGAGTTGCCCGCAGCCCCCATGGCGCGCGATTGTATCGTCAGAACGTTTCCCGCGGCGCTGGCCCAAACCGCCGTATAACCGCGGTTCAGTTCAATCGCGAATGCCGTGGCCATCATTTCGGCGGTCATTCCCATGTGGACCAGTTTGGTCAGCGTTAGCGTTGATCCGGATTGCACCAAATCCAGCGTTACCGTGGAACTGAACTCGGGCGTTCCGGAAAACGTCACGGTCGCCGTGGCGTAAGCCGTCCCCTGGCGAATGATTTCGTAAAACCACAGCGCGCCGCAATAGTGATTCTGCCGGCCCTTAAAGCCGAGCGAATCGATCATCCAGGCGGTGCGCTCCGGCGCCAGCGCAAGCGAATGCTCGGTGTCCCAGTCCGTCGCCAAGGTGATCGCAGACTGAGCCGGAAACACCGGGAGCGCCGTCGTGGGCACGGCCAGTTCGATGAAGTCGAAATAGAAATCGGCCGCAGCCGGTCCGCTGTGCGTGAGGGTCACCTGATGCGATCCCGCGCCGTAGGATCCCACCGGGTATCGGAACAATACATCCTCCCCGGCGATCAGCAGATTCGCCACGCCCGCTGTGGAGCCATCCACTGTGATCGCGACCTGCGCGCCATTTCCCGTATAACGCAGCCCCAAGTATAGTGTGTGGCTCTGAACGGCATCATAAGTACACGAAACCGAATTCCCCGGCGTTGACGTATAACTGATCGTTCCGCCCGAATAATTTCCCGCCGATCTGCTCCACCCGCCCGCGGGAGAGTAGATGACGGCGGGATCATCATCTTCGATCCGTAGACTCCCCGGACCAGCCACGGAGTAATTCCGATTCGAACCAGTTACCGTCCAGTTGGAAACAACGACGGCAAATTCGCTGCGCTGGTAAGCGCCGGATTGCAAAGCCGCCGCATACGTCCAGCGCAGTTTTCGGATGCTTTGGGTTGGAATGGCTACCGGGTTCCCGCTCAAATCCGGAGACGTATAACCCTGAAGCGAACTGAAATCGAGCGTCACCCGCCATTGCGTGGGCGACGTTCCATTCGCGAATGTTTTCCACGGCGCATCCCAGGTCTCGGCTCCGGTCGAAAACGTATACATGCCGAAGATGTTTCCATTCGCGCCCGCCGTGCTCGTTGCGATCGGCTGCCCTGAAGTGTAATAAACGCGAATCGTATTCCCATTCGCCGCCGCCTTCAGAAGCGCCGAGAATGAATTGATGCTCGCCGCCAGATTGGTAATGATCGTGGCGAGCGTGTCGCCGCCGAAAACCTGGTAAGTATACTGCTCCTGGAAAAACGCGAGCCCGACAGAATCGCCCGCCGCGGCGGTGCCCGATAACGTGAAATCGGCGTAAGCGCACTGATAACTGCCCGCCACCGGTGTCGCATGGGAGAGCAGTGGCACCCGGTAGATCGTCTCCGTTCCGCCGTCCGGTGTCGCCCATACCCGGAGTGACGGCCAGTCCACCGTCGCGTACAAGGTCGAGTCTATGGGAATGCAGTTGCTGCGCGTCTCATCATAAGTCAGAACTAACTGGCTCAAATCGCCATCGGGCAGATTTCGAAACGCCGGATGTTCGTGCGTGTTATCGCGATTCCACTCGATCACCGCCCAGTCGGCCTGCTGGCGCCAGGAACCCGACAGCGTAAATCCGCTGCTGGATGTGCTGCTCAGTGCCGCCACCGCCGATCCGCCGCCCGAAGGTTCGAAAAAGTAGCATTGCAGGTCCTGATTCGGCGTTAACTTCTGAAGAATGTCCGGCATGGGCTGCTATAAACGGATAATTACCGTCAGGTCCCGCCCCGGTGTGCCGGAAGCTCCCGGCACCGATAGAATGTCCAGGAAAACCTGAGCGCCTCCGCTCAGCGGCGGTAGCCCGAATCCATTCACGGAATTCGATATCGTTGCGCCATCCGGGATCGTCAAGGCGCAATAAATTGCGCTGCCCTGGCGGAGTTGAAGCTGCACTGCTCCGCCGCTCGGCGCCTGGCCAAGCACCGCGAAGATGTCGCGCGCGGCAAGCGAGCTCTCCACGACGAGCGGTGGCGCCGCCCCAGCCTGAATCGCAAGATATCCGTCCACCTGGATCGAAAGTTGCCCGCCGGCAAGCGTTCGCAATCCTTGGTCGGCCGTCCCGCCGAAAGACACCCCCGTCGACGGACTATTCCCGTGAACGTTGGTCACATAGAATTCAGCCGCGCCGATGCGTACGTCCGGCAAAAAGATCGATGCGCTATAACTTCCGCTTGCGGGACTCCCGAAAAAATCACCGACGAATGGCACGATCGTGACATCTCTTTGCAGAGGATACGCCAGCGCGCCCGCCGGATGCGCCGCGGCCGTGCTTCCGTGCGATCCCCGGCTGATCTGATATTGCGTGCCCCCGCCTTCAACCGCGATCACCTCGACGATCTCGCCCTCGATTTGAATCAAATCATCAATCCCCGACGGACCCGCGGCATTCAGAGTTATCGTCGTGTCCGTCGCAGAGATCCCCGCCGCAAGGCTAAAGCCGGTCGGGCTGCTCAGCTCGTTCCAATAAAACAGGGTCAACGTTCCCGCCGAAATGGTGTGCGTATTTGTCAGATCGGTAAATCCGATTCCAACCAGATCCACCGTTCCCTGCGCCGCCAAACTCAACCCAAAGGCAGGACCCGGCGGAATGTCCGCGTCCACCCCGCCGCCCGCCGCGCCGCCGATCTGCCACCGCGTCACCGGGTTCAGCTCCGGAGAGCTCTCCTGATTTAGCGCGTTCGCCGATCGCCCCGCAATCTCTACCGTCGCTCCGTGCTGATTCGGCGCCTGAATCAGCGCCGGACTCGTCGCGCTGAATCCGCCGAAATTCCACGTCGAATTGGCGACCACGAAGTAGCTGGTCGCGTCGGGTGCGATGGTCCAGGCCGGTGAAACCGTGATCGTCGTCGGCGTGTTTGCGATCACTGCGCGCTCCTGCGTCGCGCCGGTTCCGCGAGTGATTCTTACCACTGCTCCGGCGAATTCGTTTGCCGCCATCCCCAGGCCGTTGTTGCCGATCGTTGTCGGTGAATAGATTTGCGCCGGCGCTTCCGGTTGAAGCTCCAGCCTCCAGTAGAAATTCGCATGATCGTAATTTCCATCCGGCGGACCTTGCAGTCGCGGCGCGCCGCCGGTATCGGTGTACGTCGCGCCCACGGCGACATTCGAAGCAATGAGCAACAATTCCTGTGGATTCAATCCACGATAGACATTAAATCCCGTGGTTCCCGAAGAAAAACTGAGAGAGGAAAGCGTAACCGTGTTCGTATTTGACCCGGATGGGATCGTCGCCGGCACTACAAAAGACAGCGCGCTCTCACCGCCGCTTCCGTCCAGCGCGCTGATCGCGTAGTAATACGTTTGTCCTCCCGCGAGCGTGCCGCCCGTCGGGCTTACCGCTGCATTCAAACTCAGCAGCGGAATCGAGACCCCCGTTGCCGCTGGTTTCGCCGGCGGATCGAAAGCGACGCTGAGTGAAATCGTGAACGTCCCATCGCTTGCCTCGCTCGATGTCTCCGTAATCCCGAACTGATCAATTCCGTTCGCATCGATCACGCTCCCGACAAGCGGACGGGGCAGCCCGACTCCACCGCCCGGCTGGCGTCCCACTCCCGTCGTGCCCGCATTCCCCGTCGTGTACCACTCGTCGTCGTGCCACTGCGCCGTGACTTTCAGCGTTTGAAAATTCTGCCCCGGCATCAAACGCACCACTCGAAACGGCTGCCGCTCTAATCCTTCCTTGACGTAGGTGACGGTAATAATGTCCCCCGGCGCCAGCCCGATTCCTTTCACAGTCGTCTCAAAATCAATGTATTGGTAGCCGTGGATGCTCTTATTAAGCTGAAGCGTGAGGGCGCGCGTCGCCTGATCGAAATTCGGCAAACCCAACGCCAGATAAGTCGCGGTCACCTGCCGGTTCGTCCGTAGCGCATCGTCGACATCCACCACCGACACGCTGTCCTGCTGATATTGATTGAACTCGTCTTGAAATTCCACGCTCAGCCGGTTCGCCGTCGCCGCAGTACTCTGCGACCACAACCGGATCGAAGGATCTCCGTTCGCCTTCCGGGCCAATCCCGAAAACGTCGCCGACCCGTCGCTGAATTCATACGCCGGCCAGCCGCCGTTCAACGGCTCCGTGCTGTTGCTTCCTTCTGGCAGTGCGGGCTGTTGCAGCGCAAGGCTGTTTTCGACCCTCAGCGTCAGCAGCCCGCCGTTGTCATACGTCAATATCAGCGACGACCCGTTTCGAATTCCGATCGCCACCTCCGCCGCGCTTCTTGGCTGGGTCAGCACCAGGTTGCACTGAAACCGCGGAGTCGCCACCGTGTTGCCGTTCATGTCCGTTGTTTCGATTGGCTGCGCGCAATAGTCAGCCGCCGTAGCGAAACTCTCCAGATCGATTTCGCTCGTCAGCCATCCGCTCCGCCGCAGCACGTCCAGCAACACCCACGCCGGATTGTTTGTGAAAGACGTTCCAAGCGAATGTCCGGACGCATCAAACTGCTCCAGATGCAGGCCATTCAGCAATACTCGAATTTGCGGCAGTGACGTTCCGTCGCTGATCGCGTTCGGGACCACCACGCTCATCATCGCCATGCTTCCGTAAGGATCGCCAAGCGGATTGCCGTTCGAATCCGTAAAATTCGGATCGAACGCGCCATTGCGCGTCCCGCTTGTGACGATGTTGAACCATCCCGTCGCCGTCATATTGACGCCGCTTTGTCCCTGCGGAATATTGATCCCGTTCACCAGCACCGTAATCGCGCTGTCGATCGGCCCCATCCCCAGCAGCACTTCCATGCGCGTCAGATTCCCGTCATTTCGCGCGAACACGATCGGCGGTTCATACCACGCCGTCCCGTAAACCAGCGGAACGTAATTGTTATAAATCGTCAGGTTGTCCTGAACAGCGGAAAGTTGTTTCCCGCTTTCCCCGAAGCTGCGCACCAGAATCTGCGGCGGAACAAACTCGATTCCGCCGAACCGCGCCGTGGCATTCGCATTCGCGTCGCTCGAAAACATTCCGCGCGCAATAC
Source organism: Terriglobia bacterium (assembly GCA_021325175.1). Classification (GTDB taxonomy): domain Bacteria; phylum Acidobacteriota; class Terriglobia; order Bryobacterales; family Bryobacteraceae; genus Palsa-187. Next base: position 30,194 of record JAJPHS010000152.1, read on the forward strand.
AGGACGCTCGCGAATAATCGCAGGACGTATAAGGAACGCCGCCATTCAAATTCCCCACGCCGCCGCTCAAATCCGCGGAGTATCCGCACTTGTAAAGCGTTGAATAGGAGCCCTTCGCGCCGCCATCCAGCGCTTCCTGCCGCTGTGCCGCGTTCGCCGGAAAAATCCACGGGCATAATCGCTGGATCTGCGTCTCCGGCAAGATAATGCGTTGCAGGCTCAGGCGATTATTGAACGAAACTCGAAAGCTCGTCTCGGTGATTTCCTCCGGCGGATTCGCAACGCCCTGAAACATCACTCTGGACTCCGAAGCCGCCGCGCCTCCTGCAAGATCGTAAAACAGGAAAGTAATCGTGACCTGCGCGCCCTTAAATCCCACCTCGCGCTCGATTTGTGAATAATGCGAATCCGCGTTCGCCAGCGTAACGCTGATCAGCGCGGTCCCGTCCAGCCCGTCATTCGATGACGCCCGCAGGTCATACAAGTTGTGCTTGATCAATCGGGCGCTGTACGCGTTGCCGTTCACCGTAACCGCGTGCGTCGCCCATCGCTCCACCGCGCCCGAGCTCAGCGTGCAATCGAACAAAAACAGCGGTGTCGGAGGAGCTTCCGTCTCCTTCAAAACATCGATCGTCATGGGCATCCGTCAACCCTCCGTATCCACGATCTGGATCACCGCATCGTAAACATCGATCCCTTGCGCCGTCACGCTGAAGTTGTCGCTGCCAAATCGCGTCTTGGAGTAAACTCCCCCCTTCGCGTTCGTTTGCTTGTAATCGGAAGGCGCCAGTTGCGCCTCTACCTGCATCCCGAACACGTCCACCGTCGCCCCCGAATCGAGCTGCGCTCCAAAAGTCACCTGCGAAGTGCTCTGCCCGAGGTTGCCCGCCAGCACAATCCGCGACCACGCTCCGCTCAGCGCGAACGTTTTCGCCAGATTCGCCCCCGTCGTAAAAGCCGTCAGCGTCACATTCGATGTTCCCGCCGCCCGCGCCCAGGCGCTAATGCAATACTCGAAAGTTCCCGGAACGCTCAACACCTGCGCCACCGAAGCCGCCGCCTCTCCCGTATTCGTGATGCGCGTCGCGCGTGTCGTACCCAGCGGATCCGCAACCCCGGACGTCAACTGGATCAGAGGCCCGTTCGTCCAGGCGCCCGCACCCAAATTCTCGCTCTGCGCCAGCAGATTCCCCGTCGGATCCAGGAACGTGAACGTCTGCCACATTCCCGACGTCGCCTGATATAGCGCTTCGATCGCGTTCCACTCCGCGGCCGTCATACCCGTTGCGTGCAGTTCCCATGCCTTCGCCGCGCCATCCGGATCGCCAAAAATCCACACGCTTCCATCCGCCATTACGTTCATCGCCGTCCGCTGAACGGATGTCTTCTTCACCGGATACAACGCCGAAGCGCCCGTCACGAGTTGTGGAAAAACAAGCATCAGCTTCGGTTCTCCCGAATCACCAACTGCATCCTCCCGTCCTGCGGACCCGCAAACTCCACCTCCAGCCGGTCGTTCGCGAAACTACAGCTCGGATAGACCGTTCCATCGAATGGATCGGTGAACGAAAACATCCCCGCGCGGCCGCCCTGTTCTTCAAAAAACGACTCCACCGCCGCCAGCTCCGATTCATCGAGCCGTTCGTAATGGATCGTCCAACTCCTCAGCGGCGCTCCATACCCCGCAAACCGTTGCTCGCTCCCATCCAGGAAACGAATCACCTGCGTCGGCAAATTTCGCCGCCGATCCGCTGGATACTGCGCAACCACCCCGGTTTTTAATTGCGGAAACGAAGCCACGCTACACCGCCCGGACGACGTCGTTTAATGTCGTCGATGTCAGCATCGCCTGTCTCACCGCCTGCGCGATATCGTCGCTGTGATCCAGAAAGGATTGGCTGTCCAGAGCCTGAACCTGCACCGTGATCTGCGTCGATTGCGCCGGCACGGGATTCGGCAACCCTCCCGAGCCTTCATTCACCGCGAACACCCCCGCCTGGCTCGAACCGATCCCCAAAGTCGCGTTCACCGTCGCCGGAGCTATATAAGGAACCAGCGGCGCAGTCTCACTCGAGCCTCCGCCGCCAAACAAGCTCATCAAGCCCGAAATCAGCGGGCTCAGCCCCAATCCGAATCCCAGAACGCTCTCCAGCGTGCTTCCGACTGACTTCGCGTTCGACCCGCCCTGCCCTTTTTCGCTCGTATTCTGCGCAACCGCTTCCGTGTTCTGCTCCATCGTTTCGATCTGCGTCTGATTGATCGTTTGCAGTTGCTGCAATTGCTGCGTGATCGTCGTCAACTGATCCGACAACACGCTGCTCTGGGCCGAAGCCGCCCCGCCCAGCACTGCCGTCACCGCATTAAGTGGATTTGTGTTCGCCATTTGCTCCCCTCCGCCATTCTCTTTCGAGCATCAAAAACGCATCCGCTTGCCGTGCGTCCAACTCTTCCAATCGCCTGTCGCCCGCGAACTTCCAGGCGAAAAATCGTTCCAGCCACTCCAGGCTCTGCGGCGTAATCAGCGATTTCGGGCATTCCTCCGCCGATGCCCGCCCGCGCGCCCAAACCAGTTTCCGCGCGCCGCGCAGCTCCGCCGGCAGCCACCCGCAGCGCCTCCGGATCTCCAGACCCTGTCTCCGGCATTCGTCGCATCTCCACGCGGCCTGGCTTGAGCTTTGAAAATGGAATGCGACAATCAGTTTTTTCTTTCTTCTTCCGTCAACCCGCATTCCGCTTTGATGCGAGCCAGAATCTCCATCGCCAATTCCACAGGCCCGGCTTCGATCAACGCCTGCGGCGTTGCCGGAGTCCCATCGATCTCAAGCCCCTCCACTCCGATCAGTCCCCATTCGAGATACGCCCGCTCGATCTCCGCCGCCATCACCACGCCCTCGATCTTTTCTCGAACCTCGCTCCCCGCGTCGAGATACTCCGCCTTCCGCCCGATCTCGCGAATCCTCCGCGCCAACTCCATCCGTCTGCCGAACGATACCCGCGCAATCTCAAATCGAACCCCCGGCGCCGTTGCGGATTCGCACCAGATCGAACTCGCGTACTGGTTAGCCGAACGCGACATAAAGTTCGTCTCCCGGCGTGCCCTGCGCCCTGCTGTTCTGAAATTTCCATTGGAGGCGCGTCTCGCTGTCGTCGTATTGCGGAACCGCCGGCACCATCGCCGGCATGTACGCCCCGAACAACTGGTTCGTCTGCTGCCCCAACTGCAACATCACCGCGATCGGCGACCGCTGCCGCGCCGCCTGATACAGCGCCGCCGTCTGCGCGTCCGCCATCTCGAAAATTTCGAAGTTAAACGTAATCTTCCTCACCCCCGCCGCGATGCATTGCGCGTAATTACTGCCGAATTCCTTCACCCGTAAATCCACGTCGTTGTCCAGCGTCAATTCTCCCGCGGTCAGCGTGAAAAACTGGTTTGGCGGCGTGCCCATCCACACTTCCCCCAGGTGACCCGGAACAATCGTGTAATCGAATCCCGCCATCGCCGGCTCCGCCGGAAACGACGCCAGCCCTCCCTGTCCACTCACGAAGCTCGCGCTATCCAGCAGATCCCGCGACGGTCCCGCAAACGCAAACTCCTGATAATCCCCATTGATCTTGATCTCCATCCGATCCATGGCCGACCCTTCCACGATCCTCTGTACCGCGTTCGCCGGATCCCAGTAATCGAAAATGCTCACGCCGCTCAGCGATTCGCCCAACGGAAACGTGATCGTCGTCCCGAACATCGATCCCGCCACCGGCGGATTCGTGAAAGGCGCGTTCAGGAAAATCGTCTGCGCATCCTGAATCGCCGCGACGAATCTCATCTCGCCCGAAAAAGTCACCCCTTGCCCGGCCGCCAGCCCATGCGGCGCCGTAAATTGAATCTCCGTCTGATTCGTCACCGACGCGACCGTCCCGCCGTTATAAAAAACCGGCGTCCCTCCCATCGCGCCCTGAAACAGCGGACCCTGCGGCGGCTGCGCCGTCTGATTCGACCACTCCGTCATCAACGTGCTCAGTTGAAACGTCGTAATCTCGCGAATCGTGTTCGGCAGACCCACAAATGTGCGGCTCCCGGTTTTATCCTTCCGCCCCGTTGTCTCCGGAACCTGTTTCGCCGCCAGTTTTACCAGCGGAATCCGGTTCTGGCTCGTAATCGCCGGCACGGCGCCGTAATTTGCCTCCAGCGCCACATAAACCCGTTCATTATTCGAAGAAATATAACAAGACATTGATTCCAGTCCTCTGATTCCTGGCCGCTAGCTCGATAAATCCACTTCAAATGTCACCCGCGCCACCTGCATCAGATTCTTACCGCCCTGCTGCACCGGTTCGAATGCCACCTCGTATCCGCCGGCGTAAAACATCCCCTGTCCCCAGCTCCCCCGGTTCGAATCGAGCACCTGCGTCACCGCATCGACGTACAGCCGCGTCTGATCCTCCAACCCCTCCATCCGGTCCTGCGACACCCGAACCTCGGCCACCGTCTGTATCTTCCCGGAAAATTTCCGGAATTTTTCCGTCAACGAATTCCGCACCCGGTTCGAATACACATGGACCACCGGATATTTCACCGCCGCCGCCCGTTCCGCGATCGCCGCCGGCACGTTCTGGCTGATAATCTGCCCCGGCGGAATCGCCGCAAGCGCAATTCCCGAATCCGCCGCCAGCTTGGAAACCGCCGGCGCGATCCCGTTTTCCGAATCCGACAAAAATGTGGCAAATTGTTTCGCCGCGATGCTCGCCGTCTGCGCCATCCTATCCTCGCCTCAGTGTCGGACCGCCGATTACGTAAACGTCCGGCTTCTGGCCGTCTCCCGGCGCTCGTCCCGCGAATAGTCCCGTTGCCGGCATCACGAAGCTCTGCCCCGCCGGCACAGGTGACGCGGTTTGCAGCGCCAGGCTCGTCGAGCTCAACCCAACGTACACATTGAACCCCGTCGCCACCGCCGGCGGATTCACCCCCGCGACCACCAGCGTCATCCCCGCCCCGGTTTCAAACGTCGTCACCGGACTCGGCGCGCCCTCTTCCCCATTCGCCGCAACCCATGTAATCGCGATGTAGTAAATCGCCGTCGCCGCGCCTGCCGCCGCCGTCATGCTCAGCGCCGGCACCCCCGCTTCCGGAATCGGCGTATTCACCAGTCCAATCCCGAAGATCGCCGTCTGCGACCGCGCGTCCGCCGATAATTTCCGATACTCCTGCCACTTCGGCAAATATCGATCGTTAAGCTGGTTGTTGAACGCATCCCGATACACCATCGCCAGCGTGTGCAGCGCGTGCCACCGCTTCATTTGCGGCGAAACCACCACGTCCGCGACTCCGATCTGCCGCCGCACCATCGACTGCGGATCATAACCGCGCGTATGATCCAGCAAAATATCCAGCACGTCCTCGGAAATTTCCTCCGTCGCCAGCGAGAGCTTCACTCCAAGGTCGATCGCCTCCGTCGCCGCCACGTTCAGAATCGCTGATTCGTACGCCGTTAAATCCTCCGGCGTGTTCGGACTCCCATCTGTTAACAGAGCCATCTATCGCCTCTTCGTCCGCCAACCCGCGTCATGAGCCGCCTTCCACTTCCGCTCCGCTTCCGCGCGAAACTCCGCCGCCGCTTTCTCGCTTGCCAGCTCCGCTTTCTCTTCGAGGATCATTCGCGCCGCCACCGCCCGCGGAACTTCCGTGCGCACTCCCGCCCGTCCCCCATCAGGAGTCGCCAGACTCGTGATCACCACCGATTCCTCGCGAATGTCCGCCTCAATTTGTCGAAGTTTTTGATAATAAGCCCGCAAATCCATCCTGACTCCTGACTGTCTTCGCCTCGCCCGGCAAAAAAATGGGGCAGGCCTCGCCACAGCGGATCTCAACCGCCTGCCGCGCCTGCCCCAGCTCCGAACCTAGCTCAACACCTGCACCGCGAAATTATTCCGCAGCGCGCCCACTCCGTACAGCACGTCCACCGTGAACTGCTGCGCCAGCGTGTTCGGCTGATAGCTCATGGTCACGCGCATGCCGAAATTGCCCAGCTCCGCGTACTCCGCGATCGCTCCCGTTCCCGGCAGCGGTTGCGGCAGCTTGCGCACCACCAGTCCGATCGCGTCTCGCGCGAACGCCAGATTGTGCGTCGTGATCGGCGAGCTCCCCGTCGTCGGCACAAACTGCGAGCGGAAAATGTAAAAATCCTTCATCTTCCCCACCGATCCGTCGATCATCGCCCGCAGCCCCGCCTCGCCCACGGTATTAAACTCGCTGAACCGCGGGATCTGCCGCAGCTCCGAGTACGTGCTCGGGCTCACCACCAGATACTTCGCCGAACTCGACGGAACCTTCGCCGAAAATAACGCCGTCTCCGCCGCGTCCACCACCGATTCCGTGATCGCCGTGCCCCCCGTGCCTACCGCCGTATTCGCCGTGAACATCGGATACAGGCTCAGAATGTCGCTCTCGATGCTCTCCGCGATCGCCACCACCGCCGGCTGCATGTACAGCTTCAGCAGGTCCGGAACCGCCAGCACCTTCGCTACGTCCGGAATCTGGAACGACGCCTCGACGTGATTCGTCAGCACGATCTGCGCGTTTCCCGGAGGCGGATTCTGCAACTGCACCGCCGCCCCGTCCACAATGTTGTTCGCCACCAGCGTCGGCGGAATCGGCACATTCACCGTGTCCCCGGCCCGCGCCAGCGTCGCCTCGTAGTCGCGATTTACCAGGTTCCCCATCACCAGGTTCCCCATCAACGCCGGTAACGCATCCGCCGCCACCAGCTTGACAATCGCTGTCGCGACATTTGTCGAAGTAATTGCTCCCATGTTTTCTCCTCTTTCTCCTTATTCCTGATCGAGAGAGCGTCATGCGCCGCGCAGCGTCTGCGCCGCCACGCGAGCCACTTCCTGCCTCACCCTATCCAGTTCCTCCGCGCTCATTCCCGGCCGGATTCTCGATAAATCCACGCCATTCGCCTCCGGACCTTTCTGAGCCGCCCTTGCTCCCGAACCTCCCGCCAGCCGCGCCGGCAGCAGCTCCGGATTCTCATCCACGAATTGCGCCAGGTAATCCCGCAACTCGCTTCCGCCCTGCGCCATCAATCGCCCGTCTTCGCCGCGGTATACGTCATCCTTCACCGCCCGATACGCCAGGTCGATCTTCGTCACCCCCAGCCTCTGTAATTCCGCTCGAATCGCCGCGCTCCGCTCCGCCGCCTCCGCCGCCTCTCGCGCCCGCTGATTCTCCGCGATCAGCTCATTCACCTTCTTTTCGAGCGTCTCCCGTTCCGCAAATCCCATCTCCTGCATCACCGCCCGCACCACCTCCCGAATTTCCTGGCCACCGGCCACGGGCGACAGGCCCCTGTTTTCCTCACCACCCATGCTCAATCTCCTCCACAATCCGATCCTTCACCTCCTGCCGCGCGTCGCTGACTAATTTCATCGCCAATTTCTTGAAAATCTCTTTTTTTAACGTCGGCGATTCCACCCCTAGCGCCAATACCTGCTGCGCCTGCAATAATTCCGTCGAAAAATCCGCAATATCGAAGTCGTCCAGCCCCGCCACGCCGATCTCGATCCCGTCTTCGCGCGCCGCCGCGATCGCCTTCAGCACCCGCCGGATTTGCTCCTTCACCGCGTCCCCGTACGCCCGCAGCACCTCCTGCGTAATCGAAAAATCAAGCTGCTTGCTGATCCCGGATTGCACCGCCGCCTTGTCCAGCGACCCTCCCGCTTGCGGCAGATAGCAAACCCGATAGATCTCCTCCTGCAAGCTCGTCAGATTCTCCGCCGCGATCTGATAAACCTTGCCCTCCGGCTCCGTCCAGCCAAACTTGTCTCCCGGAGCAAGCTGGATGTAGTAACTCTCGCCCACCATCTGGCTCCACTCGCGCTCCGAATACACCACCGGCATCGCGAAAAGCCCCATCGTCAGCGCCCAGCCGAGCGCGTTCGATTTATTGAAATGCTCCAGTTGCAGCAGCCCCGCCCGGTTCAGCAGCCACAACCCCTCGGAAATCCGCAGCGGAATCAGCGGCACCCGCCCCAGCTTCGCCAGCCCGTGCGCCCCCGAATCGATCAGCTTGATCGCCCCTTCGCCGTCGTCTCTTTGATAAATCCGGAAGCTTCGCTTGTCGTAGTACGCCCATCGCGTCTCCGTCCGCCAATCCGCATCCTCCACCCGGTCTTTCTTCAGCGCCTTGGTCCGGATCACCACCCACTCGAAATTCCCGCGCTCGTCCAGGCTCCAGTTGATAACGTCTTCGGCCGCGTAATCCACCAGATATGCCCGCGACGCCCCGCTCGCGTCCTCTTCCGCCCGGCTTCCCGCGCGAATCTGGGTCCGCGGAAAATCCACCAGCACGAAGCTCACGCCCGAAATCAACGCCTCGATGAACTGCCGCCGCCAAAAATCAGTCAGCGAGCTCCCCTTGCGGTCCACATCGCTCACCAGCTCCGAATAAAACGACTTCGCCGCCTCGTCCCGGCCCTCGAAAATCACCGCCGGCTGCTCGCGAAACAAAGTCGCCGCGTACCAATCCACAATCGAGCCGATGTAATTTTCGTAAAAAACCCGATTCAGCCGCTCCGCGTAAACGTCGGCCGGCTCCCTTTGCCTTCGCACCAGATAATTCTGCGCGTTCAGCTTTAATTGCTCCCCGCCCGCATACAAATCCCGGTAAAGCCGCCAAATTGCTTTCCGCGTTAAATAATGTGGATGTTCCCGATCAATATCAAACAAGAAAGTCCTCCCACCCAATCCCTGCCCACTGCCCCCAAGGCTACAAAAGCCTCTCGCCCCGCTCCCCCACGCTATCGGCCGATCTCCTGCCTTCCTGCCAAATCAGGTATCCCAGCGCATCCGATAAGTGCGTCCGTCGCGGATCCCGGTCCTTGTCGATCACCATGCTGTTCTCCTTGTATGTCACCTGCTCCAGATCCTTGATCAACTCCGTGCACTTCGCGTCCACCCGCAGCATCCGCCGCCCCTCGGCCGATTCCAGCTTGGCGTTCATCAACGCCACGCGTTCTCTCACCGGCGGATTCGATTTCGGCACTTTGAACTGCACTTGCCCGTACTCGCCGCTCCCGAAATACTCTTTCAAAATCCTCAAATCCGTCGTCCCCGACGTTTGCAGCCGCGCTCCTGTCGCATCCGCGTACACCACCAGCCCACGCCCATGCGACGGAAACCGCCTCGCAAACTCCTCGCAAGCCTCCAGAGTCGACGCTCGCGACAGCACGATCTCGTCGAGCACCACCACTTCCTCCCCGCACGCCTGCGCCACCACCGAGCACATCGGATTCACGTTGAAATCCAAAGCCCACAACAGCGGCAGCGCTTCATTCAGCGGAGCCTCGATCACGTTCTCTTTCCGGCTGAACGCGTGATAAACACGCCCGGCGTGCAGGTCCAGATATTCGCCCAGCGCCTCCTGCTGATAAAATTTTGCGTCATAACTGCTTTTCAGCCGTTCGTAATAATCTGGAATTCGTTCTAATAAAAAGCGATTTTCAAACGGTTTTGCCTGAACCGTCTCGTATCCCTCAATCGGATTCGCGATAAATCGCTCATAAACCCAGTCGTATCCCTTGGGCGTCCACACCGCAAACCCGCACAGCCGCTTCGCCTTCGGATCGCGCAGCCGCCCCTCCAGCCGAAGCCACGCCTCTTCCTGCGTATATGTCAGCTCATCCAGCCCGAACCACGCCAGATTGCTTCCCCGGAGCCGCTCAAACTCCTCCACCGGCCGGAGCAAAATCCGCGATCGCGTCTCGCGCAGCAGCAGATAGTTATCCGCGCGATTCAGCTCATGCGGAATCTTGTTCTTTTCGAGAATCTCGATCAGCGCCGCCAGCGTCGCATCCCGCAGCATCGGATACGTCGGCGCACCGATCAAACCCGTCCGCCCGGTGTTTAAATACGCCAGCTTGATCGCCTCATGACACAGCGCCTGGCTTTTTCCCGACCCGATCGGCCCCGAAAATCCCTTGAATCGCGCCCGCGATTCGTGAAATTTCTGCTGCGACGGCAGCGCCTGATACCCTATTTCTCGGATTCTGTCGCTGGTTCGACCCATGTAACCTTAATGTCCCGAGGCTCCTCGTCCATCAGCTCTTTTTCAAGCTGCACCAGCCGGATGTAATCCCCCAAAGTCGCCTTCACCTCATCGCTTTTCAGCTTCGCCTCGACCTTTTTTAGAATCTTCTTCACCGCCGCCGCCTTCGACCGCGGCCGCCTCTTCGGACCCGCCTCCGCATTCATGCCGGAGCTCGCTATTTTCGGAACAGCTTTTTTAGGCGCAGCCTTCTTGCCCTTCGCCGCCACCCTCCGCCGCGTTCTGACTCGTTCACTCACGGCCCGAGCTTAAATTCCCCACCCATCAACTCATCCCTACGGAATCTCGAACGCCAACAAAACGAACAAAATTGTCTTCGTAAACCGCCCGGTGACCGCCCCCGAACCCCGGCCCCCGACCCCTGAAAATCCCCAATGCGCTATCCTCGGTTTCAGAGCCGATGCTTGCGCGCAACGCAATCCGGACGCTCGCAGCCGTCGTGGCTATCGCCGGAGTCGCTTTCGCCTTTCAACGCCCGTTCCATCAATATCCCGGCGTCGAATATTTCCAATTCGAGCTCCCGCCCGATTATCAGCAGCCCGCCGAATTCGCCTTCGCCCGCCTCATGTTCCCCCCCGGCCCCCTCGACGGCTACTACCCGCGCTTTCAAGGCGACTGGCGCAAAGGTCTTTCGCTCTGGACTCAGGATTATCCCCGCGCCGACCGCCATTTCTCGCAAGCCCTGCGCCGCCTCACTCGCGTAACCGTGCGCAGCGTCGAGCAGCCCATCGAGCTCGAAGACGACTCCGAAGTTTTCAACTGGCCCTGGTTGTACGCCGTCCAAGTCGGCGAATGGGGATTGAACGAGGACGAAGGCCGCATCCTGCGCGAATATCTTCTGCGCGGCGGATTCTTCATGGCCGACGATTTTCACGGCGCCGCCGAATGGGGCGAATTTCAAAAGCGAATCCAGTTCGCTTTCCCCGATCGTCCCATCGTCGATATCCCCGATAACGACCCGATCTTTCACACCGTCTACGATCTCTCCGATCGTTTTCAGGTCCCCGGCCAGGCCCATCTCCGCCTCGGTTACAAAGCCAACGGACCCGACAGCATCGGCGCGCACTGGCGCGGCATTTACGACGACAAGGGCCGCATCATGGTCGCGATTTCCTACAACTCCGATCTCGGCGACGCCTGGGAATACGCCGACGATCCCTATTACCCCGAAAAATTCTCCGGCCTCGCCATTCGCGTCGGAGTAAACTACGTGATTTACGCCCTCACCCACTAACATGCGGATCAACGGAGTCGCCGAAACCGCAATCGACGTCGAAAACGTAGCCCGCTCCGCCGATTTCTACCAGCGCCTCTTCGGCCTCCGCAAACTCCAGGGCGACGATCATTTCTGCGTCCTCGAAGTCCCCGGCAACGCCGTTTTTCTCATTTTTCAAAGGGACTCGCGCCACAAACCCGCACCCACTCCCGGCGGCCTGATTCCCCCGCACGGATCCACCGGCGAAATTCATTTCGCCTTCAAAATCTCCCGCGATGCTCTCGATTCCTGCGCCGCCGAACTTAACTCCCAAGGCATCCCCATCGAAAGCCGCGTCGATTGGCCGCGCGGCGGCGTCAGCCTCTACTTCCGCGATCCCGATCACCATTTGGTCGAACTCCTCACTCCCGGCTGCTGGCCCAATTACTGATGGCCGCCGGCTTCGCATTAAACTGAAAAGCAATGAAATTCCTTCTGATTTTCACCACCCTGACCCTCCTCCAAGCGCAGCCCAATCTCGAAAAATCCCTGGATGACGCGATCTCGACAGCCCTCAAGAAAACCGGCGCTCCCAGCGTCTCCGTCGCCGTCGTCGAAAACGGACGCCTCGTCTACGCCAAAGCCTTCGGCCTCGCCGATCTCGCCGCAAATCGCCCTGCCGACCCCCATACGCGCTACGCCGTCGGCTCCATCTCCAAGGAATTTACCGCCGCCGCTCTGCTTCTCCTCCAGCAGCAAGGCAGGCTTTCCCTCGACGATCACGTCTCAAAATATTTCCCCGATCTCACCCGAGCCAACGAAATCACCATCCGCCAGCTTCTTTCGCACACCTCCGGCTACGAAGACTACGCCCCGCAGGATTACCTGATTCCCGAATGGACCGAGCCCACCACCCCGCTCGCCATCCTCGATCGCTGGGCCAAAAAGCCGCTCAATTTCGACCCCGGAACAAAATGGCAATACAGCAATACGAACTACGTTCTCGCCGGCGCGATTTTTGAAAAAGTCTCCGGCCAGGGCCTCGTGGATTTTCTTCGAAAAAATATCTTCGAGCCGCTCGGAATGCAATCCGCCTCGGACTGGCCCCCCGCGCAAACCACCGACGCGACGGCCTATACGCGCTATGCCTTGGGTCCGCCGCGTCCCGCCAGGCGCGAAGGACCCGGCTGGTATTTCGCCGCCGGCGAGCTTGCCATGACCCCCTCCGATCTCGCCAAATGGGACCTCGCGTTCCTTCAAAAGAAAATTCTTTCGCCCGCTTCCTACGAGCAATTCACCCGTGAAGTGAAGCTCGCCAATGGCGACTCCACTCATTACGCCCTCGGGCTCCAGCTTGGCGAAATCGCCCGTATGCCCACCATCGAGCACGGCGGCGAAGTTTCCGGCTTTTTGTCCTCAAATCGCATCTTTCCGACGCGAAATGGCGCAATTATCGTTCTTTCAAACCAGGATATCGTCAATCTCGTCGGACCGCTCGCCAATCGCCTTGCGCGAATCGCCTTCGTCACCGAACCCGCCGCGCCGCCGCCGTCCGCGACAGCCCAAGTCGAACAAATCCTCACGGCTCTTCAAAACGGCAAAATCAATCGGAGCTTATTCACCGCCAACGCCAATAGCTATTTCACCGAAACCGCGCTCCAGGATTGCAAAAATTCCCTAACCCCTCTCGGAAAACTTGAATCGATCGAGCCGGTTTCGGAAAATTTGAGAGGCGGGATGATCCATCGCTCCTATCGCGCCGTCTTCGCGAAAAAAACTCTGCTTCTTAACATCTACGTCCTTGAGGACGGCAAATACGAGCAATTCCTGGTCGAAGATCAGTTGTGAGCGCACGCCCGGCGCAGCTCCGGCAGCGTCAGCGCGCAAATTGCGAAATTGGCCGACGCGGCGGCGATGCAGTACGGGCACCACGCTTTTTCGCGCCGCAGATACCACAGCGAGACGCCGCTTTCCATCGCCCCCTTCGCCGCCGCGACAATGGCGATCCACCGCGGCCGCTCCTCTCCGCCGAACGCCGCGATCGGAAGATTCGTCGCGAAGCTGGCGGCCGATAAGACTCCATCCGGCACGCCCCAGGCAAACGCCTCCGGCGAAAGCGTCACCTTTCCCGCGCCGGGCAGCCGCTTCAGGATGCCGGTTTGAAGCAGCGCGACCGCTCCCATAGCCGCCATTCCCACCAGCGACGCGCCGATGATCCCGCGCCGGCACCGCATCTCAATTCGCCTGGAACTGCGAAGCTCGTCTCGCAATCGGACCGGTGTCATACCGGTTAGACTCCGCCTCGCAAGCGCCGTATCCGTAGTGCTGGCCTGCTCAAAGGGTATACTATCTCTCGATGAAACGTCTCGCGATGTTGCTCCTCTCTCTTGCTCTGCTCGTTTTCGCCGACGGACCGTACAAGGTCATCAAAGTCGCCAAAGCCGGCGGCGCCGGCGGATTCGATTACGTCTATGCCGATTCGGCCGGCCGCAAGCTCTACATCCCGCGCACCGGACCTTCGCCGCGCATCACCGTTTTCAATCTCGATACGCTGGAGAGCGCCGGCGAAATCCCCAACGCCAGCGCCCACGGCGTCGCCGTCTCCGATAAATCGAATCACGGATTCGCCACCAGCAAACCCGTCGTGATGTGGGACGCCAAGACGCTGCGCACCATCAAAACCATTGACGTCGAAGGCAATCCCGACGGCATCATGCACGACCCCTTTAACGATCGGGTCTACGTCTTCAGCCACCGCGCTCCCAACGCCACCGTCATCGATGCCGCCGATGGAACCGTCAAGGGTACGATCGACCTCGGCGGCGCGCCGGAACAGGCGGTCAGCGATGGCAAGGGGAAAATCTACGTCGATATCGAGGACAAAGGCAACATCGCCGTGGTCGATGCGAAATCGATGAGCGTCGTCACGCACTACGACCTTCAAGGCAAAGGCGGCGTCTGCGCCGGTCTCGCCATGGACGTGAAAAACGAGCTTCTGTTCGCCTCCTGCCGCAATCCGCAGACGATGGTCATTCTGAGCGCGCGCGACGGAAAAATTCTCAACGCGCTTCCCATCGGCCAGGGCACCGACGGCGCGGTTTTCAATCCGAAAACGAAGGAAGCGTTCAGCTCGCAAGGCGACGGCACGCTTACCATCATTAAAGAAAACAGTCCCACCAGTTTCGCCATCGAGCAGACGCTTGAAACCATGAAGACCGCGAAAACGCTCACGCTTGACAGCAAAACCGGCCATCTTCTCTTAATCGCCGCGGAATTCGGCCCGCCGGCGCCTCCCGCGCAGCCCGGCGGCCGGGCCGGACGTGGCCAGATGGTTCCCGATTCGTTCTCGATCATCGTTGTGGGAAAATGATGAGTTGATGGCGCGCGGAATTTTTCTGTCGCTCGCATTCCTGATCTCCGCGATGCTCGCCATGGGCGCTTATCAATGCGCCACGGCCTGCGTGGATGACGTCTGCACCCCGCCCTGCCACGCGCATTCTCATGCCCCTCTGTGCGCGCATCAGGCGCAGCGCGCGGTACTTGTAAAATCGCCGCAACCGGTCCCGCAGCCCGCGGCCCTGTCCGGGATTTCGGAAATCGAAGTCCCGGCGCAATCGGTCGCCCACATCCCTCTCGTTTTTAAATTTACTTTGCGCGCGATCCTCCTCACCTCGCCCGTCCTCCGGATCTAGCAGACTTTCGCTCTGTTCGACCGCGCGGGATGAATCCCGCCCACCAATTACTTCCTCGCGACGAAAAGGACACAATTCGTGCGTATTTTGAGCTTTTCTATTCTTGCGTGCGCTCTCGTTCACGCCCAAAACGGCGGCATGAACATGGTCGATATGAATCCGTCGTCCATGTACCTGGCCAATCTCGCCAGCGGGACTTCGGTCAATCCCGACGCGTGGGCCATGCCGATGCGGATGGCTCCGCTGGGCAGGTGGAATACGATGCTGATGGGCAACGGCTTTCTGGTCGATACGCAGCAAACCGGACCGCGCGGCCACGACAAGCTTTATTCCACCAACTGGATGATGGCCGCCGCCGAACATCGCCTTGGCTCGGGCGGCGCGTTTCAAGCCGTGCTCATGCTGAGCCTGGAGCCCGCCACGATCACAAATCGCAGCTACCCGCTTTTGTTTCAAACAGGAGAGACCGCCTATGGCAAACCGCTCATCGACGCGCAGCATCCACACAACTTCATCATGGCCCTGGGATTTCATTACACCAACGAAATCGCCGAGCACACTTTCCTCGATCTTTACTTTGCCCCCGTGGGCGATCCGGCTCTCGGCCCCGTTGCCTTTCCCCACCGCGCCTCCGCCCTGGAGATCCCGCAAGCGCCCCTCGCGCATCACCTTCAGGACTCGACGCACATCTCCGACGAAGTCCTCACCGCCGGCATCCAGCGCAAGAAAGTCAAGCTTGAAGCCAGCGGCTTCCACGGCGCCGAGCCGGGCGAAAACCGCTGGATCATTCAAACCGGCGGGATCGATTCCTGGTCCGCCCGCGTCTGGTATTTCCCGTCGGCAAATTGGGCCGCGCAGGTTTCCGCCGGCCGTCTCCATCATCCCGAAGCGCTCGAACCCGGCGATCAGTTCCGTTCGAGCGCTTCTCTGGCATACACCAAAGGCCGCTGGTCCTCGAGCCTGATCTGGGGGCGCGCGCACCTCACCGACACTCACGCGAATCTCAATTCGTATCTCGCAGAAACCGTGGCGCCCATTGCGCGGAAGAATTTCGTGACCGGCCGGGTCGAACTCGCCGACAAGGAATTGTCGGTTCCCGGCGTCTATCGCATCCGGGCCTACACCGCCGGCTACACACGCGATATCGATCTGGCGCGTAGTTTCGAAACCGGCGTCGGCGCAAACATTTCTTTTTATTCCATCCCGGAGTCTCTTAAACCGGTTTATAGCGATCATCCCGCCGGCGTCAATCTGTATTTGCGAGTCCGTCTTCGTTCGAATTGACCGGCCGGCGCATGTCCCTACTCCGCCCAGCCTCGCCCGATTTGTGAAATCATACCCACATGACTCGACGCCTTCCGCTGCTTTTTTCCGCCGCGCTGCTCGCCGCGGGCCAGCAAATCGTCCAATTCAAGGACCACGTCATCGAGGAGAATGAACCCGGCGGATACGCCGTCATCGTCGCCGATATCAATCACGATGGTAAACCCGACGTGATCGGCGTCAGCCAGCAGGTCCACAAACTGATTTGGTATGAAAATCCCTCCTGGACGCCGCACACCATCGTGGACGATGTTGCGGGCATCGTGAATCTCGCGGCTTACGACATCGACGGCGACGGCGTCCCCGAAATCGCCATAGAATCGGGATTTGCCATGCAGCAGGCGAAAAGTCCGGGCCTGGTGTGGCTGCTGGCGCATCAAGGCGACCCGCGCGAGCCGTGGAAGATGATCAAAATCGATCAATACCCGACCGCGCATCACATTGCCTGGGCCGATATCGACGGCAGCGGTCACAAGGCGCTGATCATGTCGCCGCTGGTCGGCCCAACCAATGCCGCGCCGAAGTACGAAGGGAAGACGCCGCTGTTCTGGTATCGCGTCCCGAAAGACTGGTCCGGCCCATGGAAACGCGAAACGATCGACGACGAGATCAGCGGAATCGCGCATCGCGTCCGCATCGTTCAATGGGACACGAAGGGCAAGAAGGAACAGGTGCTGCTCACCAGCTTTGAAGGCGCGGCGCTTTACACCGCCGAGGGCAAGGGCGACAACATCAAATGGCGGAAGAAGCTGATCGTCTCCGGCCACGATTCAGAGCCAGCGCCGCGCCTGGGCGCGAGCGATTTGAAGATCGCGCATCTCGGCAAGAAGCGTTTCCTTGCCGCCGTCGAGCCGTGGCATGGAAACGAAGTTGTCGTCTACACCGATAACGGCAAGGGCGGATGGAATCGCAAGGTGATCTATAACCAACTCACCGAAGGACACGAAATTTGCGTCGGCGATTTCAACGGCGACGGCCGCGACGAGATTGTCGCCGGAGATCGCGCGCGCGGCAAAATCGCCAGCGCGCATCTGTTCTATTCGAGCGATGAAACGGGGGCGGATTGGCGGCATGAAGAGCTGGATCATTTGCAAATGTCGGCTTCCGGCTGTCAGGTGGCGGACCTCAACGGCGACGGCCGCCCGGATATCGTGATGATCGGCGGCGCCACGCACAATATCAAGTGGTATGAAAACCTCGGCCCCGCGAAAACGTCCGGTTCCAGCCGTTAGCTTTTGCCTACATCGATCTGAAACACGGACCTGCCCGGTGACTCTATCCTAATGGAGGTATCCACCGGAATGCTGCGTGAACTACTGGTAGAGGAACTGCGCGATCTTTATCATGCCGAAGGACAGCTAGTCAAAGCGCTGCCCAAAATGGCGAAAGCCGCCAAATCCCCCAAGCTCAAGGAAGCGATCCAGCGCCACCTGACCGAGACCGAGGGGCACGTCGAGCGTTTGCAAAAGGCGTTCGAGCTGCTCGGCGAAAAACAGAAAGCCAAGCCCTGCAAGGGAATGATGGGCATCGTGGAAGAAGGCCGGGAGGTGATCGAGGAAGGCAAGCGCCGCGATGAGATCGATGCCGATCTGGCGCTGATCGGCGCGGCCCAGCGCGTCGAGCATTATGAGATCGCCGCCTATGGTACGGCTCGCGCGATGGCGGAGCGGCTGGGCGAGGATCGCCTGGTGCGCCTGCTCAGCCAGACGCTTCAGGAAGAAGAGAACGCGGATCAAAAGCTCACCAAGATCGCCGAGCCGATGCTCCGCGAATCGGAAACGGGCGGGGAAGAAGAGGAAGACGAAGAGATGGAAATGGAGGAGGAAGAAGAAGAAGTTTAGCTTTTTTTGAAAGCGCCGAAAGCCCCCGGCGCCAGGGCGGGGGCTTCGCTATTTTTGGAAGCGGATCGCGCAACGAATCCCGGCATGATGCCGGGCGGGCCTGGAACCTCAGACCGCGCGCACTTCCACCTGTTTATAAACCGCTTTCACCTGCTCGATGGTAGGAAACGTCATGCCCGGCAGCCTGGCTTTCGCGGTGCCGGCCGCGACGCCCCAGCGCAGCGATTCGGAGAACGATTTTTTCTTCCACATGCTCCAGGTGAACGCGGCCGCCATGGCATCGCCGGCGCCGATGGGGCAGAGCGCGTCGATGTGCGGCGGGGTCGCTTCGAACACGCCTTCGCGGCTTGAGCCGACGGCGCCGCGGCTGCCCAGCGATAAGATCACCGATTCCGGACCCATCTTCTGAATCCGGCCGACCGCCTCCAGGATCTGGCTGCGGGTAACGAGCGCGCGGCCCAGCAGCCGCTCGCCTTCGTGCTGATTCGGAGTGATGACGGTGGGCCGCGCCTCCAGGGAATGCAGCAGCGCGTCGCCTTCGGTGTCCACCAGCGTCTTTACCCCGCGCTTTTTCGCGAGCTGGATAATCTCGCAATAAAATTCGGTGGAGACTCCGGGAGGAATGCTGCCGCAGATCATAAGCCAGGTGGATTTGGACAGCCGCGCCTCGACGCGCGCGCGAAGCTCGGCGAGCTCCGCCACCGCGATCGGCTGGCCCACTTCATTCAGCTTGATGGTCAGGCCCTGCTTATCGGAAATAGTGAAATTGGTGCGGCTTTCGCTTCGCACGCGCACCACTTCAAACGGGAAGCCGACGCCGGCGAGCATTCTTTCGATCCGCTCCCCCGCCGCGCCGCCGGCCGCCAGCAGCGCCAGCGTCTTGCCGCCGAGCCGGTGCACCACCAGCGAGGCGTTGATGCCGCGTCCGCCGGCCGCTTCGGTGCGGTCCAGAATGTAGGCGCGATCTTCGAACACCAGCCGGTCGACGCTCACCGTGCGATCGATCGCCGGATTAATGGTTAACGTGAGAATCAATTTTAAAAGTTGAGCGCGCACCGCACATCGATTTGCGCGCTGATACCATAGTAACCTGAGCCGCTCGCGCCATCCGCTGTTTCCCGCTTATTTCGCTCTGGTTTGCGTCTGCATCCTGTGGGGCACGACGTATCTGGGCATCCGCATGGCGCTCGAAACTTTTTCGCCGGCGGAGCTGGTGTGCTTCCGTTATCTGATTTCCGGATCGCTGCTGCTGGGGATCGCGAAAGCGACGGGTGCGCACCTGCCGCGCGGACGCGAGCTGTGGATGACGGCGGCCTGCGGGCTGATTGTGCTCGGCATCGGCAACGGCGCTCTGGCTTTCTCCGAGGATTGGATCCCCAGCGGGCTTGCAGCGCTGTTTGCCGCCACATCGCCGTTTTGGCTGGTGGGAATCGAAGCGCTGGCGCCGCGGGGCGAGCAGATGCATTGGCCGGCCGTGCGCGGGATGCTGGTGGGCGCGGCGGGGATCGCATTTCTCGTCGCTCCCGAAATCGGAAACGTCTCAGCCAATCGAGCCGTTCTCGGCGCGTTCCTGCTGCTCCAGTTCGGATGCGCGTCGTGGGCGGCCGGCTCCATCGCGCAGCGGAAAATTCCGGCGCGCGCCCATCCCTTCGTCAGCGGAGCGGTGCAGCAGCTTGCCACGGGAATCGTCTATGCCGTTCCCGTTATTTTTCATCCGCAGCCGATCCGCTGGAGCGCGCGCGGCATCGGCGCGGTGATTTACCTGATGATTTTCGGCAGCATCGTCGGCTATAGCGCCTACATTTACGCGATGGACCGCTTGCCGGTGGCCATCGCCTCCATTTATACCTACGTGAATCCGATGATCGCCGTTGTGCTCGGCTGGCTGGTTTATCGCGAGCCGTTCGGCGTGCATGAAGCGATCGCGATGGCGATGATTTTCGCCGGCATCGCGCTGGTCAAGCGAGCCGCATCCGGGCACAAAGCCGTGAGGGTCGCGGCCGCGAATGAGGGATAGAGCGTGAATCGCTCAGTTGCGCCGGTCTAGGAGCTTGGCGCCGATCGCGCCGCCGAAGGCGGGCAAAACGGTGAACAGCAAAAAAAACAGCGGCATCGCCGCCAGTACGTTCAGCGGGTTGCGAATCGCCGTCAGAAGCTGGTTTAAGTCCGCCTCCGGCCGTCCATGTTGCCGCCATTGATCGCGCACCGTTTCCACCGCCGCGGAATTGGACAGAGCCATCACCAGAATCGCCATCATGATGGCGACGATCACAAAATTGAAGACGCCGCAGATCCAGCCGAGGTGGGCTCCGTTCATCGGGGTGAGACGCTGGCCGGTCCGGCGACGGTAGACGAAGACGGCCCAGAAGCCGCCCGCGATCAACCACAGCGGTCCCAGGGCGGCGGCCACCTGGCCGGTGAGCGCGGAAAGAACGATGGATAAAATTCCCGCGACCAATGCGATTCGAACCGCCAGGGCGTTATGGAATCCAATCGCCCGCGCCGGTTGCACCGGCAGCGGCGGCGGCTCCGGCGCGGCGCGGATCGGCTCGGGCTCCTCCGGAAGAATGTCCCGCTGCGGCTTGCCGCACTTATGACAGAAAAGCGCGTCCTCCACCAGGACCGCGCCGCAAGTACAGTGTTCTCCCACGCTTTCAGTCTCGCACGGCGCCGATATTCCGCGCGGCGCGCGAGGCGAAGTAGGCGCACCAGCCGACCGCCGCCGCCAGGGCGACCGCCGTCAATTCGCGCCACGTCGAGCTGGAAAGCATCCACAAAATGACGGCGCATCCGGCCGCTGGAATCAAAACTCCGCCGCGCAGATGAAACTTGGCGCGATCGCCCGCGCGCCGCAGCGCGATCACGGCCGCGCAGGTGGCCAGATACCCGAGCATGCGCGTGATGAC
Source organism: Terriglobia bacterium (assembly GCA_021325175.1). Lineage (GTDB taxonomy): Bacteria > Acidobacteriota > Terriglobia > Bryobacterales > Bryobacteraceae > Palsa-187. The sequence goes on from JAJPHS010000152.1 coordinate 51,254, forward strand.
GCTGAGCGTGACCAGATAAACGAAGGATCCGGAAAGCGTCAGCACCAGCATCAGCGCGGTGGTCACGGCCACTGCGGAAGCCGGCGTCCGGAATCGCGGATGAACGAAAGCCAGAGCCGCGGGCAGCTCGCGCCGCTCCGCCATCGCGTAGATGAGCCGCGATCCGGAAAGGATCAGCACATTCAAGTTTCCGGCCAGCGAAAAAATAATGCCGAGAGTGATAATCAGGGCTCCCTGCGCGCCGAAAAATCGCGCGGCGGCGTCGGCCAGCGGACGCCCGGAGGATGCCAGGCCGGGCAGCGTTCCGATCGAGACGATTTGAATCCCCATGTACAGCGCGACGATGATCGCCATGCCGGCGATCAGCGCGAAGGGCAGATCGCGCTCCGGATTGCGCGATTCCCCGGCCGGGATCACCGCCATTTCAAATCCCGTGAAGGCGTAGCTGACCAGCAGCACGGATTGCGCGAAGGAGTGATAGGCGGGCGCGGGTCCGGTGAAGCGATGCCAGTCGACGAAAAAAATTCCCGCGGCGGCGAACAGCAGCAGCGGGATCAGCTTCAGCGCCGCGAAGGCATTGCCGGTGTCGGCGGCAACGCGAACGCCGCGAATATTGATGGCGGTGAGCGCCGCCACCAGAATGGTCACCAGCGCGGCGCGCGGCCATCCGGCGGCCAGCGGCGGAAAGAAGAAAGCGAGATATTCCGGCAACAGCGTGCAATTGGCGGAAAAAGCCGTGAGCCGCGCCAGCCACACGAACCATCCGATGCTGAATCCGGCGAGCGGGCCGAAGGCTTCGCGCGCGAATAAATATGGCCCACCGGTTTCGGAAAAGCGGCTGGACGCCTCGGTGAAGCTGAGCACGATGAACGACACGCACAGCGCGCAAACGGCGAACGATGCCAGGCTGTAGGCGCCGGCGAGCGCGAAAGTTTTCGACGGCAGGCCGAAAATTCCCGCGCCGATCACGCCGTTGATCACCACCGCGGTCAGGTCCGCGCGCCGCATCGAGCGGAGCAGGCCCTTCGACCCGTCGCTGAACTGAACCGCGCGCGCCAAGATGAATTATGCTACCAGTTCGGGATCGAAAATGAAAAAAATTTCTCGCCGCGATATTCTTCAAGCCTCGGCCATCGCCGCGCTCGCGCGAGGGCAACTGCGCGCGGTTCCGGCGCCGCGTTTCGAACCCGTGCAGCCGGAGCTGTTCGCCGCCGCCGGCGCGCAGCCGAACTGCTGGGCCGATTTCGACAACGACGGCGATCTCGATCTGTTCGCCGGTTTCAAGGATGGCCTGCCGAACCGGCTTTATCGCAACGATCGCGGCCATTTCGTCGAATGCGGCGCCGATCTGAAAATCAACGATCTCACCGATACGCGCGCCGCCGCCTGGGGCGACTTCAACTCTGACGGCCGGCTCGATCTCTACGTCGGATTCACGCGAAAATCCGGCGCGGCGAACAAGCTGTACCACAACGATCGCGGAAAATTCACCGATATCGCGGGCGACGTGGGCGTCGCGGTGAAAGGGGAAACGCGGCAGGTTTCCTGGATCGATTTCGACAACGATGGGCGCGTCGATCTTTTTGTCGCGTTCCGCGACGCGCCGAACATGCTGTTTCGCAATGAAGGGAATCGCTTCGTCAACGTGGCGAAGGACCTGGGCGTGGACGATCCGCGAAAAACCGTCGGCGCCGTTTGGTTCGATTACAACCAGGACGGCCGGCTGGATGTGTTCACGGCCAATCAGGACGGCACGACGAACGGTTTTTATCGCAACGACGGCGGCCGTTTCGTCGATGTCGCGCGCGAGCTGGGAATGGACGCCTCCGGGCGTCCCGCGAATTTCGGAAGCAACGGTCCGAGCGTCGCGGATTACGATAACGACGGCCGCCTGGATCTTTTCGTGGCGGGATACGGCGCGAATTTTTTGTTTCATAACGACGGCGGCGGGAAATTTTCGAGCGTCGCCGAAGCGCTCGGGGTCGCCGGCGGCGAGCGCGCGACGCCCTCCAATTGGGGCGATTACGATAACGACGGCCGCGTCGATCTCTACGTTTCTTCCTACATCGACAAGCCGGTGAACGAAAAAGATTATCTCTATCACAACGACGGCGGCCGGTTCAGCGCCGCGCCCACGCCCGCGCACGGAGCGACGCACGGCATCCAGTGGGCCGATTTCGACGGCGACGGCGCGCTCGATCTGGCGATCGCGAACAATAATCCGAACGGGACGCATTATCTTTATCGCAACCTGCTGCCGCCGGAAGCGGCGCGCCGCTCGATTCAGGTAATGGTTGTGGATCGCCGCGGCCACCCAACGAAGGCCGGCTCGGAGGTGCGAATCTACGCGCCGGGCACGCGAACCGTCTGGGGCGGGCGCATTGTCGATACCGGCAGCGGATACTGTTCGCAGAGCGTCGCGCCGGTGCACTTCGGTTTGCCCGCGGAAAGCCGCGTGGACGTCGAGGTGACGTCGTTTACTTCATCCGGCCGCCAGCTCACGCGAGTGGCGAACGTAGATCCGAATCGCCTGCCGCGGCGCGTTCTCACCGTCAAGGCGCCGTAATCGGCAAGACAAGCGCGCCCTCTACAATCGGAAGTGATGATCGAGCCGCGGGTTGCGCTGCCCTCCGAAACCGATTCGATACCGGATGCCCCGGCGGTGTTTCTTCTGTGGGCCGGCGACGGCGCGCCGTATCTGGCGCGGACCGCGCTGCTGCGCCGGCGATTGCGGCGGCTCCTTTCGGATCGCGATCGCGTCTCGCGCGTGCTCAATCTGCGCGGCGTGGTGGAGCGCGTCGAATACTGGCCCGCCGGCTCGCAGCTCGCCTCCACCCTGATTCATCTGGAGCTCGCGCGGCGTTATTTTCCCGAGGATTGGCCGCGCATCACCCGCCTTCGCCCGCCGGCGCTGCTGCGCCTTACTCTCGACAATCCTTTTCCGCGATTGATGATCACCACCAAGATGGGCCGCGGTCTTTATTTCGGTCCGTTTCCAAGCCGCGCGGCGGCGGAGCGCTATGAAGCCGGCGTGCTCGATCTGTTTCAGATGCGGCGCTGCGAGGAAAATCTTGCGCCGTCGCCCGATCATCCCGGCTGCATCTACGGCGAGATGAATCGCTGCCTGCGGCCCTGCCAGCAGGCGGTTTCCCTCGACGAGTATCGCGGCGAGACGGCGCGCGTCGAACAATTTTTGCGGACGCGCGGCGCCTCCCTGGCCGAATCCGCCGAGACGGCGCGCGATCGAGCCAGTTTCGAAATGAATTTCGAGGAGGCCGAGCGCCTGCACCAGCGCACCCTGCGGATTCGCGAAGTGCGCGATCTGGCGGGCAGCCTGGCGGGAGTCGTGGATCTGCTGAGCGGCGTCGCGGTCACTCCGTCGGCTGAGGCGAGCGCGGTGGAGTTGTGGTTCCTGATTAGCGGCAGCTTCGCCGAGCCGGTGCGCTTCGATTTATCGGAAACCGCCGGCGCCGGGCAATCGATGGATCAGCGTTTGCGGGAACTGGCGGGAGGCATCCGCGGCAGCGGCGCTCCGAACCTCGAACATCTGGCGGTTTTGCTGCGCTGGCACGGATCAAGCTGGCGCGACGGCGAATGGATCGGCTTCGACTCCATCGAAAAAATTCCTTATCGCAGAATCGTGAACGCGATCGGCCGCGTCGCGCGCCGCTAAAGATCGTCAGCGGCGCAAGATCAGGGGAGCGGCGACAAACATCACGACGAGCGCGACCAGGCCCGCCAGCAGCGGAATGCCCGCCCAAAACAGAAACGCGTTGTCGAGCAGCCCGTAAAAGCCGAGCGCGGCCGCGATCGCCTCACACGTGCCGATGAAGCGCATCGCCTTGCTTTTCTCCCGCAGGAACAGGGCCGCGAAAATGGCGGCCGCGGCGAACGCCAGCGACCATTTCGCCAGGCTGGGATGGCGAATCGAATCGATCATCGCCTGCGTGGTCTGGCGCAGCGGCATTTTGAGGATCCGCAAAATCGCCAGATTCTCGAACACGTCGCAGATCGCCGCCGCGACGCCGCAGGCCGCCCCCGCCGCCGCCAGCCTCGATCCGAACAAGCGCCCGAGCGCGATATACAGGCCCGCGTACACCGCGATGAATCCGAAATCGAGATACTGCTTGATGCGCATCGCCTCGCGATCGGGGCTGGGCGCTTCGCCCAGGATCGCATCCACCTCGCCGATGTTCCTTGCGACCTGGAGCGCCAGGCCGGAATCCGGAATGCCGCGCGGAGGGATCGACGCGTTTGAAAATTGCGGCGCGCCGTTTAGGATCGCGATCATGACGATCGCGGCGGCGGCCAGCCACCCGACCGCTCGCGTTCTAGCCGAGCGCACGGGCCGCATCTTTGGCGAAATAGGTCAGGATGAAATCCGCGCCGGCGCGGCGAATGGAGATGAGCGACTCCATCATCGCGCGCTCCAGGTCCAGCCAGCCGTTGCGCGCCGCCGCGACGATCATGCTGAATTCCCCGGAGACCTGATATGCGCCGATCGGGACGGGGAACCGCTCGCGCGCCATCCGGATGATGTCGAGATACGGCAGCGCGGGCTTCACCATCAGCATGTCCGCGCCTTCCTCCAGATCGAGCTCCATTTCATGCAGCGCCTCGCGCGCGTTCGCCGGGTCCATTTGATAAGAGCGGCGGTCGCCGAACGCCGGCGCCGATTCCGCGGCTTCGCGAAACGGACCGTAAAAGACGGACGCGTACTTGGCGGCGTAGGAAAGAATCGGCGTTTTCGAAAATCCGTGGGCGTCGAGCGAATGGCGGATCGCCGCCACGCGGCCGTCCATCATGTCGGAGGGCGCAACCATATCGGCGCCCGCACGCGCGTGCGATAACGCTGCTTCGGCGAGCCAGGCGAGCGTCGCGTCATTATCGACGTCGTTTCCGGCGATTTTTCCGCAGTGGCCGTGGCTGGTGTATTCGCAGTTGCACACGTCGGTGATGAGGAGCAGTTCGGGGACCGCCGCTTTCACGGCTCGCACCGCCCGCTGCGTGATCCCGTTTTCGGCGTAAGCTTCCGAGGCGAGTTCGTCCTTATGCTCGGGGATGCCGAACAGGATGACGCCGCCCAGTCCCAAAGAGCGCGCCTGCTCGCATTCCTTCACCAGTTGATCGATCGAAAGCTGGAAATTTCCCGGCATGGAGGAGATTTCCTTGCGCACTCCCTCGCCCGGGCACACGAAAAGCGGAAGAATGAATTGTTGCGCTTCCAGCCGGGTTTCGCGGACCAGCCGCCGCATCGCCTCGGAAACGCGCAGGCGGCGCAGGCGCTGAATTGGGAATGCCATCGCTTCATTGTAACGGCTGCGATATGCGGCGTTCCGCCGGCGGCCGGTTAATCCACCAGCCCTTGCTGGATTGCGTATCGCGTGAGCTCGGCGTTGCTGCGCATGTTCATTTTTTCGAGCACGCGCGAGCGATAGGTGCTGATGGTCTTGACGCTCAGCCCAATTTCGGCGGCGATCTGCGAAACCGTCTTGCCGGAAGCGATTTTGCACATCACCTGAAACTCGCGGTCCGAGAGCAGTTCGTGGGGAGGTCGCTGGCCGTCCTCCAGCTTATTGGCCAGGGTCTCGGCCAAGGTAGTGCTCACGTATTTCCGCCCACTCAGTACTTTGCGGATGGCGCTCACCACCTCGGCCGGGGAGGCAATTTTGCTGAGATAGCCGCTGGCGCCGGCCTTGATGGCTCGTACGGCAAATTGTTCCTCGGCGTGCATGCTCAAAACCAGGACGGGTAAGTGCGGCTTGGATTTCCGAATTTCACGTAATACATCCATGCCCCCGCGGCCCGGCATGCACAGATCGAGCACCACGATATCCCAGCAATCCTTCTCGATCTGGGCAAGGACCTGGTCTGAATCGGCCGCCTCACCCGCGAACTCGAGATCGGGCTCGGCATCGAGCAACTGTCTTAGCCCACTGCGCAGAAGAGGGTGATCATCTGCGATAAGAATGCGTGCCATCGATAAAGCAGTCACTTCACTGACCTTGGATTGGGACCAACCCCATCTTACCCATCTCCGCGGATAAAATTGCCGCATTCATTCGGGGTAACCGTAAATTTTCGTTACGAAAGCTGGCCAACGTTGGTCCGCCACGTGCTTATGTAACCGGCGTGCGGTTCGGTAATAGCTCAGAATCAGCGGGATACGGGGCGGAACGGAAAATGTTTCCGACGACCTTTCTGAAGATTCTACCGGCGGCCCTGGTATTGACTTTCATCGGCGGCTGCCATACCTCAACCGTTGCGGTTGAGGCGAGCACCGCCCGGATTCCCGTGGTTGCTCCCGCGGGCACCGTTCTTCGGGTCCGGCTCGGCGAAACGCTGGATTGCAGCCGGAGCCGTCCCGGGGACCGGTTCACCGGTACTTTGGAATCGCCGGTAATGGCGGGAACCATGGAAGTTTTGCCGAAGGGTACAGTCGTAGAAGGACACGTGCTGAGCGCGCGTGAGTCGGACGAGGGTGGGGAAGCGTGGTTGGCGGTAACGCTGGATTCCTGCGAGCGCGACGGGCGTCGCGTTCCGTTGGAGACCAGCCCGCTGGCGCGCATCGCCCATCCTGACCAGAGCAGGAACGTAAAGAGTGTAGCGCGGATCTCGCTGCCGGCCGAATCGATTTTAGGATTCACGTTGAAGAGCATGCTTGCCGCGTAGGCTAAACCAGGAATGAAAGGGGAAAAGCAATGAAGAACTTCGTGATTATGTCAGCCGCGGTGGCTTTAAGTCTTCTGGGCACCGGTTGCGCGACGCACAAGTATGTAGCTAAAACCGTTGCGCCGATTAAACAGGAAGCCGATGAGGCTCAGGCCAAGAACGCGGAACAGGACAAAACGATTTCCACGCAGGGCACTGAGATTCAGGAGCTGGACCGTGATCTGTCGCGCACCAAGGAACAGTTGAAGGACACCGATAACAAGGCGACGCAAGCCGCCGAAGCGGCTCGGGCGGCGGATCAGAAGGCCGCTGGAGCGCAGTCGGCCGCCGACAACGCGCAGCAGGCCGCTAACGGCGCCAAGACGTTCGCCGAGCAGGGCCTTGATCGGTTGGGCAAGACCATCGATGGGATGAACAAGTACCAGATGGCGAAGTCGGAAACAGTGCTGTTCAAGGTGAATAGCGACAAGCTGACCGATGAAGGCAAGCAGCAGCTTGACGATCTGGCCAAGCAGGCGCAGGGTCTGGATCGCTTTGTCATCGAGATCCAGGGATTCACGGACAAAACCGGGTCGCCCTCCTACAACGACATGTTGAGCGAGCGGCGCGCCGAAAGCGTTGCGCGATACTTGACGACACAGTACAAGATCCCGGTTCGCAACATCACGATGCTGGGTGAAGGCTATGCCATGCCGGTCGCCGATGATAAAACCCGGGAGGGACGCAAGCAGAACCGGCGCGTGGAAGTGAAGCTATGGGTGCCGGAGACGGAATCGGCGAGGAACGTTCCGTCGGGTCCGGGCGAGCGGTAAGGTTTATCACGAGATAGCCGCCGGCCCCTCCGACCCGGCGGCTTCAGGGCAGGAAACGCGAGGAGATCCGAAGGCGGGGAGATCTGCACGCCCCGCAGGCTGACTTCGGTCACCCGGACTCCTCGGTTCCTGCCCTGCTTTGTTTTTGGCCGCAGAATTATACGATCAGGATCACACGTACATCCATCACATTGGTGCCCGTCGGGCCGGTCTTGATCAGGCCGCCCGCGCGCTCGAAGAAGCGATACGAGTCGTTGTGGCGAAGATATTCGCGCGGATCCAGACCCATGGCGCTCGCGCAGCTCAGCGTATCTTGACTTGCGATCGCTCCCGCCGCATCGGTCGGACCGTCGATGCCGTCGGTGCCCGCGCTCAGGATCGTGAATGGACGGAATCGTTCGAGCGCGATCGCGGCCGCCAGCACAAATTCCTGATTCCGTCCGCCCAGGCCCGCGCCGCGCAGCGTGACCGTCGTTTCGCCTCCCGACAAAATGCACGCCGGCGGGCGAAGCGGGCGGCTGCGGGTCAGAATTTCTTTCACGATTGCCGCGTGCGTCCTCGCGACATCGGCCGTTTCGCCTTCAACAAACGTCGACAGCACCATGGTGCGATAGCCCAACTGGCGCGCCTTCACTGCCGCGGCGTCGATCGCCAGGCGGTTGCTTCCGGCGATCAGGTTGTGCACGTTCCTGATTTCCGCCGCGCGCGGCGTTTCCGGAATTTCCCCGCGCGCTCCGAGCGCGATGCGCGCGGCAATTGATTTGGGCGGCGCGACTCCGTATTTTTCGAAAATGCGCGCCGCATCGGCGAAGCTCGAGGTGTCGCCCACCGTGGGGCCGGAGCCGATCACGTCGAGATCGTCGCCCACGACATCGGAAAGGATCAGCGAAATCACGCGCCCCGGCGCGGCCATCCGCGCGAGCTGGCCGCCCTTGAGCGTTTCCAGATGTTTCCGGATCGTGTTCAATTCATGAATGGTGGCGCCGCAGGCGAGAAGCTGCGTGGTCGCGCGGCGCATGTCGTCAAGCGTCACCGGATGGGCGGGGGATGGCAGCAGCGCGGACGCGCCGCCGGAGATGACGCAGATCAGCAGATCGCGCGAGGTTGCCGAGCGCGCGATCTGCTCGATGCGGCGCGCGCCGGACAGCCCGCGTTCGTCCGGAACGGGATGGCCGGACGAATTCAGCGTCACGCGCCGCGCGCCAAGCGAAGCGCCTTCCGGGACGTTGACGAATCCGCCGCAGATATTTTTTCCGAGGACGCGCTCCACCGCGCGGGCCATCGCCGCGCCGGCTTTCCCGGCTCCGATTACATGGACGCGATCGAACCGCTTCAGGGAATAGCGCCGGCCGCCGGCGATCAGCGTATCGGCTTCGCGCCGCAGATGGCGATAAACCGCTTCCTCCGGATCGGCCGCGCGCAAGGCGGCGCGAAAGATCGCCAGCGCGTCCTTCATTTAAATAAAGGCAGGGCCAGCACGGACTTCACGGCGGCGGCGGGATCATCGTCCACCACCTCCACGCGATAATCCGCGCGAGCGTAGGCTGCCCGGCGCTTTTCGAACAGTTTTTCGAGCATTTCCGCATCACGCGCCAGCGGGCGCTGCGTCTGGCCGTTGATCCGCTGCCGGATGCGATCCAGCGGGCAATCGAGCCATACGGTGACGCCGTTATTGGTTACCAGTTCGAAATTTTCCTCGGACAAGAACGCTCCGCCGCCGAGCGCGACCACCTGCGGCCGCCCCATCTGCGCCTGATGCACGCGCTCGCGCAGCGCATCCGATTCGATTTCGCGAAACGCCGCTTCGCCGCGCTGATCGAAAAGTTCGGCGATGCTGGTTTTTTCGCGCCGTTCGATTTCCTCGTCCAGATCGACAAATTTCCAGCCGAGCTCGCCGGCCAGAATGCGGCCGACGGTCGATTTGCCGCAGCCCATGAATCCGACAAGGTAAAGGGCGGGCGTCCGCTTGAGCTTGAGGATCATTGAAAGCGCAAAAACAGGTGCGCGAAAGCCATAATAGTAGCATGCAGCAGGGACTTTTGCCGCTTTTTCCGCTCCAGATGGTTCTGCTGCCCGGCGCGGAGCTTCCGCTGCACATTTTCGAGGATCGCTACAAGGAAATGATCGGCGAGGTGCTGCGCGAGCGCCTGGAGTTCGGCGTCGTGCTGGCCAATGAAAAAGGGATCGTGAACACCGGCTGCACCGCCACCATCGACAAAGTTCTGCGCGAGTACCCGGACGGCCGCATGGACATTTTGACGCGCGGCCACCGCAGGTTTGAGATCATGCTGCTCAACGACGAGCGCCCGTACCTGCGCGGCGCCGTCGAATTTTTCGATGACGAGGAGTCGCGCCCGGCGCCCGAGGATTTGCAGCGCCGCGCCATCGACAGCTACAACCAGCTACAGGCGCTGAGCTCCAGCCGTCCGCTCGAAAAAGAGGAAGCGGCGAACCCGCGGCTGAGCTTCAAGCTGGCCGCGCCAGTCACGGACCTGACCTTCCGCCAGATTCTGCTGGCCACGCGCAGCGAAACCGAGCGCCTCAAGCAAATCGCCGAATTTCTCCCCGGTTTCCTCATCAAGCAGAAGCGCATCCAGCACGTGAAGGATGTAGCGCCGCGAAACGGCCACGGGCGCGGCTTTCACGAATGATCGCCCTGATTTTCGACGCCGACGACACGCTTTGGGAAAATAATATCTATTTCGAAAAAGCGTTTGACCAGTTCTGCGATTTTCTGAATCATTCGCGGCTCACCGCAACCCAGGTCCGCGAAGTTTTAAACGAAATTGAGAGCGTGAACGCGAAAATTCACGGATACGGCTCCCGCAACTTCGGGCGAAATTTGCAGCAGGCGTATCGGCATCTGGCAGAGCGGGAAATTCGCCCGGACGATCTGCTCCATGTGATGTCGCTTGCCGAACGGATTCTCGAACAGCCCGTCGAGTTGATCGAAGGAGTGGAGGAAACGCTGGCGGAGCTGGCATCGCGCCACACCCTGACCCTGTTCACCAAGGGCCACCCCGAGGAGCAGCGGCTGAAGATCGATCGCTCCGGGCTCGCGCGCTACTTCGCCCATACCGAGATCGTGAAGGAAAAAGACGTCTTCGCGTACCGGCGGCTGGCCGAGGAGCGCTTTTTCGATCCGCCGGCCACGTGGATGATCGGAAATTCGCCGAAATCGGACATTAACCCTGCGCTGGAGGCGGGATTAAACGCGGTGCTGATCCCGCATCCGCATACCTGGATGCTCGAAAACCAGGATCTGCGCGGCGCCTCCGGCGGGCGGTTCATCCAAATCCGGCGCTTCACCGAACTTCGCCGCTATTTCTGAAAAACAACGGTATTTCTTAAGTCGCCGGATAGTGTATTCCCCTCACGCCCTGCTCAGCGATCTATCGTAGCGAGTCGGGACCATTTTCCTATTGCGCCTCTTCCCCTCCGATCTTAGTGTTGGTAAAGAGGTACCAGGACTATGAGACTCTTATCGCTTACCCCCCTTGTTCTCATCGCCAGTTCCCTGGTGAGCGTCCCCGGATTGGCCTCCGACGGCAATCATGCGCCGGAGATGAACGCGATCTCGGCCCGAACGGCGAAACCTGGAGACACGCTGATTATCTCCGGCGTCAGCCTTAGCGAAAACCGCATCGACGAGGTTTACCTCACCGATCACAAGTTCGACATGAAGATGAAGGTGCTCGAGCAAAAAGACAGCTATATCAAGGTCCGCGTCCCGCCCTTCGCCAAGCCGGGACGGATGCAGATCCTGTGCCTGACCAAGGGCGATAATCCAACTTTGCTTGAGCAACCGCTGTATGTCCTGATCAAGGACCCATCGGACACGACGGTCGACAACGCGGAGCCCACAGTTGAAACGATCGAGATGAAGCTGGAGGATCTGCCGCAGCCCGGCGCGCCGATCAGCATCCCGATTCAGGCGGCGCCGCAACAGCAGGCCCAAGTCCAAGCCGCGACGCCGGAGGCGAAAGCGGACGTCAAGCCCGAGCCGGGCAAAAAAGTCGAGCCGGCGACGCAGGTCAGTCAGGTGAAAAAATCCAGCGAACCAGCGAAATCGCCCGAACAAGACAAGCATCGTTGATCGTCGAACGTTTCGGCTTTGCAGACTAGCGCCATGGCAGCGCATTTGCTCCGGCAAACGCATGGCGAAGTCAACCAACGGTGGAATCGAGCCGATCACACCCGTCAATCCCCGAAAGAAAAAAGGAGCCACTCCTGTCTCGGCCGGCCAATCCGGTGACACTCAGGGCCTGCCGGATGAAGCCGATGTCGGGCCGGAGAGCGTGGAGGAACTGGCCGAAGAAGGCCAGTCCTTTGAAGCCGAAGTGATTAACGGAATTGAGAATGCTCCCGATCCCGATGTGGCCGAAGTCCACACCAGGGAGGTTCCCGAGGACGATGTTCCCGCCGAATACCTCGATGAGGAGCGCCCGCGAGATACCTGAAACGCATCGCCGTCTTTGCCCGACCGGCGAAACGGCGAATTTCGCGTTTCAATGGGAGATGTGATCCCCTCGTTTCCGGTTTACCTCTTCGACGTCGACGGCACGCTGATGGATTCGGCCTGCGATATCTGCGGGGCCGTTCGCTCGGTCCTCAAGGACCGCGGGCGCGAGGATGTGGAGGATGCTTTCCTCCGGCGCTACATTGGCAGGCACCTGTTCGATCTTTTTCTCGACCTCGGCTATCCGCGCGAGGCGATGGAGCCGATGTTGGCCGCCTATCGCGAGGTCTATCGCGAAAGGAAGCATGGCGCGACGTCCGTGATCGCGGGCGTGCCGGAGATGTTGAGCCGTCTGGGCGGGCGCAAGTCCACCGCGACCACAAAGGGCACGCAGAGCACCCGCGCCATGCTGGAGCAGTTCGGCCTGGCGCGGCATTTCGATCATGTCCAGGGCACTGATGGCTTCCCGGCGAAACCGGAGCCGGATGTGCTGATGAAATCGCTGGAGGTGTTCGGCGCCGCGCCGGAGGAGTGCCTGCTGGTGGGCGATGCGCCGGCGGATATGGAAGCAGGGCGGCGCGCCGGCGTCAAGATCTGCGCGGTCCGATACGGCTATGGCGATCCCGCGGAGCTGGCGAAATTCAACCCGGATTATTGGATCGACGATCCGCGGGAGCTGCTCTAGCGCAATTTTTGGGAGTTGCCGCGAAAATGGCGCATAATGGAGGTATCCGAAGTTCCGCGTTCCCGTACGCGCAGCGAAGAGATGCCCGCCAGAGTTGAGATCGCCGCATTGTGCGGCTTATCCGCCGCTCTGATCGCGCTGGCGGTTTACCTTGCCACCCGCCTCAGATCGGATCCGGAAAAGCGCGAGAAGAAGCGCCGCCTGAACGTGAACCGCACCGGCCGCCTGGGCGATGCGACCATCACCGAAGCCTCCGGCGACGCGATTTACTACAGCTACTCGGTGCGCGGCGTGCAGTATGAGGCGTCGCAGGACATCGGTGCTCTGCGCGAGCGCCTTCCGGCCGAACCCGCCCGTTTGATCGGCTCGATCGCCAGCATCAAGTACGCGCCCAACAATCCGGCGAATTCGATTTTGCTGTGCGAAGACTGGATCGGCTTGCGCCTGGAGCGGCCCCGCCACGTTTCAATGGACGTTGATTCCGTAGGGCATCAACCGTAGCACTCCGCCATGCAGCAAGGCGTGGATTGGCAAGCCGGGCGCGAGCGTGTTCAAGTGCTTCTCGATCGCCGCGTCAATCGCCGCCGTGTCATCGGACCGGCTGAGCAGCAGATCGAGCCAGGTGCGCCGCGGGGGATACGTCACCAATGAGATTTTCTGCGATGCCGGAATCTTCAGCCGCTGCTTGATGAGGTCCACCGCGCGGTCGATGCCCCCAAGATCGCTGATCAATCCGTTTTGCCGCGCCTGCGCCCCCACCCAAACGCGTCCCTGCGCCAGCGGTTCCACCTGATTGTAAGGACGCTTCAACGCCTCGGCCACGCGCTCGACGAAGCCGCGATAGAAAACCTCCAGCTCCGCGCGCAGTTTCTGCCGTTCCACGTCGTTTAACGGACGGGTGGTGGTGTCGATATCGGCGAACTGGCCGCGCTTGATGGTCGTGCTGGTGATGCCGATTTTCTCGTACAAGCCCTTGAGATCGGGCTTGCCGAAGAAAACGCCGATCGAGCCGGTGAGCGTGTTGGGATAGGCAATAATCGGGTCGCCGGTCATGGCGATGAAATATCCGCCCGACGCCGCCAGATCCGACATGGAGATCACCATCGGCTTTTTCGCGGCGAGATCTTTCGCGGCGTGAAGGATATCGTCGGAAGCGATGCCGTCGCCCCCCGGCGAGTCGATGCGGAAGATCACGCCTTTAATCGAGGAATCGTTCGCCACCCGCCGGAGCAGGCGCACCATGCTAAACGCCGTGATTCCGTCGCCGCTGTCTTGCTCATTTGGACCGCCGCGCGTGATGTCGCCCTGGCCGACGATATAGGCGATCTTGGTCGAGCCTTCCATGCCCGCCACCTGCGCGTGAAGATAATCCTGATCGCCCACCCGCTGGATTCCGGTCCTGATCTGATCCTTGAGTTTGCCGTACATTTGATCCTCGTAGATCAACTCGTCAATCAGGCCGTTGGCGACAGCTTCCTTGCCGACGAACGGTCCGTTGTCCATCGCGGCGCGGATCTGGTCCGGAGTACGCTTGCGCGATTCCGCCATGACGCTCACCAGATTACCGTAGTACTGATCGAGGATCGCGTTCATCACCTCCATCGTTTCCGGCGTGGGAGTGGTGCGGGTGAACTCATCCGGCGCGTCCTTGTATTTGCCGATGTGCTCGAACTCCATATCAACGCCGAGCTTATCGAGCGTTCCTTTAAAGAACATCAGCTCGACTGCCAGTCCCTTCAAATCGAGCTCGTCTTCCGGCGCCATGTAGATGCGGTCGGCCGCCGTTGAAACGTAATATTCGCGCGAGCCGGCCCCATGCAGATAGGCGTAGACTGGTTTGCCGGATTTTTTGAACGCGACAATATCGTCGTGCAGCTCCTCCAGCTTGGCCCAGCCGATTCCGAGATTGCGCGGCTCCAAAACCAGCGCCTTAATCCGCGAATCGACCGCGGCCTTGCGTAGCATCTGCCAGACTTCGAGCATGGTGGGCGGCTGGCGTTGGGAAAGCAGTGGAATCGGCAGCTCCACCGGAGGCTGTTCCGGCAGATCGCCGTCGAGATGAAGGACCAGGGCCGCGTTATCGGGAATGCTCACCTTGCGCTCGCCCGCGTGCACGGCGCCGTAGGCGAGAAGGCCAGCGGCAATCAGGACGAACAACAGTCCGATGAGGAATCCGAGAAGGAAATTTTTCATGAGTGATACTCCACCAGGCGCATCGCGTTGATGCCGCCCAAACTACCGTCCCCACTCCGTCAACTGCTGCAAAATCTGCTGGGCCGCGCGCTGGCCCGCGCTTTTCTTCGACAGCCCCTGCGCCTGGCTGATCCATTCCTTACCCAGGCGAACCTCGACGGTGAACGTTTTAGAATGCTCCGGACCATCCTCGCCGATAATGATGTAGCGCGGCGGCGGAAGCTTTAATGCCTGGGCCATTTCCTGAAGCGCGCTCTTGTAATCGGTCACGGCGGCGTCTTCACCATTCTCATCGGAATGCAGCGCTCCGACCACGCGGTTTTCGATAAACTGGCGCGCGGCCTCGAGGCCGGCATCGAGATAAAGCGCAGCGATCAGCGCTTCAGCGGCATCGGCGAGCAGAGCTTTTTTTTCGCGGCCGCCGCTCATCTCTTCGCCGCGCCCGAGAATCAGGAAATCGCCGAGGGAAAGCTCCTGCGCCACTTCATGCAGCCGCGCGGCGCTCACCAGGTGCGCCTTTAGTTTGGACAGCCGCCCTTCCGGATACGAAGGATAACGGCGGACCAGGCTTTCACTGACCACGAAGCCGAGAATAGCGTCGCCCAAAAACTCCAACTGCTCATTGTCCGTGGCGGGCTGGCCGGCGGTCTTTTCGTAAACCCTGGATTTGTGGGTGAGCGCGCGTTCCAGCAGCTGCCGGTCGCCAAACGTATGGCCGAGCTCTTTTTCTAGCTTTTCCAGCTCCGGTGTCATACGTCTCCAGTGTATTCCACGGGTTAGACGTTTCGAAGCGGCTACTCGGACACCTCGGCTGCCCCGGCCGCGAAAATTAACGTCGCGCGCGAGGCGACCGCGCCGCCCGCCGCCATCGCCGGCTGGAATCGCCAGCCGGCGAGGAACCGGGTGACGTCGCGGGCCGATTTTTCATCGCTCGATTCGCTCACCGTGATGTTTCTGGGCACGCCTTCCGTGTCCACATCGAAAGAAACCTTGACCATGCTGGGCTCGGGCGATTTATCGGGCTCGGGATAAGGCGCGCTCACGATTACCGGCTCGCTCGCACCGTCCGGTGCTTCAAACGTTGCTCGGGTAAGGTGCCAGTCTTCGCGGCGGATCAGCAGACGGAAATTGACTTTGACGCGCGTCATCGTCTGAACCGGCCGCTCGCCTTCAATCGCCGGAGCAAACTGCCAGTGTTTTACGGCGTCGACGGCTTTTTCGTCGAGTCCCAGTCCGATCGGCTGTGTAACGTGAACGTCGCGCAAGCTGCCGTCCTCGGCGACCACCAGCGACACCAGCGCCGATCCTTCCAGACGCGCCAGACGAGCTTCATCCGTGTATTCGGGAGCGATTCTTTCCAAAATGCGCGGCTGATCATGCTCGGCGAGCGCCGGCAGTGCCAGCAGTATGACAAGAAAGCAACTGCGCATGCCTGTCTTCATTGTAGCAATGGCACGGCCATTCCACTTGAGAGCGGCCTGATACCTCCCATCGGCGGGCCGGTCGAAGAAGATTAAGGGTTAACGGCGGAATGCGAGTTGCATTACCACTTTCCCGGCAGTCGAGATTCGCCAAGGAGGGTGGCTCGATTGGGATCCGCGTCCTTCGAACTTGCGCTGGCATACGCGCCTCAGCCGCGCCGGCAATGGCTGAAGGTGTGCGCGGCGATGCTGGCTGGAGCCCTTGGCTCAACCTGCGCGGTTCTTTTTTTCTATCAGATATTTAGCCGTCAGGATCCGTTGGCGCTTTCCATGCGCGAACAAAGCGGGCAGTTGCGGATCGGATGGAGCCGGCTGGCGGCCGAAGGCGCGACGCTCGAGATTCTGGACGGCCAGCGCCGGACCACGCTGGTAGTGTCCAAGCCGCTTTCCGACGTTACCTATGCCATCACCAGCTCCGATGTGCAGGTCCGGTTGACGTCGGCGCGGACCAAAGGCGGGACCGAGATCGCGCGCTATGTCTTCCAGGAACCGCCGATCGCCAAACTGACTGCCGAATTCGCCGCCCTGCTCACCCAGGCGCGAGCGCTCGATCGCGCTCTTTCGCGCCAGGAACGCATCCTTTCGGATCTCGAAGCGGAAGCGCGGATCCTTAACGTGAAAAGCACTCGGCGGGTAAAGACGGTAAAACGTGCTCCCGTGGTCACGCGCTGGTGGCGGTAACCGGCGTAACTGCTCAAGTCAGGAACGACTTTCCGCAGCTACAGTGACGTTTCGCATTAGGATTGCGAAAAACGAAGGCATTTTCCATCAGCGATTCGGTATAGTCGAGCGTGAGACCTTTCAGATACTGGTAACTTTTGGGATCGACGAACACCTGTACCCCATTGTATTCAAAAATGTTATCGTTCGGTTTGGGTTTCGGTTCCAGCTTAAATTTGTAACTCAGCCCGGAGCATCCGCCGCCGACCACTCCCAGTCGCAATCCACCCTCGCACTGGTTTTTTTGGAGCAGCGCCCGAATGCGCTCCGCCGCTTTTGGAGTGACGTCAATCATTTCCGATTCCATTATCGCCAATGGCGCAAACCGGACACCCGGCCAGCGCTTCCCGGCATTGCCGCTCCTCTTCCTCGTTTTCCGGCTGCTTGAACACGTAAGCGTGCCCGCTGTCATCCATTTTGAAGTTATTGGGCGCCGCGGCGATGCAAAAATCCGAGGCGATGCAGCTTTCGTCCACATAATACTTGCCGGGGACGTTCTGAGGCCATTTTGCAGTTTTTTCCGCCATTCGTGAAACCATCTTAGCGAATCTTGACTCAAAAGTACAGATTCGATAAAGTGAAGAGTGCAAGGGACAAATGAGTACTCAGACCAGCACGATTGAAGAACTCGCCTCGCGCGAGTACAAGTGGGGTTTTGTCACCGAGATCGACGCCGAATCCGTGCCTCCAGGACTGAACGAGGACATCATCCGGCTGATCTCGGCGAAAAAGCAGGAACCCGAGTTCATGCTCGAATGGCGGCTGCGGGCGTACCGGCATTGGCTGACCATGAAAGAGCCAACCTGGGCCAACGTTCATTATCCGCCCATCGATTATCAAAGCATTGTTTACTATTCCGCGCCGAAATCGAAGAAGGACCGGCCGAAAAGCCTGGATGAAGTGGATCCAGAACTGCTGAAGACCTACGATAAGCTGGGGATCCCGCTGCGCGAGCGCGAACTGCTGGCGGGGGTGGCCGTAGACGCAGTGTTCGACAGCGTTTCGGTGGCGACGACGTTTAAAGAGAAGCTCGGGGAGCTGGGAATTATTTTCTGTTCGTTCTCGGAAGCCGTTCGCGAGCATCCGGAGCTGGTGCGGAAATATCTCGGGTCGGTGGTGCCGTACACCGATAATTTCTTCGCGACGCTCAATTCGGCGTTGTTCAGCGACGGGTCCTTCTGCTATATCCCCAAGGGCGTGCGCTGCCCGATGGAATTATCGACGTATTTTCGCATCAATGCGCAAAATACGGGTCAATTTGAGCGAACTTTGATCATTGCCGATGAAGGCGCCTACGTCAGTTATCTGGAAGGCTGCACGGCGCCGATGCGCGATTCGAATCAGCTTCACGCGGCGGTGGTGGAGCTGGTGGCGCTCGACAACGCGCAGATCAAGTATTCGACCGTCCAGAACTGGTATCCCGGCGACAAGGAAGGCAAGGGCGGGATTTATAACTTCGTGACCAAGCGCGGAAAATGCGCGGGCGTCAACTCGAAAATCTCCTGGACGCAGGTCGAGACCGGATCGGCGATCACCTGGAAATATCCGAGCTGTCTGCTGCTGGGGGAAAATTCGGTGGGCGAATTTTATTCCGTCGCGCTGACCAATCATTATCAGCAGGCCGACACCGGAACGAAGATGATTCACATCGGCAGGAATACGCGAAGCACCATCGTTTCCAAGGGAATTTCCGCCGGCCACGGCCAGAACACCTATCGCGGCATGGTGAAGATTCAGAAGAGCGCGGCGGGGGCGCGGAATTATTCGCAGTGCGATTCGCTGCTGCTCGGCGATAAATGCGGCGCGCACACGTTTCCGTATCTCGAAGTGAAGAATACCTCGTCGCAGGTGGAGCATGAAGCTTCGACGTCCAAAATCGGCGAGGACCAGATTTTTTACTGCCGCCAGCGCGGCATTTCAACCGAAGACGCGGTGGGCATGATCGTCAACGGATTTTGCAAGGAAGTCTTTCGCGAACTTCCGATGGAGTTCGCGGTGGAAGCGCAGAAATTGCTGGGAGTGAGCCTGGAAGGGAGCGTTGGATAAGTGCTGGAAATTCGGAATTTGCATGCGCGGGTGAAGTAAAAGGAGATCCTGAGAGGGATTGATCTGACGGTGCGGACCGGGGAGGTTCACGCCATCATGGGTCCCAACGGATCGGGCAAAAGCACGCTGGCGCAGGTTTTAGCCGGGCGCGATACCTACGTCGTAACCGATGGATCGGTCACCTTTGATGGAAAAAATCTGCTTGAAATGTCTCCCGAGGATCGGGCGCGGGATGGCGTGTTCATGGCGTTTCAGTATCCGGTGGAGATTCCCGGCGTCAGCAATCTTTATTTCCTCAAGGCCGCGCTGAATCAGATCCGCAAGAGCCGCGAGCTGCCGGAGCTGGACGCGATGGATTTTCTGAACGTCGTCAAGGAGCGCATGAAGCTGATGGAGATGGATCAGGCGCTGCTGAATCGTCCGGTGAACGCGGGATTTTCCGGCGGCGAGAAGAAGCGGAACGAGATTTTTCAGATGGCGGTGCTGGAGCCGAGGCTGGCGATCCTTGATGAAACCGATTCGGGTCTTGATATTGACGCGTTGAAAATTGTTTCCAGAGGCGTGAACGCGCTGCGGTCGCCCCAGCGGTCGATGATTCTGGTGACGCACTATCAGCGCCTGCTGAATTACATCCAGCCGGATTTCGTGCACGTGCTTTCGGAAGGAAAAATCGTGCGCAGCGGGGGAAAGGAATTGGCGCTGGAGCTCGAGGAGCGCGGCTACGCGGGCCTGGAATGGGAGACGGCCGATGCCCGCTGAAGCGGTTGCGCGCGAGCTGGCGCTGTATCTGGACGCGTTCGAGCGCACCGAGCACAGCGAAGCGCAGCGCGCGGCGTTCGAGCGATTCCTGGCGGCGGGATTTCCGGACGAGCACGACGAGGATTGGAAATTTACCAGCCTGAAGGCTCTGGCGCGCATGAATTTCGAGCCGGCCGATCCGGGCTATGCGGCCGATGCCGGCGAGTCCGGATTGCTGGCCGGTTTGCCAGGCAAGACCCCGCGGATGGTTTTCGTGAACGGCTTTTTCGCTCCTTTTTTATCGGCGGGAAGCGCGATGCTCGAAAATCTGCGCGACGTCCAGCCGCGCTACGCCGATTCCTCGAAGCCGTTTATTTTGTTGAACGCGGCCTTCGCCGACGGCGGAGCTTTGTTGCGCGTGCCGGCGCGCGCGGTGGTCGAGCAGCCGATCTATTTTATTTATCTTTCGATCCCCGGCGAGCGGGCCACGTTCTCCACGCCGCGAAATCTGGTGGTGGTTGAGGAAGGCGCGCAGGCGTCCATTGTCGAGTGCTACCTGGGAACGGGAAGTTATTTCACCAACGCGCTCACCGAGATCAGCGCGGGCGACGGGGCCGTGGTGGAGCACTGCAAAATCCAGCGCGAATCGGAAGAGGCGTTTCACATTTCGACGGTGTGGATCGAGCAGGGGCGCGATTCGGTGGTGACGTCGCGAAATTTCGCGTTCGGCGGCGCGCTGGCGCGGACCGAAATCGTGGCGAGGCTCGATCAAGGCTCGGAATGCACGTTGAATGGTCTGTATCTGGCCGATGGCGCGCGCCACGTGGATACCCGCACGACGATCGATCACGCCAAGCCTCACGGCACCAGCCACGAGCTATACAAAGGCATTCTTGACGGCCGTTCGAGCGCGGTTTTCAACGGAAAAATCCTGGTCCGCCCCGACGCGCAGAAGACGGACGCCAAGCAGATCAACAAGAATCTGGTCTTATCCGAAGAGGCGACGATCAACACCAAGCCGCAGCTTGAAATTTTCGCCGACGATGTGCGCTGCACGCACGGCGCGACGGTGGGGCAGCTCGATGGCGAATCGATTTTTTATCTGCGCTCGCGCGGAATCGGCATCGAGGAGGCGCGGCGCATGCTGATCGAGGCGTTCGCGCGGGAAATTATCGACGGCGTGAAAGCGGCGGATCTGCGCGAGTATCTGGGGAGATTTTTGTGACCAACGCTGTAAAAAGTTTCGACGCCGCCGAAATCCGCAAGGATTTTCCGATCCTGCGCCAATTGGTGCACGGGCACCCTCTGGCGTATCTGGACAACGCCGCCAGCGCGCAAAAGCCCCGGGCCGTGATCGACGCGATCAGCCGGTTTTATTCCTCCGATTATTCGAACATCCATCGCGGCGTGCACGCGTTGAGCGAGCGCTCGACGCGGCTGTATGAACAGGGGCGCGTTCAGGTCCAGCGCTTCCTCGGCGCGGCGGACGCGCACGAAATCGTTTTCACGCGCGGCACGACCGAAGGAATCAATCTGGTGGCGCAGACGTGGGGGCGCAGGAATATCGGCGCGGGCGACGAAATTTTAATTACGGCGCTGGAGCATCATTCAAACATTGTCCCCTGGCAGATGCTGTGCGAGGAACGCGGGGCGCGCTTGCGCGTGGCGCCGGTGAACGACCGCGGGGAAGTGGAGAAGTTCGAGTTCACCGAGCGCACGAAGCTGCTGGCGATGGCGCATATTTCGAACGTGCTGGGCACGATTCTTCCGGTCCGCGAAGTCGCGGCGGCGGCGCACGCCCGCGGCATTACGGTTTTGGTCGACGGGGCGCAGGCGGCTCCGCATATGAAGGTTGACGTGCGCGAGCTCGACTGCGATTTTTACGTTTTTTCGAGCCACAAGCTTTACGGCCCGACCGGGGTTGGCGTGCTTTACGGAAAATCGGCTCTGCTTGAAGCAATGCCGCCGTATCAGGGCGGCGGCGACATGATTCGCACCGTGACCTTTGAAAAAACGACGTATAACACGCCGCCCTATAAATTCGAAGCCGGCACGCCGGATATTGCGGGCGTGGTCGGGCTTGCGGCGGCGATCGATTACGTGAACGAGATCGGGATCGACAACATCGGCGGCTATGAGCACGAGCTGCTTGGTTACGCCACGCGGGAACTGGAAAAAATCGACGGGCTGCGCATCATCGGCACGGCGCGGCGCAAGGCGGCGGTGATTTCGTTCGTGCTCGAAGGGATTCATCCGCACGACGCCGGCACGATTCTGGACCGCTACGGGGTTGCCGTGCGCACCGGGCATCATTGCGCGCAGCCGCTGATGGACTGGTTCGGGATTCCGGCAACGACGCGCGCCTCCTTCGCCTTTTACAATACGCGCGAGGACGTGGACGCGCTGGTGAGGGCGATCCACAAAGCCAAGGAGATGTTCGCGTGATCGACGAGCTGTACCAGGAAATCATTCTCGATCATTCCAAGCGCCCGCGAAACACGGGCCGACTGGAAAACGCGACCGCCGCGGCGGAGGGATTCAATCCGCTGTGCGGCGATAGGCTGACGCTGGAGCTGAGGATCGAGGATGACCGCATTGAGGAGGCCAAGTTCGCCGGCTCCGGCTGCGCGATCTCGACCGCTTCGGCGTCGCTGATGACGGAAGTCTTAAAGGGCCGGACGAAACAGGAAGCGGAAAAATTGTTCGAACGGTTTCATGAGCTGCTTACGAGCGATGCGGCGGATTCTTCCGGTCTGGGCAAGCTTGCGGTGTTTTCGGGGGTGCGGGAATTTCCGGCGCGGGTGAAGTGCGCGACGCTCGCCTGGCACACGCTGAAAGCGGCGCTGGAAAATTCGCGGGAAAAGGTGTCGACCGAATGAACGCGCTCAAGAACAAGATCGTGGAGGCGCTGCGGACGGTTTACGATCCGGAAATTCCGGTGAATATCTACGATCTTGGCCTGATTTACGAATTGTCGGCGAACGAGGCGGGCGAGGCGCAGATCAAGATGACGCTGACGGCGCCGGGCTGTCCGGTGGCGGGCGTTCTGCCGGGTGAGGTGGAGGAAAAAATTCGCGCGATTCCGGGCGTCACGGCGGTGAAGCTGGAGCTGGTTTGGGATCCGCCCTGGAGCCGGGAGATGATGTCGGACGCGGCGAAACTCGCGCTCGGCTTCGATTTGGGGTTTGACGTGGTGCCCGCGGTGAGATTGCAAAAATGAAGTTGACCTCGCACGAAGAATACGGGGTCCGCTGCCTGCTGCAAATCGGCCGGCAGGGCGAAGGCGGAGCGCTGACGATTCCCGAAATCAGCGAGGCGGAGGGGATTTCGCCGGCCTATACCGCCAAACTGCTGCGCATTTTGCGGCAAGGCGGATTTATTTCGAGCGCGCGCGGCAAAGGCGGCGGCTATTCGCTGGCGCGGCCGGCCCGCGCGATCGTGATCGGCGAAGTGATGGCGGCGCTGGGCGGGCGGATGTTTGAAAAAGACTTCTGCGAAAGTCATTCCGGCAGCGCGCATGTGTGCGCGCACACCACCGACTGCTCGATTCGCACGCTGTGGCGCAAGGTGCAGGGCGCGCTGGACGACGTGCTCGGCAAGACCACGCTTCAGGATCTGCTGCGGACCGAACAACAGATGACAGGCTGGTTCGACCTGCGGCCTACGCGCCTGAACGCCGACGCTCCGCGCTAAGTGGCGGCGGGGTGCGATTCTGCGAGAATTGAACTTTACCCATGAATTTCACGGAGCTTTATATCAATGGCCGGTGGCAGGCGCCGGCGGGTCGCAACAAAATCGACGTGCTTTCGGCTTCGACCGAGGAGGTTATCGGAACGGTTCCGGAAGGAACTCCCGAGGATGTGGATCGCGCGGTGGAAGCGGCGCGGCGCGCTTTTGATGGCTGGAGCCAGACCTCGCGCGAGGAGCGCGCGTCGTGGCTCGAAAAATTATCGGCGGCGCTGAAGGATCGCGCGGATCAACTGGCCCAAACGATCGCGATGGAGGTGGGCACGCCGATATCGATGGCTACGGCGGTGCAGGCCGGCCTGCCGATCAACGTTACGGCCAGCTACGCGCAGATCCTGCGGGACGCCAAGTTCGAGCATGAGATCGGCAATTCGCTGGTGGTTCGCGAGCCCGTGGGCGTTGCCGGGGCGATCACGCCGTGGAATTATCCGCTGCATCAGATCATGGCGAAAGTCGCGGCGGCGCTCGCGGCCGGATGCACGGTGGTCCTGAAGCCGAGCGAAATCGCGCCGCTGAACGCGATGCTCCTTGCCGAAACGTGCATGGCGATCGGATTGCCGGCGGGCGTGCTGAACATCGTCACCGGATATGGTCCGGTTGTGGGCGAGGCGATCGCGCGGCATCCCGGCGTCGATATGGTGAGCTTCACCGGATCGGTGCGTGCGGGCAAGCGGGTTTCGACGCTGGCCGCGGAAACGATCAAGCGGGTGACGCTGGAGCTTGGCGGAAAATCGGCGTGCGTGATCTTAGACGACGCTCCGTTTGAGAAAGCGGTTGCAAGCGGTGCGCGCAACGCGATGTTCAATTCCGGGCAAACATGCTCGGCGTGGACGCGAATGCTGGTTCCGCGCGATCGGCAGCAGGAGGCGATCGATCTGGCGGCGAAGGCAATCGGCGGGCTGACGCTGGGCGATCCGCTCGACCCGGCGACCAAGCTGGGGCCGCTGGTTTCTCAAACCCAGCGCGAGCGCGTCGAAGGCTATATCGCCAAGGGGAAGAGCGAAGGCGCGCGTCTGGTAACAGGCGGCGGCCGTCCGGCGGCGTTTTCCAGGGGATACTACGTCGAGCCAACGATTTTTGCCGACGTCAAATCGCCGATGACCATCGCTCAGGAAGAGATTTTCGGGCCCGTTCTTTCGATCCTGCCCTATGATTCCGAAGACGAAGCCGTGCGCATCGCCAACGATACGATTTATGGGCTCGCGGGCGGCGTCTGGTCCGGGGATGCGGAGCGCGCGATGCGCGTCGCGCGGCGGATACGCACCGGGCAGGTGGACGTGAACGGCGGAAAATTCAACGTGCTCGCTCCGTTCGGGGGATACAAGCAATCCGGTATCGGGCGCGAGCTGGGAATTTACGGTCTTGAGGAATATTTGCAGGTGAAGTCCATCGCACGATGAGCGAATTTGCCGTTGTCGCGGGGCATCGGATCGAATTTCAGCGAATCGAAGTGAGCCGGGACGCGCCAGTGATCGTTTTTCTGCACGAAGGGCTGGGCTCGATCGCCCTGTGGCGCGATTTTCCGGAGCGTCTGGCGCGCGCCGCCGGTTATAACGCGCTGCTTTATTCGCGTTACGGCTACGGCAAATCCGATCCGCTGGCGGAGGCTCGCCGCCCCAGCTATCTTCATGAAGAAGCGCTGGCGGCGCTGCCGGAGCTGCTCGAAAAAACCGGCATCGAACGTCCGGTGCTGTTCGGGCACAGCGACGGCGCCTCGATCGCGCTGATTTTTGCATCGGCGCATCGGGCGCGGGCGGTGATCGCGCTTGCGCCGCACGTTTTTGTCGAGCAGATGGCGGTGGACGGCGTCGCGGAAATTCGCCGCGACTATGAGCAGGGCTCGCTGCGCGAGAAGCTGGCGCGCTATCACGATCATCCGGACTCGGCTTTCTATGGCTGGAACGATATTTGGCTCGCGCCGGAGTTTCGCTTGTGGTGCATCGAGGAGGAACTCTCGCGCATCACAATTCCAGTTCTGGCGGTGCAAGGTTATGAGGACGAGTACGCGACGATGGAGCAGCTCGACCGGATGGAGCAGCGGATTCGCCGGTTCCAGGCATTAAAACTGGACGATTGCCGCCACTCGCCGCACCGCGACCAGCCGGAGGCGGTGATCGGCGCGACCCGGCTGTTTCTCCAGGAAAATGATACGCCGAACGGCACAGAGACGGCGCTGCGGTGGGGCCATTAAAATAAGTAGCATCAGGAGTTTGTAGCTAATGTGGATCGTCCGAGTAGCGCTCAACCGCCCGTACACCTTCGTGGTGTTGGCTCTGCTCCTGCTCCTGATCAGCCCGCTGGTAATCCAGCGCACCGCCACCGATATATTTCCCGACGTCGATATCCCGATCATCGCGGTGTTGTGGAATTACACCGGATTAAGCGCGGAGGAGATGACGGATCGCATCACCTCACAGTTCGAGCGATCGCTGACCACGACCGTCAACGATATGGAGCATATCGAATCCACCACGGTGGAAGGGCGCGCGATCGTAAAAATTTTTTTTCACCCGGGCGTGAAGATTCCGATGGCCGTGGCGCAGGTGAGCGCGCTGTCGCAATCGGCCGTGAGGCAGATGCCGCCGGGTACGTTTCCTCCGTTCCTTCTGGTCTATAACGCCTCCAGCGTTCCGATTCTGCAACTGGGGCTGTCCGGAAAGGGCCTGAGCGAACAGCAGCTTTTCGATTTTGGCACGCAGCAGATCCGCACCGCGCTGGCGACGGTTAAAGGCGCGGCAATGCCGTGGCCCTACGGCGGCAAACAGCGGCAGGTGATGATCGATATTCGTCCGGACCTGCTCCAGGCCAAGGGGCTGTCGCCGGCCGACGTGGTGCAGGCCGTGTCCCAGCAGAACCTGATCCTGCCGGCGGGGACCTCGAAGATCGGCGAGTTCGAATACGACGTCGATCTGAACAGCAGCCCGCGGCGCGTCCAGGAGATGAACGATCTGCCGATCAAGGTGGTGGGCAACACCACGATCTACGTTCGCGACGTGGCCCACGTACGCGATGGTTTCACGCCGCAGACCAATATTGTGCGCCGCGACGGGCAGCGCGGCGTGCTGCTGACCATCATGAAGGTCGGCCAGACGTCCACGCTCGATATCGTGCGCGATGTACGAGGGCTGCTGCCGAAGATCGCGGCGACGCTTCCGCCGGAGCTGAAGATCGATCCGATCGCCGATCAATCCGTTTTCGTGCGGGCGGCGGTGAGCGGCGTGGTACGCGAGGCGATTATCGCCGCCTGCCTCACGGCCGCGATGATCCTGCTGTTTCTGGGGAGCTGGCGCAGCACGCTGATCATCGCCATTTCGATTCCGCTTTCGATTCTGGCCTCGATCTGTGTGCTGAGCGCGCTGGGGGAAACGATCAACATTATGACCCTGGGCGGTCTGGCGCTGGCCGTGGGCATCCTGGTGGACGACGCCACGGTCACCATCGAAAACATTGACCGCAACCTGGATGAAGGCAAGGATCTGCGCACGGGAATCATGGACGGCGCGGCGCAGATCGCGGTGCCGGCGCTGGTTTCCACATTGTGCATCTGCATCGTTTTTCTGCCGATGTTTTTCCTGGCCGGCGTGGCGCGGTACTTGTTCGTGCCGCTGGCCGAAGCGGTGGTGTTTGCGATGCTCGCCTCTTACGTGCTTTCGCGGACGCTGGTGCCGACGCTGGCGATGTATTTGTTGAAAGCCGGCGGCCACCATCATGAACCGCCGCCGGCGTGGAATCTCGCGGCGCGCCTCCAGAGGGCGTTCGAGCGCGGGTTTGAATCGGTTCGCTCCAGTTACCGGAATGTTCTTGAAGGCTGCGTTCGAAGGCGCGCTTTGTTCGTGCCTGCTTTCCTGGCGGGATGCGGGGCCATCTTCCTGCTGATGCCCTGGCTGGGGCAGGATTTCTTCCCCATCGTCGATTCGGGGCGCTTCAACCTCCATTTCCGCGCCAAGACCGGGACCAGGATCGAAGAAACGGCGCGCATCGGCGATGAAGTGGAAAGCGAGATCCGGCGCATTATCCCGCAGGGCGAGATCGCCAGCATGATTGATAATATCGGGCTGCCATACAGTTCGATCAACATGTCCTACAGCACGTCGGCGCCGATCGGCACCATGGACGCGGACGTTCTGGTGGAACTCAAAAAAGATCACCGGCCGACGGCGGACTACATGCGCGAGGTGCGCGAGCGCCTGCCCGAGCTGTTCCCCGGCGTGTCATTCTATTTCACTCCCGCCGATATCGTCAGCCAGATCCTGAATTTCGGCCTGCCGGCGCCGATCGACATTCAGGTATCCGGGCCGGATTCGGAGGCGTCGCGCAACTTCGCGACGATGCTGCTCGATGAGGTGAGGCGGATTCCGGGCACGGCGGATCTGCGGGTGCAACAGCCGGCCGATCAGCCGAAAATTCATATCACCGTCGATCGCACCAAGGCGGCCGAGAGCGGATTCACACAGCTCGATGTCGCCGACAGCGCGCTGGTCTCGTTGAGCGGCAGCTTTCAGACCACGCCGGAATTCTGGCTGGATCCGAGGACCGGGATCAGCTACAACGTCGTGACCCAATCGCCGCAGTACACGCTGACGTCGCTGAGCGATCTCCAAAACATTCCCATCTCGGCGTCGGCGAACCGGCGGCACGAGATTCTGGGCGACGTGGCGACCACCAGCCGCGGCGCGGGGCCCGCGGTCGTGTCGCATTACGACATTCAGGATGTGATCGATATTTTTGGCGGTGTGCAGGATCGCGACCTGGGCGCGGTGGCGCGCGACATCAACCGTGTCGTCGCGGAAAATCGCGGCAAGCTGCCGCGCGGCGCGCAAGTGAAGGTTCGCGGTCAAATCGAGACGATGCAGAACTCCTTCAGCGGTCTGCTCAACGGCCTGGCGCTGGCGATTGTGCTGGTTTACGCGCTGATCGTGGTGAATTTCCAGTCGTGGCTGGATCCGTTCATCATTATTACCGCGCTGCCCGCCGCGCTGGCGGGAATCGTGTTGTGTCTGTTCGTCTGGCATACGACCATCAGTGTTCCCGCGCTGATGGGCGCGATCATGAGCGTCGGCGTGGCTACCGCGAACAGTATTCTGGTGGTCTCCTTCGCTAAGCAACGGCTGGCTGACGGTTTGAGTCCGAAAGAGGCTGCCATCGAGGCGGGCTTCGTGCGCTTCCGGCCGGTGCTGATGACCGCGCTGGCGATGATTATCGGCATGGTGCCGATGGCGCTGGGCCTGGGCGAAGGCGGCGAGCAGAACGCGCCGCTGGGCCGCGCGGTGATCGGCGGCCTGATGTTCGCGACGGTGGCGACTTTATTCTTTGTTCCGGTGGTGTTCAGCGTCCTGCACCG